>DASXOP010000007.1:0-160625 GCA_036494265.1 Caulobacteraceae bacterium | reverse complement strand
CCAAACGCCGCGCCAGGAACGCAAGCTTCTCTTCCGCGACAATAGCCCGTCTCCACATCGGCAAAGGTCCTCCCTGCCGACCAAGAAACTGTCACCCATGTGACCAGTCTACTTCGTCACCTATCTGACAGGTTCGGACCCATCCCCAGCCCTTCCCCGCAAGGGGGAAGGGAGCAGCGTCGGGCCGAAGGCTACCTTCGGACGCTAAGCCGTCAGCTCCAGCCCCTTCAGCTCGCCCTCCGCCCGCCAGGCTTCCAGCAGGGCGTTGAATCGGTTGATGCCTGGCGTGTAGGTCTGGCCGTTGAGGCCGCCGGAGGGTTTGCCGCCCTCGTTGTTGTAGTAGCCGGGGGTGCAGGCGTTCTGGAAGTCGCGGTTGGTGATCGCCAGCTTGCGGATCAGATCGACCCACGCCTCTTCCGCCTCGGCAGTCGGCTCGACGGCCGTTGCGCCGCGCGCCTTCACTTCCTTGATGATGTAGGCGACGTGACGGGCCTGCTCGTCGAACATCGCGGTCATGTTCACCGAAAGGCCGTTCTGGCCGATGCCGATGTAGAACCAGTTGGGGAAGCCGCGGCTGGAGTGGCCGTGCAGGGTGCGGAAGCCGTCGACGTAGTAGTCGAACAGCGAGAGCCCGTCCCGACCGTGAATCTCGAAGCCCACGCGGCGCCGGAACGCGGTCGAGATCTCGAAGCCCGACGCGTAGATAATGCAGTCGACCTCGTACTCGACGCCGTTCGCGACCACGCCCTTCGGCGTGATCCGCTCGACGCCCTTGCTCTGGCTGACGTCGACCAGGGTCACGTTCGGGCGGTTGAAGGTGGGCAGGTATTCGTCGTTGAAGGTCGGCCGCTTGCAGAACTGGCGATACCAGGGCTTCAGCGCCTCGGCCGCCGCGACGTCGCTCACCTCGGCGTCCACCCGGTCCCGGATCGTGTTCATCTTCTTGAAGTCGGCCAGCTCCATCGTCTTGCCGATTTCCTCCATCGACAGCGGCTTGTCGCTCTTGGGCATGGCCATCACGTTGCGGAAGATGTCGGTCCAGCCGTCGTTGACCAGGTCCTCCTCGAACGGCTGGCCAGTGATGATCGCGCCGAAGTTATCGCGGCGGGCGCGCTGCCAGCCCGGCTGCAAGGTCTTGGCCCATTCGGGGTCCGTCGGCTTGTTGCCGCGGAGGTCGACGCAGCTCGGCGTGCGCTGGAAGACGTAGGTCTGCAGCGCGTTTGCGCCGACATAGGGCACGCACTGGATCGCCGTGGCGCCGGTGCCGATGATCGCCACCCGCTTGTCGCCCAACTTGTCCAGTTTCCCGTTGGTGTCGCCGCCGGTGTAGCCGTAGTCCCAGCGCGAGGTGTGGAAGCTGTGGCCTTCGAAGCTCTCGATGCCCGGAATGCCGGGCAGCTTGGCGCGGCTGGCCGGGCCTAGCGCCATCACCACGAACCGGGCGCGGATGTCGTCGCCGCGGTTGGTCGCCACCCGCCAGCGCTGGAGTTGCTCGTCCCAGCGCAGGCCCTTCACCCGGGTCTGCATCAGGGCGTTGTCGTAGAGCTTGTATTCCCGGCCGATGCGTTGCGAGTGCTCGAAGATCTCGCTGACGTAGGAGTACTTCTCCTTCGGGATGTAGTTCAGCTCTTCCAGCAGCGGCAGGTAGCAGTAGCTCTCGATGTCGCACTGGGCGCCGGGATAGCGGTTCCAGTACCAGGTGCCGCCGAAGTCGCCGCCGGCCTCGATGATGCGGAAATCGTCCAGCCCCGCCTCGCGCAGCCTGGCGGCTGCCAAGAGACCCGAGAAACCGCCGCCGATGACCGCGATCTCCAGGTCCTCGTCGACCGGCGCGCGGGTGAAGCTCGGGTCCGCGTAAGGGTCTTCCTCGGCGTAGCGAGCGAAGTCGCCGGCCAGTTCGATGTACTGGTCCTCGCCGTCCTGGCGCAGTCGCTTGTCACGCTCCTGGCGGTACTTATCCCTAAGCGCATCGGGATCGAAGTCCAGCTTCAGCTCGCCAGCGCCATCGTCCATGTGAGACCCATCCACGTAAGTGATGGTCGGTAATATAGCCGACGGAAATGGCGCACAATTCTGTCGTCGCGGAAGGTCAGGCGCGGCGAAGCGCGCCTCAGAGCCCCTCCAGCGCCGCCCACTGAGCTTCCTCACCCACCGCCTCGATCCGCGGCCAGTCAGGCGTCTGATTGCGGAACCAGGTGAGCTGGCGCTTGGCGTAGCGGCGGGTCTCCTGCTGCGCGGCCGCCAGGGCTTCGTCACGGCTGATCCGCCCTTCGAAGTAGGCGACGATCTCGCGCACGCCCACCGCCTTCATCGCCGGCAGGGTCGGGTCGAGCCAACGGGCATGCAGGGCCGCCACCTCCTCGATCGCACCGGCCTCGAACATGGCCGCCAGGCGCGCGTCGCACGCCGCGTAGAGCGTCTCGCGGGGCGGGGCGAGCACGACGGCGCGCCAGTCCCCCGGCGCCAGCGTGGCCTCCGTGTCCGCCTGCCAGGCGCTTAGCGCGCGACCGGTGTGCTCGGCGACAGCGAGCGCTCTCAGCAGCCGCTGGCGATCGCCGCGAGCGATGCGGGCCTCGGCCTCGGGGTCGAGCGCGGCCAGGCGCGGCCGCAGCGCCAGCTCGCCAGCGCCCCCAGCTTCGCGTTCCAGCCGGTCGGTCACCGCGCGCGGCACCGGCGGCACGTTGGCCAGGCCCTGGGTGAGGGCGCGGAAGTAGAGGCCCGTCCCGCCAACGACCACCGCCGGCCGCCGCCATTGCGCGATGTCGGCCAAGGTGGCGCGGGCGGCATCGAGCCAGCGCCCCACCGACCAGCCGTCGGCGGCGTCGGCGACGCCGAACAGGTGATGCGGCGCCAACAGCGTCTCGTCGCGCGCCGGCCGGGCGGTCAGCACCTGCAAGTCTGCGTAAAGCTGCATGGAATCGGCGTTGACGATGTCGGCGCCGAGCTTTTGCGCCAGCCGGAGCGCCAGCGCGGACTTGCCGCTTGCGGTGGGCCCGGCGATCAGCCAGATGCGATGGTCAGAAGCCGGAGCGGACATGCGGATCGTTCTTACCGTCGTCGCACGCGACTTCGAAACTCTTCAGGATGCCTTGCCCTACGCGCTCGAAGCCGTCGCGGGGACCGGCGCCACGATCCAGGACACCGACATCCTGGGCGACGGCGCCTTCGATATCTTCTTCGATCACGCCGACCCCATCATCGCTCGCGCCAAGGCCGAGGACCTGCTGGGGCGACAGCCGGTCGATATCTGCGTCCAGCTGGCCGAGCACCGCAAGAAGCGCCTGCTGGTCGCCGACATGGACTCCACCATCGTCGGTGTCGAGTGCCTCGACGAACTGGCCGACTTCGCCGGCGTGCGGCGCGAGGTGGCCCAGATCACCGAGCGGGCCATGCGCGGCGAGATCGACTTCGAGGACGCGCTGCGCGAACGGGTGGCGATGATCGCCGGCTTGCCACTCGAAGACATGCAGCGCTGTTTCGACGAGCGGGTGAAGCTCAACCCCGGCGCCCGCACCCTGGTAACGACGATGGCGGCCCAGGGCGCCCGCTGCGTGCTGGTCTCCGGCGGGTTCGACTTCTTCACTGGCCGCGTCGCTCAGGCCGCCGGCTTCCACGCCCACTGGGGCAACAAGCTGATCGACGACGGCGAGGCGCTGACCGGCCGGGTCGCCGATCCGATCCTCGGCCGCGACGCCAAGCTCGCCACGCTGCGTGCCGAGGCGGCCGGGTTTGGCGCCTCGATGGCCGACTCCCTCGCCATCGGCGACGGCGCCAATGATCTCGACATGGTCGCCGCCGCCGGCCTCGGGGTCGCCTACCGCGCCAAGCCGGTGCTGGCCGAGCAGGCCGACGCACGGCTGAACGAGACCGACCTCACCTCGCTGCTCTATTTCCAGGGCTACGGCGCGGACAAGTTCGTTACCGGCTGAGACGCAAGTTTACTTCCGTCCGCCCAGGCCTCGGAGATAACCGGCGCCATGGTCTTTCCCCGTCCGATTCGCGCCGTCGTCTTCGACATGGATGGTCTCCTCGTCGACACCGAGGTGCTGATCCGGGGCTTGATGATGGATATCGCGCGTGATCTTGGCGCCGAGCTGCCGGAGCACGTTTTCCAGCGCATGGTGGGTCTGCCGTCCGCTGACAGCGATGCGGTCGCCCTGGCTCACTTCGGCCCCGACTTTCAGTTCGATACCTTCAACGCCGAGCTCAACCGGCGCATCTATGCCGCTTGTGACGTCGGCGTGGCGCTCAAGGCGGGCGTCGTCGAACTGCTCGATCATCTCGACGCTTCAGCCATCCCACGCGCTATCGCGACGTCGTCCAGCCACCGCGCCGTCCAGCGAACGCTGGGGCCGAGCGGCATCCTCCCGCGCTTCAACGCTGTCGTCGCGGCCGGGGACTACGCCCGCGGCAAGCCCAATCCCGACCCCTTCCTCACCGCGGCGGAGCGACTCGGGGTCCCGCCCGAGCAGTGCCTGGCGCTGGAGGATTCCCACAACGGCGTCCGCGCCGCCCACGCCGCCGGCATGATGACGGTGATGGTGCCTGACCTGCTCGCGCCTACCGACGAGATGCACGCCAAGTGCGTCGCCATCGCCGAGAGCCTGCATCACGTGTTGGAGATGATCGACCGGCGCGGCGTCGCCGTCTGACGCTCAGCGCCGGCGCGGCGGCACGACGTCCTTGAACGCGTCGAACGCTTTCCAGGAAGGCTCGAGCGGTGCGGCGCCGACCTCCGGTGCGTAGGGTGAGGGCTCGACCAGTTCCAGATGCGGGATGTAGCGGGGGCAGTTGGGGAAGATGTCCGTGGGCGTCACCTTCACCAGTAACTGACCGCCGGCGAAGGTCTCCAGCCGCTCTTCTTCGAACGCGAGTTCGGCGCGTCCGTTGACCCGCAGGCGCGCTGGCCGTTCGCCCAGCTTGATGAACAGCAGGCCGACCTGCGGATTGACCCGGATGTTGCCCAGGCTGCGGAACATGCCGTTGCCGTCATAGTCGGGGAAGATCAGCAGGTCGGGTGCGACCACCCTGGCGAAGCCGGGCAGTCCTCCCTTGAACGAACAGTCGGGCCGGCCCTCGTCGTCGGCAGTGGCGATGAAGAAGAACGGGCTGCCCTCGATGAAGGCCTTGTCCGCATCGTTGAACTGCTCGCGCCGCAATCGCTCGTCCAGGCGATCGGCCAGCGCGCGGCTCTCGAAACGATCCTGCAGCTCGCGGCTGCCCTCGTTGTACATCGCGGTCTCCGGCGTGGGATGCCTTGCAATGCCCGGCGCGGGTGCGGATATGAGGCCCCCCCCGCAGCGAAGACTATGAACCGATGAGTGCGCCCGTCCAACCCGACCGCGACCAGGTTCTCGCTGCCCTCGACAAGGTGATCGATCCCAAATCCGGCCGCGGACTGTCGGCCGCTGGGCTGGTGCAGGGCCTGATGATCGGACCGGGCAGGGCCGGATTCATGCTGGAGGTGCCATCGGCCGACGCCGAACGCTACGCCTTCATCCGCGAGGCGGCCGAGAAAGCGCTGAAGGCCGTGCCAGGGGTGGACAAGGCGCAGGTGGTGATGACCGCGGCCGCCCGCGCGGCGCCCGCTCCGGGCGTCACCCGCCAGCGCAAAGGCGCCAGCCTCGCCAACGATCCACAGTCGCAGCCGCACGTCCACGAGGCCGAGAAGCCGCCGTTCGTGCACCGGGTGTTCGCGGTCGCCAGCGGCAAGGGCGGGGTGGGCAAGTCGACCATCTCGGTCAATCTCGCCTGCGCGTTCGCGGCGATGGGGCTCCGGGTCGGCGTGCTCGACGCCGACGTCTACGGGCCCTCCGCGCCGCGCATGCTTGGCGTCGACGAGCAGCCGGCGTTCGAGGATGGCAAGCTGACGCCGCTCGTCGCCCACGGCCTGAAGGTGATGTCGATCGGCTTCCTGGTCGACGAGGGCGCGCCGATGATCTGGCGCGGCCCGATGGCCTCCTCCGCCGTGCGCCAGATGATCACTGACGTACGCTGGGGCACCGAGGCCGAGCCGCTGGACGTGCTGGTGGTCGACCTGCCGCCGGGCACCGGCGACATCCAGCTGACCCTGGTGCAGAAGCTGAAGATCGACGGCGTGATCATCGTCTCGACCCCGCAGGAGATCGCGCTGATCGACGCGCGCAGGGCCGCGGCGATGTTCAAGAAGACCGAGACGCCGATCCTGGGCGTGATCGAAAACATGGCTTATTTCCCCGACCCGAGCACCGGCGCGCCGATCCCGATCTTCGGCCAGGGCGGGGCGCGCGCCGAAGCGCTGAAGCTGGGCGTGCCGCTCTTGGCGGAGATCCCGATCGACATCGCCCTGCGCAAGGGAGGCGACGAGGGCATGCCGGTGATGGTCAGCGACCCCGGTTCGAAGGTCTCGGCAGCATTCAGAGACGCCGCCCGGGCCCTAGTGCCGCGCTAAGTTACAGGCCCGACACTCGATTTTCCGGAACCGGCGGTGGTCACGGACCCTTACGTCCTCGATCGGTCAGGCGGCGCTTATTCCAGTGAACGTCCTTCGACCGCCTATGACGGAGTGAGATTCATGAAGTTTTTGCTAGCCGCGAGTGTCGCGGTCCTGATGAGTGTCGGCTCGATGGCCTCGGCCGGCGGCATCGGCGCCCACATCGGCCCGCTGCACGCCGGCATTGGCCTTGGCGGCGGCCATCATCGCCACCAAGTCTGCCACCGGCATCACCATCATCGTGTCTGCCACTGGGAATAGGCGGCCGAACGCTCAAGCTGGTGCGGCGAGTAGCCTTGCCGGCCTGACGTCCGGGATCGAAGCGTAAGTACGAACGCTGCGCCGACTATTCCGCGGCGGCGACCGCGGCGGTGTCAGTGCCTTCGATTGGACCAGTCAAGGTTTCCTCGGCGCCGGCGTATTCGCGTTCCATCAGCGCCTGGCGGATCTCCGCATGGCGCTTGGCGTCGAGGTTGTAGCCGAACAGCATCGCTCCGCCGAAGAACACCAGGACGATGGGGGCGAAGAGGTAGCACATCTCCAGGCCGAAGATGGCGTGGGTGGTGTTCACCGCTCCTTCCTTGCCGTTGTAGCCGACCATGGCAAGGATCGGGAACACGATGGAGACGGTCACCGCCTGTCCGATCTTGGTGGTGGTGGTCACCATCGAGAACATCAGGCTGGTCAGGTCGCGCCGAGTCTCCAGCTTCACCTCGTCGACGATGTCGGCGACCATCGCGCGGATCAGGAGGATGAAGGCGCTGGCGCAGAAGCCGACGCAGAACATGCCCGCCGCCGTGGGAACGCCGTCGGGCACCAGGTGGTAGCCTGGGTGAACCTTCGGCAGCGCCATCAGGATCGTCTGGGTGATGCCATAGAAGACGCAGGCGATCTGCACCGTCCGGTGCTTGCCGAATCGGCGCGCGACACGGCCCCAGAACGGCGCGCCGAGGATGCCGGCGCCGATATAGAAGATCAGCAGGAAGCCGACGTCGGCGTCGACGAAGCCTTTGGCGTCGTGGAAAAAGTAGACGTAGATCGGACCCGTGGTGCCTGGGCCGAGCGTCAGCACGAGGTCGGCCAGCACCACTCGCCACATCCGCTTGCCCGCGAATAGATAGTCGCCCATCGAGAACTTCTGCTTCGCCGCAACGACTGGCGCGCGACGCTCTCGGGTGAATAGCGCCGCGATCAGCACCGCCAGCGGAAAGCCGACGGCGGCGAAGAGCGCCATGGTCGGCATGTTCTTGGCGCTGCCGGGCACGATGTGGCCGTGGGTCACGGCCGGCAACACTAGCAGCGCGACCGAGCCGATCACCGCCATCCCCTGCGTCCAGCCGAACAGGCGCGAGCGCTCCTGATAAGTGGGCGCGAGCGTCGCCGACCAGGCGGTCTGGCCCAAGGTCAGCATCGAGTAGCCGACGTAGGTGAACACCATCCAGAGGATCAGGTAGCCGGCGGTCGGGTGCGCGCCCGGCAGCAAGACTCGGTAGACGCCGTAGACCAGGAACGGCACGCCCAGGATCATCCAGGGGCGGTATCGCCCGATCGGGGTCTTGGTCCGGTCCATGGCCAGCGCGATGACCGGGTCGAGCATGATGTCGAGCAGGCGCACCACCAGGATCGCGCCGCCGACCACGACGAGCGGCAGTCCGCTGGTGACGTAGAAGCGCGGGATCCAGAGCCCGAAGATCAGCAGCATCCCAGCGAGGGGAATGCCCACGGTGCCGAAGGCGATCAGGCCGGGCAGCGGGTACGGCTTCTCGGCCGCGGGGGAACTGACTGCGGACATCAGGGGCGCCTTTCCAACGAGGCCGGCGGCGCCCGCTGGCGCTCCGGTCGATTGAGCTGAGGGGCGCCCAGGATCATTCCGGCCCCGGTGGCGAGATCGCATCGTCGCCGACCAGGCTGTCGGCCACCGCTTCCTTCTCGATCGCCGCATCGCGGGCGTCGAGCGCCTCGCGGATCTCGCCGTGCCGCCTGGCGTCCAGTTTGTAGCCGAAGAAGAAGAGGCCGGTGACCACCACGAACAGGATCGGCGCGAACACGTAGGTCATATTCAGGCCGAAGATCGCGTGCGCCGTGTTGTGCGCATGCTCGTCCGGGTCAAAACCCACCCAGGCGAGAATGCCGAAGGAGATCGCCGTGTTGAACGAGCCGGCGAGCTTCTGGGTGATGCCGATCAGCGAGAACAGCAGGCCGGCGCGGGTCACGCCCTGGTCCAGCCGCAACTCGTCCGAGTAGTCGGCCAGCATGGCGCGGACCAGGAAGATAAACGCGCTGGCGGTGCCGCCGGCGAAGAACATGAGCAGGGCGGTGATCGGGAACTGGGGCCCTTGGACGGCCATCAGGGATGTCTGCGCGACCACGTAACAGACGCAGGCGACTTGCAGGGTGCGGTGTTTACCGATCGAACGAGCGACCCGCGCCCACATCGGCGCCCAAACCAGGCCGGCCGCAACGTAGAAGAGCAGCAGCGTCGTGGCGCCGCCGATGGTGAAGCCTTTGGACTGGTTGAAGAAGAACAGATAGATCGGGCCGGTGAGGCCGGGCCCGAGCGTCAGGAAGAGGTCAGCGAGCACCAGCCGCAAGGCGGTCGGATTGGCGATGATCCGCCAATAGTCGGCAAGGCCCCCCTTGGCGCGGGGCGACGGCGGTGAGGCCGGTTCACGGACGAAAATGGCGACGATGGCGGTGGTGACCACCGTCAGGCCGATGACGATCCAGCCGATGATCGGTACGTCGTTGAAGTTGCCAGGCCCGAACTTGTTGTGGGTCACCACGGGTGCGAGGTTCAGCCAGGCCGTGCCGAGGATCGCGACCGGGATCATCCAGCCGAACAGTCGCGAGCGCTCGTTGTAGCTGCTCGCCAGATTGGCGCCCCACGCGCTGAAGGCGATCGTCATCATCGAGATGCCGACGTACATAAAGAGGTACCAGGTCGCGAGATAACTCACCGTCAGGTGGAGCGGCGGGTTGAACAGCATGTAAGCGCCCAGCATCATGATCGGCGCGCCGGCGACGTACCACGGCCGGTAGCGGCCAAAGCGACCGCTGAACTTGTCCATCGCCCAGCCGATCGGCAGGTCGATGGCGAGGGTGTCGATCGTCCGCACGCCCGCCAGCGTCACGCCGATCAACCCAAGCGCCAGCTTGGGGTTGGGAAAGAAGTGGGTGAAGTAGCGAGGCAGGAACAGGCCCAGCATGCCCAGCAAAATCGCCGAAGGAATCGTGGCGCTGACGAACGCGAACACCGTTGGCAGTGACAGATGATCTGCCGGGACGGCTTTCGCCGCTGTCGGGGTACTCAAAGTCTCGATCTCCTCACCTCGGGCGGCGCTTCTTGTTGGGGACGCCGACCCGTCGCAATCAGACCTTTGTAGGCAGGGCTGCGCAACTAAATTCGCCTGCCGTTAGCCTCCATCTATTCCGCCGGCGCGCCGGGCATCACCACGTCGCCGCCGAACGTCTCGAGCACTGCCCCGGGCAGGATCACCGCCGCGTCTCGCTCATCCAGCGCGGCGCGGATCTCGGCGTGGCGTTTGTGGTCCAGCTTGTATCCAAGGTAGCAGGCGCCGCCGAGCATCACGAAGAAGATCGGCCCCAGCAGATAGACCAGTTCGAGATTGTGGATCGCCCCCGGCGTGTTGTGAGCGCCTTCCTTGGCGTTGTAGCCGACCGCCGACAGGATGGTGAAAGTCAGGCCGATGGAGAACGCGCTGGCGATCTTCTCGACGCTGGTCATCATCGCGTAGAGCAGCCCCTGCTGGTGCTTCCCTTTGGCGAGCCGGATCGCATCGCCGGCGTCGGCGCACATTGCCCGGCCGAGCAGCACGAAACCGGCCGCGAAAAATCCAAGCGAGAACATGATGATCGCGGCCGGCACAATCGAGCCTTTGGGCATGAAGTTCAGGATCATCAGGCCCAGCGAGTAGATTGTGCTGCAGACGATCAAGGTGCGGTGTTTGCCGAGCCGTGTCGCTAGCCAGGAGAGCCCGGCTGCGCCGAACACACCTGCTGCGATGTAGAGCGCCAGCAGATAGGTCGAGGTGCGGAAGTCAAAGCCGCGCGAATCCTGGAAATAAAACAGATACATCGCGCTCATCCAACCGGGACCAAGCGTGAGGCAGAATGCAGCGCCGACGATGCGTCGCATCTCTGGCCAGGACACCATCTCCCAGTAGTCGCGCAGGGACGGCTTCTCGACCGAATGCTGCTCGATAATCTTCTCGGGTGTGAAAACGCTCGCCATTATGATGCCGAGCGGCGTCACCACGACAATGAACCAACCCATGTCTTGCACGTCAGTCGCCGGATTCTTGCTGCCAACGATGGCCGGGACGAACAGTACGGCGGTCGCGGCAATGGTGCTGACGATCTGAATCGCGCCGAAGACGCGCGAGCGGTCGTGATACTTGGAAGCGATCACCGACGCCCATGAGGCGTGCGACAGCGCGATCACTGAGGTGCCCAGGTAGTAGAGGAAGAGCCAGCCCACCAGATAGATCAGCGATGCGCCGACAGGGGCCAGAAACAACATATAAACCGGAATGCCCAACAACGGCGCGCCGCACAGTAGCCAGATCCGATAGCGACCGAGAAACGTGCGCGTTCGATCCATCATCACGCCGATGAAGGGGTCGAACAGCATGTCGCCCAGCCGCACGGCCATGAACGCTATGCCGACCGCAGCCAAGCTCAGGCCAAGGTGGCTGGCGTAGTACTTCGGCAGATAGACCGAGAGAGCGGCGGCCAAGGCGCCGATTGGCAAGCCGGGCATCGCGAAGGCGATCAGCCTCGGCCACGAAATCGATTGGTCCGCTGGCGCGGAACTGCTGGAGACGGACAAAGCGCGGCGTTCCCTATGATACCCGAGGCGTTGCGCCTTCTGCGGGACGCTTGCGTGCCAGGGAACCGTGCTCGCGCGCCCTAGGCAAGCGGATTCGTGAGCGACGTTCAGGTATCCTGCTCTGTATCGTGCATCGTGGCGCGCCGAGGAGGGGCCGGGCGGACGGGTGGTTGAGCGAGCCGATCTCAGGCGATTGTGGGCCGAGGCCTCGGAGCGTCAGCGCCAGGGCCGCTTCGGCGAGGCCGCGGCTTTGCTCCAGCGCCTCGTCGCCGCCGCGCCGCAAGAGCCGGCGGGCTGGGCCGCGTTGAGCGACTGCCTGCTCGCCGACCGACGGCCGGAGACGGCGCTGCAGGTGTGCGACGCTGGGCTGAAGCGCATGCCGGCTGCCGCCCCAGTACACTGCGCCAACGCCCGCGTGCTGCAGAGCCTGAGCCGGGTGGACGAGGCCGCAGCGGCTTATCGCCAGGCGCTGGGTTGCGACGGCGACTCCACCGAAGCGCGCTTCGGGCTGGCCCTGCAGGCGGTGGAACGCGGCGAGTTCGACACCGCCGCCGAGGTCGCCGCGCCGCTGCTCGCTCAACCTACGCCGAACCCAAAGATCGACTGGCTCGCCGCGCGCATCGCCCTGGGGCGCGGCGACCTGGAAGTTGCGGCGGAGCGCGCGCGGCGTGGGCTCGCGGCGCCTGGGTTGCCGCCCGACCAGCAGGCCGAGACCGCGCTCTTGCTGGGCGACGCGCTGGACGGGCTGGGTCGCTACGCCGAAGCGTTCGCGGCGGTCACCCGCGGCAAGCGGGCGCTGCACGCGCTCTACGCCGCGCGCGCCGCCGGCCGCGAGTCTGAGGCGGACAAGCTGGGCCGGCTCGCCGATTGGTTCGAGAGGGCCGATCCCGCCCCCTGGCGCGCCGCCCCGGCTTCCAGGATGTCTGCGGACGTCCGTGGTCATGCCTTCCTGGTCGGTTTCGCCAGATCCGGCACCACGCTCTTGGAGCAGGCGCTGGCCGGCCATCCGGACCTCGTCGCGCTCGAGGAAGCGCCGACCCTCGCCGACGCCTACGACGCGCTGATGTCGGCGCCCGAGGAGCTCGAGCGGCTGTCGCGCCTGACCGAGGCCGAAGCCAACCATTGGCGCGCGCATTACTGGCGCAAGGTGGGGGAGGGTGGCGTTAATCCCCGCGGCCGCCACTTCCTCGACAAAGCGCCGGCCGGCACCCTCTACTTGCCGCTGATCGCCAAGCTGTTCCCGGACGCGCGCATCATCTTCGCGCTGCGCGATCCGCGCGACGTGGTGCTGAGCTGCTTTCGCAACAGCTTCCAGATGAACGCGCTGACCTACGCCTTCACCGATCTGGCCGAGACCGCGCGCTGCTACGCCGCCTCGATGCGGATGGCTAAGGTCTACCGCCGCGTCTTGCCGCTGCAGATCGCCGACGCGCGCTACGAGGCCTTAATCGATGACTTTCCAGGTGAGCTGACCCGAATCGCCGGCTTCCTCGGTCTGGAGGCGAGGCCCGAAATGGCCGACGTCGCGGCCACTGCCCGTCGGCGCAGCGTTCGCACGCCCAGCGCCCCGCAAGTCCGCGCTGGGTTGAACCGCGCCGGCCTCGGTCGCTGGCGAGCCTACGAGCACGAGTTGGCGTCGGTGCTGCCGATCCTGGCGCCGTGGGTGGCGGCGTTCGGCTATGGCGGCGAAGGATAGGCGTCGAGCACCGGCCCCAGCGCCTCCTTCAGCGGCCCGAGCCAGGGCTCGAACCGGCGCCACTGCCCCAGCCCGTCGGTGAAGATCGGGCGGCGCACCTGTTCGGAACTCGGTGTCGCCACCGCGCGGGGGTTGTCGAAGAAGCGCAGCGTCTCCGGGTCGAACGGCAGGCCGAGGTAGTCCAGCAGCCGGCGAACCTCGGTCTCGGTGTCGGCGACCAGATCCTCGTAGAGCAGGCGGTGGACATGGCCCGGCAGCACCGCATCGTGGTGCGCCATCAGCGCCACGTAGTCGGCGTAGTAGCGGCCGAGGTCGGTCAGGTCGTGGGTGAAGTCGAAGCCGCCGGCGAAGTGCTGCTTGAACGCCGAGAGGCCGCAGCCGAGCGGATGGCGGCGCACGTCGACGATCTTGGCGTTGGGCAGGATCAGCCGGATCAGACCGACATGCAGGAAGTTCCACGGCGCTTTGTCGGTGAAGCACGGACGCCCCAGCCGGCGGTGCGGCCGGGTCCGGGCGAGGTAGTCGCGCCCCAGTGTGGCAATCGCGGCGCGCGGCAGGCCGGCCAGCCCCGAGGGGTAGTCCGCGCCTTGAACGCCGGCCCAATCCGCCATCAGCTGGATGTCCGGCAACTCGCGGGTGCCTTCGATCGCCGAGTGGCTGGCCAGGATCTGGTCGACCAGGGTCGAGCCGGAGCGCGGCAAGCCGACGATGAAGATCGGATCGGCCGCCGGATCGCCCCAGCCGGCGCGTTCGGCGAAGAAGGCCTGAGTGAACAGCGCCTGCGAGCGCCGGACCAGCGCTGTCGTGGCATCGGCGTCGTAGCACCGCAGCCGGCCCTGGATCGCGTTGGCCTCTGTGTAGTGGGCGAACGCTTCCGCATCGCGGCGCTCGTCTTCGCGTGCCTTGCCGAGCGCGAAGTGCAAGTGGCTCCGCGCTTCGGGCGAGGTTTCCGTTGCATCGACGAGGGCCGTCATCGTCGCGACGTCGTCGTCAGCGAAGCGGTAAGCCTTCAGGTTGGCGAGACTCCACCAGGCTTCGCCGCTGGCGGGGTCGAGGGCCAGGCAGCGGCGGTAGGCGGCGACAGCGCCCTCGATGCGGCCGAGGGTGCGCAGGCCGTTGCCGTGCACCAGCCAGCCGCGCGGCTGGTCGGGGAAATCTTCCAGCAGGGCTGCGGTGAGCTCGGCGGCGGCCGCGTAGTCGTCAAGCTCGGTCAGGCTGGCGGCCTTGGCCATCCGGGCGCGGTGGTGGCGCGGATCGCGGCCCAGCAGCCGGTCGAGTTCCGCAATCGCCTCGGCGTGCCGGCCAAGGCGTTGCAGCAACAGCGCGTAGGCCAAGCGCGCCAGGTGCAGGTTGGGCGCGAGGGTCAGGACGTGCGTGAGCACGGTTTCGGCACCGGCCAGTTGGCCCTGGCGCAGCAAGGCCTCGCCGAGCAGATGCAGCACCGGGGCCGCGCCGGGCTGGCGCTTCAGGCGATCGCCGAGCGCGCTGGCCGCGTCAGCACTGCGGCCCGCGGCCAGGTCCAACGCTGGCTGCCGCAGCGTCGGGTCCGGAACCACTGCCGCCAGCATGCGGTCGTACGCGTCCTGCGCCGCGGTGACGTCACCCGCAACCAGCCGGATGTCGCCAAGCAAGCGCCAAGCGACTCCGGCGCCGTCGTTCGCGGCCAGAGCGGCTTCGAGTGCGGCGGCGGCCTCCCGCGTTCGCCCTACGGCGAAGAGGCGCAGCCCCAGCTCGATCCCGCCCTCTTCGCTCGCCATGGCCTCAGTCTAAGCCGCGCCCGCCGCAAACAAAAAAGGCGGAGCGGCAAGCCGCTCCGCCTCAGTTTTGGGGGAGGATGGACCCCCGTTGGGAGGGATCAGAACTTCACGTGCACGCCGGCGTAGACCTGGGTTCCGTTCTCGTAGACGGCGCGAACCTGGGTCGTGTTGTTGGCGTAGTACTTCAGGAGCGGGTCGGTGATGTTCAGCGCATCGACTGTCAGCGTCACGTTCTTGGTCAGATTGTAGTTGGCCGAGGCGTCGAGTTCGCCGTTGCCGGCTTCGTTCTCGGCCGAGCTGCGGTCCAGACCCACCAGGTAGTGCGAGCGGTAGGTGTAGGCCAAGCGGATGTTGAAGCGCTCCACCTCGTAGTAGCCGACGATGTTGTAGGTGATCTTCGAGGTGCCAACGAGCGGGGCGCCGGTGGCGTCTTCCCCGTCGACATAGGTGAAGTTGGCTTGGAAGCCGAAGTTGTAGGGCAGCGGCTGCTGCACCTGGAACTCGACACCCTTCAACTGGCCGGAGGTGTTGGTCGGCGAGGTGATCACATAGGGCTTGAACACCGGCGCGCCGACGCCGGTCAGGAACTGGTCCTCGAACGTCTGGGTGTGGTTGCCGAAGGTCACGTAGGACGAGAGGTCGTCGTAGAAGACGCTGACGGCCGCGACCGCGGTCGGCATGTAGTACCACTCGAGCGCGCCATCGAATACCGAGGCCTGGACCGGCCGCAGGTTCGGGTTGCCACCGTTGCCGGTCAGGGTCAGGTCGCTGAGGGTGACCGTGCCGCCGAGGGCGCTGTAGTCGGGCCGCGACATTGTCTCCGCCGCCGACACCCGCAGCAGCAGGTTCTTCTGCAGGTCGAAGGTGAAGTTCACGCTGGGCAGCGGCGTGAAGTAGTCGTGCATGACGTGGTTGACCTGGTAGGGGCCAAACGCCGAGCTGGTGATCGCGCCAGCCGTTCCGGGGGTCACCGGCACGTTGGTGAACGCGTTCTCCTGGGTGTCTACCAGCCGGACGCCGAAGTTGCCGCGCCAGCCGTCGCCTTCCACGCGGGCCATCACATAGCCGGCGTAGTCGTTCTCCTGCACCTTGAACGAGCCCGGCCAGTAGTAGTTCAGCGGCTGGTGGATCGCCGAGATCGGGCCGCGCACGCCGCCTGGGATGGCGTTGATGATCTTCTGGATCGAGGCGGTGTTGCCGGCCAGCGGGATGAGTAGGCCCGGGATGCCCAGCGATCCGCTGTTGAAGCCGGACGGGTAGGGTGTCGGGTTGGTGTTGGCGAACGGGAAGAGGCCGGCGCTGAAGCAGGAGCCGTCGGCGCCGAGGGTGCAGCCGCGGTCCCAGCCGTCGACCTGACGGGTGTGCTGGGCGCCGTGGAAGCCGAAGGCGACGTCTTTGAAGACGCCATTGTTGACGTCCCAGTCGGCGTCGGCCGAGCCGTAGATCTCACTATCCCGAGAGCTGAAGGTCTCGTTGATCGCGAAGTCATTGTTGAGGCCGTTCGGGCTTCCACCGCTGATGTCGGTTGGGGTGACCTGCCAGCCGTTGCCTGACGGCTGGAAGGCGACGCCGGTCACAGCGTCAGCCTCGAAGAACGGCGAAGATGCGGTCTGGCCCTGGCCCTGCGTATACCCGATCTGGGTCTTCACGGTCAGGTTGTCAGTGACTTTGAACTTGCCGTCAAAATTGATGTAGTACGTGTAGGCGTTCGCGCCTGGCCGATAGATGTTGTCGACGATGATGCCATCTTGGTTCGTACCACCTGTGCAGACGGTAGTGCAGGCGACACCGGCAGGCGGCGGAGGCGGTGTAAAGGCGGTGATCGGAACGGTCTTCGGCCAAACCGCCGAGGTCAGCGTGTTATTGCTGACCGTGAAACTACTGGGCAGGTTGTTGTTGAGCTCGTTCGAACCCCAGTACATGTAGTTGTCGTTGACGTTGCTCGCGTCGAGGTGGGAGTAGAACCCGTCCAGGTTCAGTTCCACTCGATCTGACGGCGCGTAGTCGACGTCGAAGTGGGCGCCTTCGCGCGTCTTCTCTTGCTGGAACAGAGTCGAGCCGATCAGGGTCGGGGCCTCGACGCCAACAAGTTCAGGGTGCTGGTTTCCGAGCGGCATGCCGGCGACGAACTTGCCGGTCGAATCGAGATGGTCCGCCGTGATCTGGGTGTAGCCCAGCGTCTCCTGGCCGAAGCGTTCGATGCTGCGGTCTTCGTAGAAGCCCTGCAGCGAAACGCCGAAGGTGCCGGTGGGGTTGGCCCAGGCGATCGTTGCGTTGACCTGAGGCTTCCAGTCGCCGCGCAGGCTGTTGTACGCGCCCTCGGCCGCGCCGGAGAAGGTGAAGCCGCTCTTGGTCAGGTTCAGCGCCGTCGGCGTCCGCAGATCGACCACCCCGGCCACGCCGCCTTCGAGCAGCGCCGCGTCCTGGGTTTTGTAGACCACAGTCGATTGCACCATTTCGGCGGGAAGCAGGGTAAAGCTGACGCTGCGGCCGACTGTCTGGAACTGGTCGAGGATGAACCAGTCACCCGTCGCCACCGCGTGTCCGTCCACCGTAACCTGCGTGAGGCTAGGCGATGTGCCGCGAATGCTGACCCGGTCGTTCTCGTCGAAGCCGCCTTCGCCGCTCGCCGCCGACTCGGTGTTGACGCCCGGAATGCGCTGCAGGGCGTCGGCCACGTTCTTGTCCGGCAGCTTGCCGATGTCGGTGGCCGAAACCGCGTCGACCTGGTCGACGCTTTCGCGCTTTATCGTAATCGCGCGCTGAAGCGATTCCTTGATGCCGGTGACGACGATCTCACTGACCGCGCTGGCTCCGGTATCGGTGTCGGTGGCCGCCATCGCTGGCGCCGCGGCGCAGAGGATGGCCGCGATGCTGGTCGATCCGAGCAGGATCGGCTTGCGGAAGGTCATGGGTCTTCTCCCCGTTAGGGCCGTCCGGACCGGCAGCCCACCCCTAAGTCCATTTCCATACCAATCAGGCCATTTTGGTCGTGAATTGCAGACCAATGGCCTTGGAATGAGTGAAGCTGTCATCAATCCTAAACAAAAGGCAAGCCAAAAAGCGCACCAATCGAGTACCAATCATTTATTGGTATGCAAATGGTATGGTTGTGTGGCAGACATGCCGCGAGGCGGGGGCCGGCTGCGGATAGCGGCCCCATCGCAACGGAAAGGACCACCCTGGTGGCGTCGTTCGCCGAGCTGATTGGCGCTCTGCACGAGCAAGGCCGCGCGCCGCTGTATCAACAGCTGCAGCGGGCGCTGCGCGGTGCGATCACCGAGAACCGGCTCGCCGCCGACGAGGCGCTGCCGCCGGAGCGGGACATGGCCGAGGAGTTCGGCGTCTCGCGGATCACGGTGCGTAAGGCGCTGGATGCGCTGGTCAGCGAGGGCCTGCTGACCCGCCGCCAGGGCGCCGGGACCTTCGTCGCCGCTCGGGTCGAGAAGAGCTTCTCCAAGCTCTCCTCGTTCACCGAGGACATGATCTCGCGCGGACGTCGGCCGGAGAGCGTGTGGCTGAGTCGCTCGGCCGGCGCGGTCACGCCTGAGGAATCGCTGACCCTGGGCCTCAGCCCCGGCGCCCTGGTCTACCGCTTCAACCGCATCCGCTACGCCGACGGCTCGCCGATGGCGCTGGAGTATTCCACCGTGCCGGGCTTCTGCCTGCCGTCGGAGATCGCGGTCGAGGAGTCGCTCTACGAGGCGCTCGACAAGCACGGCTCGCGGCCGGTGCGGGCGCTGCAGCGGCTGCGCGCGGTGCTGTTCACGGCCGAGCGTTCGCGGCTGCTGAGCGTCGCCGACGGCTCGCCCGGCCTCTTGATCGAGCGGCGCGGGTTTCTGCGCGACGGTCGGCCGGTCGAGTTCACCCAGAGCTACTACCGCGGCGACGCCTACGACTTTGTCGCCGAACTGAACACCTCGGCCGGCTAGAGTTTGCGGAGCGCCGTTTTGAGTGATGGGCAAGACCTGCGGGCCGCCGCCGACGCCACGCGGCTCTGCCGTGAGGCGGCCGAGTCGCCGGGCGTGGTGCGGGCCCAGCTGGGCGCCAACGACGCGGTGATCCGCGATCTGGCCGCGCGGCTGCGCCAGCATCCGCCTCGCGCCGTCGTCACCCTCGGCCGCGGCAGCTCCGATCACGCCGCCACCTTCGCCCGCTATCTGATTGAGACCCGGCTCGGGGTGATGACCGCCTCGACCCCGCCATCGGTGTCCTCGGTTTACGACGCCGCCCCGGCGATGACCGACACCTTGTGCCTGGCGATCTCGCAATCCGGCCGCAGCCCCGACCTGCTCGCCGCCGCCGAGGCCGCGCGCACTGCCGGCGCCACCGTCGTCGCCCTGGTCAACGACGCCGCCTCGCCGCTCGCCGACCTCGCCGACGTCACCGCCCCGTTGCTGGCGGGACCCGAGCTCAGCGTCGCGGCGACCAAGTCCTACATCGGCGCGCTCAGCGCGATCGTGCAACTGGTGGCGTACTGGAGCGGCGACGCGGCGCTGCTCAGGGCGTTGGAACGGCTGCCGGATCTCTTGGAAGACGCCTGGGCGCAGGACTGGAGCGCGGCGCTTGCCCCGCTCGCTACGGCCCAGAACCTCTACGTGCTTGGCCGCGGCGTTGGATTCGGCGTCGCCGAGGAGGCGGCGCTGAAGCTGAAGGAGACCTGCGGCCTGCACGCCGAGGCGTTCAGCGCCGCTGAAGTGCGGCACGGTCCTATGGCCCTGGTCGGCCCGAACTTCCCCGTGCTCGCCTTCGCTCAGAACGACGAGACCCGCGCCGGGGTCGAGGCGGCGCTGGCGGCAGCCGCAGCGCAGGGCGCGCCGGCGATCAAGGTTGGCGGCGAGGCGCAGGCCGGGGTGATCACCCTGCCGACCGCGAGCGCGTGCCCGATCTTGGAGCCGATCGCCTATGAGCTCAGCTTCTACCGGCTGGTCGGCGCGCTGGCGCTGGCGCGGGGCCGCGACCCCGACCGCCCGCCGCACCTGACCAAGATCACCGAGACGCGTTGATGGCGCAGGCCCTCGTCAATGGCCGGGTGATGACCGACCGCGGTCTGGTCGACGGCCTGGCGGTGCGGATCGAGGACGACCGCATCGCCGCGCTCGGCCCCTCCGCGGAACTCGCCGCCGGCGCCCAGGTCCACGACCTGCAGGGCGCCCGTCTGCTGCCAGGCTTCATCGACACCCAGGTCAACGGCGGCGATGGCGTCCTCTTCAACGACGAGCCGACGCCTGAAACGATCGCCCGCATCGGCGCGGCGCACCGCCGGTTCGGCACGACCGGGTTCCTGCCCACCTTGATCAGCGACGACCTCGACACGGTGCGGACCGCGGTCGAGGCTACACGGACGGCGATCGCCGCCGGCTCGCCCGGCGTGCTGGGCATCCACATCGAGGGGCCGTACCTCAGCGTCACCCGCAAGGGCATCCACGACGCCAGCAAGCTGCGCCGCACCGACGCGACGTCGTTCGACCTGCTGACCTCGCTCGGCGTCGGCCGCACCCTGGTCACGCTGGCGCCAGAGGAGACTAGTCCGGAGACCATCGAGCGGCTGGTGAAGGCGGGGGTCGTGGTCTCGGTCGGTCACAGCAACGCCGGCTATCCCGCGGTGCGCGCGGCGCTGGACCACGGCGCCAGCGGCTTCACCCACCTCTTCAACGCCATGTCGCCGCTGACGGCGCGAGAACCGGGCGTGGTGGGCGCTGCGCTCGACGATCAGGACGCCTGGTGTGGGATCATCGTCGACGGGGTGCACGTCGACCCGGTGGTGCTGAAGCTAGCGATGCGGCTGCGGCCCCGCCACCGCTTCAACCTGATCACCGACGCGATGCCCTGCGTCGGCTCGGCGCAGACGTCCTTCGACCTGCAAGGCAAGACGATCATGGTGCGCGACGG
This sequence comes from Caulobacteraceae bacterium, assembly GCA_036494265.1. Classification (GTDB taxonomy): domain Bacteria; phylum Pseudomonadota; class Alphaproteobacteria; order Caulobacterales; family Caulobacteraceae; genus Acaudatibacter. The sequence continues at coordinate 139,959 of DASXOP010000007.1, read as the reverse complement.
CGCCTGTTTCGACGAAGCCGGCACGCTCGCCGGCTCGGCGCTCGACATGGCCAGCGCGGTGCGCAACGCGGTGCGGCTGCTCGGCCTCGACCTCGCCGACGCCTCGCGCATGGCCAGCGGCAATCCCGCGGCGTTCCTTGGCTTGGAGCACGAGACCGGCCGCATCGCCCGCGGCTGCTTCGCCGATCTCGTGCTGCTGGACGACAACCTGCAGGTGCTGGAGACCTGGATCCACGGCCAGGCGTCCGATGCCTAGGCTCTTCGCCGCGCTTGCCCTGATCCTGGCTGGGTTGGCGGCGAACGCCGAGGCGCAGACGGTGGGCGTGATCCCGCGCCCGCTGGTGGTTCAGGTCCACGCCGGCCACGCGCTGACGATCGGACCTGGCTCGATGATTGTTATCGATCACACCTCCCCGCCCCCTTGCGGAGCGGGGTCGGGGGTGGGGGTGCCAGCTCGGTCTCGAGAGGTTGCGCACCGCCAGTCCGCAAGCATCCGGCCGACGCCCCCATCCCCAACCCTTCCCCGCGAGGGGGAAGGGAGCCAGGGGTGCGCGTTGGTCGGCAAGTACCTTAGCGATTTGCTCTTGAAATCCCGTGGCTTCGGGGTGGCGGCCGGGTCGCGTCACCCAGCCACTCACTCGACCATCGTCTTCGCACGCGGCGACAGCGACCTGGGGCCCGAAGGCTACACGCTCGACGTCACCCCCACCGGCGTTCGTATCGCCGCCCCCACCGACGCGGGGCTCTTCTACGGCGCTGTCACGCTCTGGCAGCTGATGACGGCGGACGGCCGGCGCGGGCCGATGATGCTGCAGCCGCTGCACATCGAGGACCGTCCCCGCTTCGCCTGGCGCGGGCTGCTGCTCGACTCGGCGCGGCATTTCCAGTCGCCGACCTTCGTCGAGCACATGATCGACTGGATGGCGCTGCATAAGCTCAACGTGCTGCAGTGGCACCTGACCGACGACCAGGGCTGGCGGCTAGAGATCAAGCGCTACCCGCGCCTGACCAGCGTCGGAGCCTGGCGGCCAGGCATCGACCGGAAAACCGGGCGGCCGATCCGCTACGGCGGCTTCTACACCCAGGCTGAGGTCCAACGGATCGTCGCCTACGCGGCGGCGCGCCACGTCACCATCGTGCCCGAGATCGAGATGCCGGGGCATTCGCTCTCGGCGATCGTCGCCTATCCGCAGATGGGCGCCGCGCCGGCCGATCCGAAGACCCGCGGCGACTGGGGCATCTTTCCGGACATCCTCGATCCCAGCGACCGCACCTACGGCTTCATGACCGGGGTGCTGAGCGAGGTGATGGATCTCTTCCCCGGTCCCTGGATCAACGTCGGCGGCGATGAGGCGGTGAAGGACGAGTGGCGCGCCTCGCCAAAGGTGCAGGCGCAGATCAAGCAGCTTGGCCTGGCGAACGAGGACGCGCTGCAGGGCTGGTTCACTGCTCGCATCGGCGGCTTCCTTGCCGCCCACGGCCGCCGCATGATCGGCTGGGACGACATCCTGGTCGGTGGCGCGGGCTTACCCGCCGACGCCGCCACTGTCTCCTGGCACGCTGACGGGGCGCTAAAGGCTACGTCCGCCGGCCATGACACGGTGATCGCCACCGACCCGCTGCTTTACTTCGACCACCGCCAGTCGGACCTGGTCGGAGAACCGCCGGGGCGCGGCATCGTCGTTTCGCTGGCCGACGTCTACGGCGTTGAACCGGTGTCGCCGACGATGACGCCCGAGCAGGCCGCCCATATCATCGGCGTTCAGGCCAACCTCTGGACCGAGCACATGCCGACCGAGGCCGATGTCGCCAGGATGGCCTTTCCCCGCGCGGCGGCCCTCGCGGAAGTTGCTTGGACGGCGACAGCGCTGAAGAATTGGGAGAGCTTCGAAGCGCGCCTGCCCGGCGAACTGAAGCGCTACCAGCCCCTTGGCCTTGCGGAAGACCAGCCAGCGGTCGCTCCGACCACGATCGTGCCACCGATCACGCGGCGCTACAGCCAGCAGCTGGAACTCTGCACCAACAAGGTCTCCCTCAACCTCGCCGGCGTCACCGACGCGCAGCAGGCCCAGCCCTACCTCGTCGACATCATGAACCCCTGCTGGATCTCGCCTCGGGCCGAACTGGGCGGCCGCACGGTGCGGGTCGCCGTCACCCGCCTGCCGTTCAACTTCCAGCTCGGCGCCGACGCCGCCAAGATCGTGCTGCATCCGCCAACGACGCCCGCCGGGGAACTAGAGGTCCGGGTCGATGGCTGCACGGGCGATCCGGTGCTGCGGCTGCCGCTGGCCAACGCGGCGGAGAGCCGGAACGTCACCGTGCTCTCCGGCCAGCTGCCGGCGCTCGCCGGGATGCACGACCTGTGCTTCACATTCACCCAGCGCAAGCTCGACCCGATGTGGGTGATCGCCTGGGCGGAGCTGGGGTCATGACCGGTGCGGCGCTGACCCTGATCTCGCCGTTGGCCGGCTGGGCGATGCCGCTCTCCGAGACACCCGATCCGGTGTTCTCGCAGAAGCTGCTCGGCGACGGCCTGGCGATCGATCCCACCGTCGGCGAACTGCACGCGCCGTGCGACGGCGAGGTGATCGGCCTGCACGCCTGCTCTCACGCAGTGACCATCCGAGCCGACAACGCGGCCGAAGTGCTGCTGCACGTGGGCCTGGAGACGGTGCGCTGCGCCGGCCAGGGCTTCACCAGCTTCACGGCCGTCGGCGCCCGGGTCGCCGCGGGCGATCTGTTGCTGCGCTTCGACATGGAGTTCCTGATCCGCAGCGCCGCCAGCCTGGTCTCGCCGATGGTGGTGATCAACAGCCAGGCGTTCGCGATCGAACCGCTGGCTGGCGGCCGCGAGGTGAAGCTCGGCGAGCCGGTGTTGACGCTGAGCCCTCTAGCGCCGGAGGCAGCCGTCGCTCCGAACGGGACCGGCCTCGAGCTTCGCCGTCGAACGCGGGTGCAGCTGGCGCACGGGCTGCACGCTCGCCCGGCGGCGCTGCTGGCCAAGGAGGCCGCGCGCTTCGCCGCCGAGATCGCACTGGAGATCGGGGGCCGCCGCGCCAACGCCCGCAGCCCGGTCGCGGTGATGGCGCTGGGCATCGGCCATGGCGACGAGATCGAGCTGATCGCGGTGGGCGTCGACGCCGCCGAGGCGCTCGAGGCTTTGACTGCCCGCGTCGCCAACGAGGAGATCGCACCGCCCGCGCCGATGGCGTCCGTTGCCGCAACCACGGCCGCAGCGGCATCAGGCGCCTCCGCCGGCGTTCTGGCCGGTGTCCCAGCCGCGCCGGGCCTCGCCATCGGCGCAGCGGTGCGCCTGATCGAGCCGGACGTCGCCGTGACCGACGCGGCCGGGACCCCCGACGTCGAACGCGCCGCGCTCGCCGACGCGCTCGCCGCGGTCGCTGCCTCGTTGGCCGCCCGGCTTACGAACGAGACCGGCCAGCGGCGCGAAGTGGTCGAGGCGCACCAGGCGTTCCTCGCCGACCCGGAGCTGGCCGCCGCCGCGGCCGTCGCGATCGCTTCTGGCCGCAGCGCGGGCGCCGCCTGGAGCCAGGCGATCGGCGGCTACGTCGCCGTGCTGCAGGCCACCGGCGATGCTCGGATGGCCGAGCGCGCCGCCGATCTCAACGATCTCCGCCGCCAGGTGCTGCTGCAGCTCTCCGGCGAAGGCGCGGCGACGCTGAACCTGCCGGACAACGCCATCATCCTCGCCGACGACCTGTTGCCCTCGCAGCTGATCGAACTCGACCCCGCCCGAGTGGCGGGTCTGGCGGTCGGCCGAGGCGGGCCGACCTCGCATGTGGCCATCCTCGCCGCCTCGATGAACATCCCGGCCGTGGTGGCGCTGGGGCCGCGCTTGCTCTCGATCGAAGACGGCGCCCTCGTCATCCTTGATGGCGACGAGGGGCGGCTGCAGGTCGCCCCGAAGCCGGCCGAGATCGCCGCCGCCCAGACCCGGCTCGCGGAGCGTCGCACCCGCCGCGCCAAAGCCCAGGCCACCGCCGCCGAACTCTGCCACACCGCCGATGGCATACGGATCGAGGTGTTCGCCAATCTCGCCGCCGTAGAGGAGGCGCAGGCTGCCGTGCGGAACGGCGCCGAAGGCTGCGGCCTCCTGCGCACCGAGTTTCTGTTCATGGAGCGCGACACCGCGCCAACCGAGGACGAGCAACTCGCCGCCTACCAGGCGATCGCCAACGCGTTGGACGGCCGGCCGCTGATCGTCCGCACCCTCGACATCGGGGCCGATAAGCCGGTGGGCTACCTCGCCTTGCCACCGCAGGAGAACCCAGCGCTGGGCGTGCGTGGCGTCCGCGTCAGCCTCGCCTGGCCGCAACTGCTGCGCAGCCAGCTCCGCGCGATCCTCCGCATCCAGCCGGCCGGCCAGGCCCAGATCATGCTGCCGATGGTCTCCAGCCTGGCCGAGATCCGTGCGGTGCGCGCGGTTCTAACGGAGCTGTCGAACGATCTCGGCGTCGCGATGCCCAGGCTAGGCGTGATGGTGGAGACGCCAGCGGCGGCGATCACTGCCGACCTGCTCGCTGCCGAGGCCGACTTCCTCTCCATCGGCACCAACGACCTTGCCCAATATGCGCTGGCCATGGACCGCACGAGCCCTGAGCTCGCCGCCCAGGTCGACGGCCTGCACCCGGCGGTGCTGCGGCTGATCCGCGAGGCGGCTCGGGGCGGGGCGACCAAGGGGCGGACAGTCGCGGTCTGCGGCGGCGTCGCCTCCGATCTCGTCGCCGCCCCGATCCTGATCGGCCTCGGCGTCACCGAGCTTTCCGCCGCGCCGGCCACCGTGCCAGAACTCAAGGCCGCCATCCGCAGCCTGACGATGACGCAGTGCCGCGATCTCGCCGACCGAGCCGCGGCCCAGACCTCGTCGGCGGATGTGCGCGCGCTGACCCTCGGCGCGGCGGCGCCGGCCTCGATCCTGGGAGCTGTGTCATGAGCGAGCCTGCCAAAACCCGCGGGTTAGGCGACGCTATCGGCGCGCTGCAGCCGCTCGGTCGCGCGCTGATGCTGCCGATCGCGGTGCTGCCGGTGGCTGGGCTGCTACTGCGGCTGGGTCAGCCCGACATGTTGGCGATCCCGTTCGTCGCGGCGGCAGGCGACGCGGTGTTCCACAATCTCGGCCTGCTTTTCGCGATCGGCGTTGCCGTCGGTTTCGCCAAGGACGGCAACGGCGCCGCCGGGTTGGCTGGCGTGGTATGCTTCCTAGTCGCTTGTAGCGGCGCCGAGGCGCTGATGAGCGTTCCGGCGAGTGAGGCTATCGGCTTTGCCGGGAAGGCCGCGGACCTGGCCGCGACCGCCTACAAAGACGCGCAGATTAATCACCTCAGCGTGCCCATCGGTATCTTCTCTGGGGTCATCGCCGGGGTGTTCTACAACCGTTTCGGGGCGGTCAAGCTGCCCGAGTACCTCGCTTTTTTCGGTGGCCGCCGCCTCGTTCCGATCATCAGTGGACTAGCCGGACTGGCGATTGCCGCCTGCGTCGGTTTGAGTTCGGCGGCGCTCCGAGACGGCATCGACAGCTTCAGCCGCGGCATCGTCGCCGCCGGGCCGCTTGGGCTCTTTGCCTACGGGGTGCTGAACCGGCTGCTGATCGTCACTGGCCTGCACCACATCCTCAACAACGTCGCCTGGTTCATCATCGGCGATTTCCACGGCGCCACCGGCGACCTGAACCGCTTTTTCGCGGGCGATCCCACCGCCGGCGCTTTCATGAGCGGCTTCTTCCCAGTGATGATGTTCGGACTGCCGGCGGCGTGCCTGGCGATGTGGCGCAGCGCCCGGCCGGAGCGGCGCGCGGCGGTGGGCGGCATGCTGGCGTCGCTGGCGCTGACCTCGTTCCTGACCGGCGTCACCGAGCCGATCGAGTTCAGCTTCATGTTCCTGGCCCCGGCGCTCTACGCCCTGCACGCGGTGCTGACTGGGATCTCGATGGCGCTGATGGACGCCTTGCACGTGCGGCTCGGCTTCAGCTTCTCGGCCGGCCTCTTCGACTACCTGATCAACTTCGGCAAGGCGACGCGGCCGCTGATGCTGATCCCGGTCGGGGCGGTCTACTTCGCCGTCTACTACGGCGCATTCCGCTTCGCGATCGTGCGCTTCGACCTGAAGACGCCGGGCCGCGAGCCGCTTGGCGAAGCCTCGCCGGTGCTGGGCCTGGCCGCGGACCTGCCGAGGGCGCGCGGGTTCATCGCGGCGCTGGGCGGGGCGGCCAATCTCACCTCGGTCGATGCCTGCACCACCCGGCTGCGGCTGGTGGTGGCCGACCAGTCTGCCGTGGACGATGCGACGCTGAAGGCGCTGGGCGCCCGCGGCGTGATCCGGCCCTCGGCGCGCGACCTGCAGGTCGTGCTGGGTCCAATCGCCGACGAAGTGGCCAGGGAAATGCGCGAGGCGATGGCGGCTGGTGAGCCCGCAGCGATGGCAGCCAACGCGGCGCCGGTCATGGCCCTGCAGCCGGTCCTCGCCACCCCGACGTTGTCGCCAGCGATGCTCAACGCGCTCGGAGGCGCCGCCAACATCGCTAAGGTGGAGGCTGCCGCCAACCGGCTGCTGGTCGCCCTCATCGGTCCGGCAAGGCTCGATGAGCCGGCGCTGCGCCAGCTCGGCGTGCGCGGAGTGGCCCACACCGGGCCGAACAGGCTACAGCTTCTGCTGTCGGGCGACGCCATTGGCGCGGCCGGGGAGATCGGAAGCCTGGCCTAGCCGGGCCTTACCAGTCCCCCGACCCGACCGGCGAAGGGGGTGGGATGCCAGTCGATCAGCCGCCAAGCGTCGAGCCGGTCATCGTGCAGACCGCGCGGCTGCCGCCCGCGGCTGGGGATCCGGCGTTCTCGATCGTCGCCATCGATCCCGCGATCCTGAAGCTCAGCAGCCGGTTGGACGACGCGCTCAGCATCGCGCCCGGCCTTTCGCTCTTCCGCCGCACCTCCAGCCTGGGCGCCAACCCGACCACCCAGGGCGTCTCGCTGCGCGGCATCGCCGGCTCCGGCGCCAGCCGGGCATTGGTCACCCTCGACGGCGTGCCGCAGAATGACCCTTTCGGCGGCTGGGTGATCTGGACTGGCCTGCCGCCCGAGGCGATCTCCGGCGCGACCGTCGTGCGCGGCGCCGGCGCCGGGCCTTACGGGGCAGGTGCGCTCACCGGCGTCGTCGCGCTGACTCAGCCGGCCAACGTCGAGGGCCACGTCGCGGGCGAGGTCGAGGGCGGCTCGCTCGGCTACGCCCGCGCCGCCGGCATCGCCGAGGCCGATCTTGGCGGCGCCAGTCGGCTCTTCCTCGATGCGTCGGGCGAAACCAGCGACGGTTGGATCCCGGTCGTGCAGGGCCGGGGCGCGGTCGACCGGCCGCTGACCTTGCACGACTGGAGCGTCGCCGAGCGCCTGGAAACCGAAGTCGGCGGCCTCCTGGTCTCCGAACGCGTCGCCGGGTTCGACGAGCGGCGCGGCGCCGGCACCCTCTTCGCCAACTCCGAAGCGCAGGCGGTGCAGGGCAGCCTGACCGTGGTGCGTCCGCCGGGCGCCAGCGATCTCGGCTGGCGGCTGCAAGGCTGGGCGACGGGCTCGAACCTGGTCAACAGCTCGGCCTCGGTCGCCGCCAGCCGCAACACCGCGACCATCGCCAACAACCAGTACGCCACGCCGGCGATCGGCGGCGGCTTCAACGCCGCGCTGCGCCACGTCACCTCCACCAATAGCTGGGAGTTCGGCGTCGACGTCCGCGAGTTCGAGGGCGAGAGCCGCGAGCACCTGTTCAGCCTCGGCGTTCCGACCGGGGACCGGGTCTCGGGCGGCGGCCAGGTGGTGGCTGGCGTCTACGGCGAAGGCAGCCACTCCTTCGGCCCCATCCTGCTCACCGGCGGCCTGCGCCTCGATGGCTGGGAAGACTATGCCTCCAAGCTGATCCAGACCGGCGCCAGTCCACTGACCCAGCACCCGGCCGACCGCAGCGGCGTCGTGCCGACGGGCCGGATCGGCCTGCGGGACGATCTCGCGGGCGGCCTCGACCTGCGCGCCGCCGCCTATGCCGGCTTCCGCCCCGCGACACTCAACGAGCTGCACCGCTCCTTCCGGGTCGGCAACGACATCACGCTGGCCAACACCAGCCTCTCGCCAGAGCGGCTCTACGGCGCCGAAGCCGGGATCGGCGGGCAGGGCGCGCTCACCTGGGATGCCGATGTATTTTACAACCGCCTCGCCGACGCGGTGACCAATGTCACCATCGGCAAGGGGCCTGGAACCTTCCCGCTCGCGGGTTTCGTGCCGGCCGGCGGCACCCTCTTCGAGCGGGAGAACGCCGGGGTGGTCAATGCATACGGCGTCGAGGGCGACGCGCAGTGGCGACTCTCTCGGGTGCTGGACCTGCACGCCGCCTTCGCCATCACCCATGCCCGGGTCGACGGCGGCGCGACGTCGCCGCAGCTTACCGGCAAGCGCCCTGCGGAGACGCCCTCGGCGGTGGTCACGAGCGATCTAGACTGGGCGGCCACCTCAGCCCTGACCCTCACAGCCGAGCTCCGCTACGAAAGCGCCCGCTACGACGACGACCAGAACACCCGGCTGATCGAGGGCGGCGTGGGCCTCAACGCGCGGGCCGAGTGGCGCCTCACCCATGACCTCAGCGCCTATGTCGCCGCAGACAACATCACCGACGCCAATCTGCAAACCGGCCGCAGCGCCGCCGGCGTCGTCACCTACGACGCGCCGCGCACGGTCAGGGTGGGGATGGCGCTGCGGAGGTAGGGGCACCCCACACTCCGCCCTTACCCACAGTGTCATCCCGGCCGTAGCCGCTCAGCGGCGGAGAGCCGGGACCTCCTCGGCGCCAATCGAGCCAAGGAGGTCCCGGACAGGCGCTCCGCGCCTTCCAGGATGACAAACTTCTTGTCTGCGACCAAACAGCAGCCATGGACCAGACCGCCGCCAAAGCCTTCATCGACCGTCTCTGGGACGATGAGGTGATCCCCGAACTCACCCGCTACATCCGCATCCCCAACAAGTCGCCGGCTTACGACCCCGACTGGCAGGCGCATGGCTACATGGACGCCGCGGTGGAGCAGTTCGCGGCCTGGGCGACGGCCAAGATCGCCGCCATCGATGGGGCGGCGCTGGAAGTGGTGCGGCTGCCGGGCCGCACGCCGGTGATCTTCATCGAGATTCCCGCGACCGCGAGCCAAGGCGCCGACGATCCGGTCTTGCTCTACGGCCACATCGACAAGCAGCCGGAGATGACCGGTTGGGCCGACGGGCTGGGCCCGTGGGAGCCGGTGCTTAAAGACGGCAAGCTTTACGGCCGCGGCGGGGCCGATGATGGCTACGCCATGTTCGGCGCGCTGTCGGCGATCCTGGCGCTGAGGGCGCAAGGGATCGCTCACGCCCGCTGCGCCATCCTGATCGAGGCCTGCGAGGAGAGCGGCAGCTACGACCTGCCGGCCTACGTCGATCACCTGGCGTCGCGGCTGGGCTCGCCGTCGTTGGTGGTCTGCCTCGACTCCGGCTGCGGCAACTACGAGCAGCTCTGGCTCACCACCTCGCTGCGCGGCCTGGCCGGCGGGGCGCTGAAAGTGCAGGTGCTGACCGAGGGCGTGCACTCCGGCAGCGCCTCCGGCGTCGTGCCGTCCAGCTTCCGCATCCTGCGGTCGCTACTGTCGCGCCTGGAGGACGAGGCCACCGGTGAGATCAAGCCGGCCGAGCTGCACGTGCAGATCCCGCCCGGCCGGATCGAGGAAGCCAAGGCCGCTGCGGCGTCGCTTGAGGCGCCGGTCTCAGCCATGTTCCCGTTCGTCGCCGGCATGCGGCCGACGACCGACGATCCGGTAGGGCTGCTGCTGAACCGCACCTGGCGGCCCGCGCTCTCGATCACCGGCCTGGAGGGCGCGCCGACGATCCAGAACGCCGGCAATGTGCTGCGACCTGCGACGGCGGCGAAGCTGTCGGTCCGCCTGCCGCCGACGCTCGACGCGGACAAGGCCAACGCGCTGCTGAAGTCGCTGCTTGAAGCCGATCCGCCCTACGGCGCCCATGTCAGCTTCGAGCCGGAACAGCCGGGCGGAGGCTGGAACGCGCCGGCGCTGGCCCCCTGGCTGCGCGCCTCGATCGACCAAGCCTCGCAAGCGGTGTTCGGCCGCGACGCGGCGCTGATGGGCGAGGGTGGCTCGATCCCGTTCATGGGCGTGCTGGGCGAGAAGTTCCCCGCCGCGCAGTTCGTCATCACCGGCGTGCTCGGCCCGCAGTCCAACGCGCACGGCCCGAACGAATTCCTCCATATCGGCATGGGCAAAGGCGTCAGCTTCGCCGTCGCCCATGTGTTGGCCGACCACGTCGTCCGAGTCGCCTGAAAGCAGCCGCTAAGGCGCCATCCCAGGTTTCCAGAGCACGTAGCCGGGCGGCATGCTCGCAGCCGGGCCCACCCAGTACTTCGGATGTGGGCCGGCTGCCTGGGCTCTAGGCGGCGGCGCCGACGCCGGCTCCAGCGCGTGCATCCTCGGGATTGCGGCAGGCGCAGGCGCGGTCGACGGCGCGACAGGCGTTGGCGCATCCGGCGCGGCGGCGATGACCGGCGGGGGCTGCGGCCTTGGTCCATAGAGCGCGAGCGCCAGCGACTTGCCGCCAGCTCGCAACGTCACCTCGTGAGCGCCGATCGAGGCCAGCCGCCACGCGCCAACCTTGTCGCCGACCGCTGCGCGGACGGTCTGGTTACCCGCCATCACATAGGCGATCCGCTGCGCGCCCGCTCCGATCAGGCCCACCAGCACCGGCGGGCCAGGCTCGGCGATCGGCGCGTTACCGGCGAGAGTTGTAGGGTCGGCGTCAGGCGCGAGGGTGATCGCTGCAAGACCGGCGCGCACGGCCACGGCGGCGGGCGAGATGATCGCGGTTGGGGCAGGGGCGGCGCTGGCCAAGTCCGCGCTCGCGCCGTCCACCCAGGTCGCCGGAAGGGGCGTCCAGACGATCGCGGCCCCGACCAAGATCGCTGCGCCCAAGGCGGGGAGGGCCAGTCTCATGTGGGGCCTGGCCCGGCTTCGTGGACCAGCGCGTCGAGCTCGATCCGTACGTCGCCGCCGGCGCCGCTGAGGCTCAACGCTTCGAGGATGGTCGAGCGCGGGTTGGCTTTGGCCCAGAGCGCGACGTGGTCGACAGCTGCCGGGTCGGCGCGCCCTTCGGCGATGAACCGCGCCACCGTTAGGCCGCGCCCGGCTGGCGTCGCGCCGACCATCTGCACGCTCTGTGGCTTGATCCCGAGCCGGGCCAGATCCTGTGCGAGCAGATCCGCGGGCTTGCCCATGCGGCCGTCCAGCAGCGCCGGGCCGAGGCCGGCGGTCGTGGCCGAGCGTAGGTCGCTGGCGGTCTGTTGCGCGTTCGCAAGGTCGCTCCGCGCGGCGTCGAGTGCGCTGATCTGCACCCCCAGCCGGATCGCCAGCCCGACCACGGCCACCGCCGCGATGACGGCAAGCGCTGGCCCGAAGCTTCGGCGCGGAGAGGTCACCGGCATTCGGCGGCGCTCGTCTGGAAGTCCAACGCCGGCGGGGCTGGGGCAGCGGGTGCGGCGGGATCGCTCGCCGGCGGCGCCGCTCGGGGGGGCGGGGTGAGCCCAGCAGCCCGCAGAGCCGTCACGACAGTGTCGGACGGCTGAGCGGCAAGCCGGACCGTGACGCCTCCGTTCGCGTAGCCGAGCCGGGAGATCGCCACTGGTCCGCCCGCAGCCTTGGCCACGGCGCCTAGCGCGCAATCGACGACGCCTGCGGGCCGCACGGTCGAGGCTGTCCGCCAGGCGTTAGCCACCCGCTGGACCCCGGAGGCCTCCGCCGTGCGTGTCTGGATCAGGCTCGTCGCCGCGTCGGCCTTGCCCTGCGCGCGGTCGATCTCGCGATCCACGCGCAGATTGGCGGCGGCGAGCAGGATCGCCAGGCAGATGCCCGCGATGGTCAGCGTCTCCAACCGCGACCCCCACGTCGCCGCTTGGGCGGCGCCGACGCTGGCACGCTCGAAGCGGAACGGGATCAGAGCCTGCTCGCCATCGTCCGCCAGCTCGACGTGACGCCCCCGCAGGTGCTGATCGAGGCGACTGTCGCCGAGGTGAAGCTGAACAATCAGCTGCAGTTCGGGGTGCAGTGGTACCTGCAAGGGCTGCCGAACTTCTCCGGCGGCTTCTCCAGCGGCGCGGCGATAACGCCTTCGCCGACGCTGCCTGGGCTCAATCTCTCCTACGTCAACACCAACGTGCAGGTGGCGCTGAATGCCCTGCAGCAAGTGACCGACGTCGAGGTGCTGGCGACACCGCGGCTGATGGTTCTGGCCAACGACACCGCGACGCTGCAGGTCGGCAGTTCGGTGCCGATCATCACCCAGTCCGGCGCCGGCATCCAGGCCAACAGCCTGATCGTCAACTCGGTCGAATACAAAGACACCGGCGTCGTGCTCACCGTTACACCTCGGGTCGGCGACAAGGGCGAGATCTATATCGACGTGCAACAGGAGGTCAGCGACGTCTCGACCACCACCACGTCCGATATCGACTCGCCGACGATAGATCAGCGCAAGTTCCACACCCAGATCGCGGTCGAAAGCGGCCAGTCGGTCGCCATCGGCGGGCTGATCCAGACTAATCGCACCAAGACCGACGCCGGCGTGCCCTACCTCAGCCGCATCCCGATACTCGGCGCAGCCTTCCGTCAGCGGCTCGACAGCCATTCGCGCGACGAGCTGGTCGTGTTCCTGAAGCCGACGCTGGTGCGCTCGCGCTCCGAAGCGGACGCCGTCACCGACGAGCTCGCGGCCGGCCTGCGGGCGCTGGGCTATGGCCGGCGCTAGGCCTCGGGGTGCGGCGGGGTTCTCACTGCCCCTGACCATGGCGCTGGCCTTTGGGCTGATGAGCCTCGCCACTGCCATCGTCGGCATGGTGGTGGTCAGCGACAAGCAGGCGAAGGCGGCGGCGCAGGATGTGGTAACCCGCACGACGCTGGAGTCGGCGATCGAAGCCGGTCTCTTCGGTCTGGAGCGCAACGGTGCGCCGGAGGCGGCGGAGTGGACCGACCGGCAGACCCTGAATGGCGAGGACGTCGAGCTGACCTTCGAGCCTGTGCGCTACAAGCCCGACATCAACAGGTCGGGACCGGCCGACGTCACCGCCGCGATCGCGGACCCGGGCCTACGCGATCGCATATCCGCGGCGCTTACCCCAGCGCTCGCTCCGATAGACGCGAACTCGGCCTCGAACGCGGCGAACGCGACCGACGCCACGGCGGTTGCGTTCGGGCGCTTCAGCGACTTCGTGCAGGCGGTCGGCGCCAACGCGCCAGAGGAGGATTGCCTGCGCCGGCGACTGACGATCGGACGCATGATAGGCAGCGCCGACCCAGCGCCTCCGGTCACCGGGTTTATCCCGACACTGCAACCGCTCCAGGCCGGGGCCGTGATTGACGTGCGCGCTGAAGCGCGCGATGCGGTGGGACGGCGCGAAGTGCTCTGGCGGCGCGTTCGCTACGTCGCCAAGCCTGAAAGGCCCTGGCTCACGCATGACTGGCGCGAGCTAAGGCTGGGCCGTACCGACACCCCGTGTCCGTTGCCCGCGTCGTCTTTGTCCCTGGGAGGCAATTCGGTCGCCCCATGACCGGCGCGTTGTTGATCTGCCGCGCCTTCCTGGTGCTGATCGGACCGTTCGCCGGCGACTACGCCGCGACCTTCGCCGTGGGCTGGCCGCGCCTGCCGCGTCCGATCGTCGGACGCTCCGAATGTGCGATATGTGGTGCGCCTATTGCAGCGAGGGACGCGGTCCCGGTCATCTCCTGGCTGGCCAAGCGCGGGGCACGATCTTGCTGCGGCGGACGCATCCCCATCGCTTACCCGCTGGGCGAGGTCGCCGGACTGATCAGCGGGCTCGCGGCGGTGCTGGCGCCGACGCCGCTTGCGGCGGCGTGGGTCTTCGCGCTCGGGCTGACCTTGACGTACATCGCGCTCGTCGACCTGAGGCGGTTCAGCATTCCCGTGCCGGGGCTGATGATGCTGGGCTTGCTGCTCATTGCGCGGGTCGCGATCGACGGACAAGCCGGGGAGATCGCGCCCCGCCTGGCCACCGCCGCCGTCCTCGCCCTGGCGTTTGCGGCGTTGCGCCGGCTTGCGAGCCGGGGCGGCCGGGCCGGGCTGGGCGGCGGCGACATCGTCCTCGCCGCTGTGCTCGGAGCGTTGGTGAACTGGAGACTGGCGTCCGTGATGGTCAGTCTTGCGGCGGCAATACCACTCCTGGTTCAATATACGCGCCGCCAATTCGGGCCGACACCCTTCGGCTTCTGGTTGAGTGCAAGCGCGGGTCTTCTCCTACTCGTAGAGTCTCTCAGCAAGCTGATCGAATAGGCCCCCGAATGAGCGTGACTATTCGAGCCAAAGGTCTCTAAACTTGACTGGCGCGAGGGACGCGACCCAAGGGGTTTTCGGGGGCAGGCATGGATAGACGTGCATTCGTGGCGGCGAGCGTCAGCGCGATCGGCGTGGCGACGGTAAGCGCTGGAGTCGCCGCGGCTAACAGCCGGCGGGGCGAAGCGGTGCGCCTCGGCGGTTGGCTCGAGCCGGCCGCTGCAGGACCGGGTCACTACTTCCTGTTCCGGTCGGCTGATGGCGGCGGCGAGATGGTCGTTTTGCCAGCAGAGGCGCGCTCGATGCGGGCCGGCCAGGTCATGCTCGAAGGGCGGCTCTTCCGCGGCAAGTTCAAGGACGCCACCACCGGCCAGACCGCAACCGCCGTGATCACTGGGGCGCGGTTGGTCTAGCCCAACCGATCTCGGCGCCGTCTGTCTAAACCGGCGCCGGCCGGCTATGGTGCGGCGTCGCGACGGACGCGCGCTTCATAGGATTCCGCAGTCTTGGCGGCAGACGTCATCTACGCGCTGAAAGGCAAACGGGTCTGGGTGGCCGGTCACCGAGGCCTGGTCGGCCAAGCCTTGGTGCGACGGCTGGCGCGCGAAGACTGCGAAGTTCTAACTGTGTCCCGCGAGGTTGTGGATTTGCGCCGCCAAGCCGAAACCGAGGCGTGGATCGGTTCCGCCCGGCCGCAAGCGATCTTCATGGCGGCCGCCACGGTCGGCGGTATCCTCGCCAACTCGACCCAGCCGGCCGAATTCCTGTTCGACAATCTCGCCATCGCCGCCAACGTCACCGAAGCGGCGCGCCGCGCAGGGGTCGAGAAGATGCTCTTCCTCGGCTCCAGCTGCATCTACCCGCGCCTTGCGCCGCAGCCGATCCCGGCCGCCGCCCTGTTGTCCGGGCCGCTTGAGCCAACCAACGAGGCTTACGCGATCGCCAAGATCGCCGGGCTGAAGCTAGCCGAAGCCTATCGCCGCCAATACGGCTGCGACTTCATCTCGGCGATGCCGACCAATCTCTACGGGCCTGGCGACAACTTCGCCCCCGAGACGAGCCATGTGTTGCCCGCGATGATCCTCAAAGCGCACGATGCCAAGCGTCGCGGCGATGCGTCGGTCGTCCTCTGGGGCACTGGCGAGCCGAGACGCGAACTGATGCACGTCGACGACGTCGCTGACGCGCTGGTCTTCCTGATGAAGCACTACTCCAACGCCCAGCACGTGAATGTCGGAACGGGCGAGGACATCTCGATCCTCGAGCTGATGCAGCTGGTTTGCCGGACGGTTGGTTTCACCGGTTCGATCCGCCACGACCTGGCGAAGCCGGACGGGGCGCCGCGCAAGCTGCTCGACGTCGGCCCGCTGCACGCGATGGGCTGGCGCGCCTCGACCGGGCTCGCCGAGGGGATCGCCGAGACCTACCGCTGGTTTAGCCAGATGCACTTGGCCGGCGCAGCTTAAGGCCTTTCTCCTGCGACATCGGCGAACCGCGCGCCCCTTTGCGTGCGAGGGCCTATGTTGAAAGACTGCTGACCGGCGCGATTCGCCACGGAAGGGCGTGAACGTCCGCCGCAAGGATCCCTGACATGAAGGTGGTGATACTCGCGGGAGGCCTTGGCACACGCATTTCGGAAGAGGTGGTCACCAAGCCCAAGCCGATGATCGAGATCGGCGGCCGGCCGATCCTCTGGCATGTCATGAAAGCCTACAGCCAATACGGCCACCACGACTTCATCATCTGCCTCGGCTACAAAGGCTATGTGGTGAAGGAGTACTTCGCCAACTACTTCCTCCACATGTCGGACGTCACCTTCAACCTGGCTGACAACAGCATGGAGGTGTTCCGCAAGGCCGCCGAGCCGTGGCGGGTGACGCTGGTCGACACCGGCGAGGACACCATGACCGGGGGGCGGCTGAAGCGGGTGCTGCCCCACATCGGCAACGACGACGTGTTCGCCTTCACCTACGGCGATGGGGTGGCCAACGTCGACCTCGACGCCCAGCTCGCGTTCCACCGCAGCCACGGCAAGCTCGCCACCGTCACCGCGGTGCGCCCGCTCAGCCGCTTCGGCGCGCTGACCCTTGATGGCGACGCCGTGACCGGCTTCCAGGAGAAGCCCGAAGACGAGGGCGGCTGGATCAACGGCGGCTTTTTCCTGCTCTCGCCCAAGGTCGGTGAACGGATCCGCGATGACGCCACCATCTGGGAGCAAGGGCCGATCGAGAGCCTGGCGCGCGACGGCGAGCTGCGCGCCTTCATCCATCAGGGGTTCTGGCAGCCGATGGACACCTTGCGCGACAAGAACGTGCTCGAAGATCGCTGGGCGACCGGTCGGGCGGAGTGGAAGACGTGGTGAGCGTTCGAAAGCCCCGAACCCCCGTCGCCGCTCGGGGCGCCGAAAGCGTCCGCGCGGAGATCATGGCGCTGGTCGGCGAATACTACGACCTCGTCCATACCCCGCCGCCGTTCCAGGCGGGAACTTCGCCCGCGCCGGTGAACGGACGGGTGTTCGATGCGTCCGACATGCGCAGCCTGGTCGACTCGGCGCTGGAGTTCTGGCTGACCACCGGCCGGTTCAACGCGCAGTTTCAACAGCGGCTCGCGAACCGGATCGGGGTGCGCTACGCGCTCACCACCAACTCTGGCTCGTCAGCGAACCTCTTGGCGCTCTCGGCCCTGACGTCGCCTTTGCTGGGCGAGCGGCGCCTGCAGCCGGGCGACGAGGTGATCACCGCCGCGGCCGGCTTTCCGACCACCGTCAACCCGGCGCTGATGGCCGGGATGACGCCGGTGTTCGTCGACATCGAGATCCCCAGCTACAACATCGACGTCGACGCCGTGGCCGCGGCGATCACGCCGAAGACGCGGGCGATCATGGTCGCCCACACGCTCGGCAATCCCTTCGACGCCGTGCGCCTCGCCGCCCTGGCCGAAGCGCACAACCTCTTCCTGGTCGAGGACTGCTGCGACGCGCTGGGCTCGACCATCGGCGGACGCCATGTGGGCACGTTCGGCGATGTCGCGACCTTGAGCTTCTACCCCGCGCACCACATCACCATGGGCGAGGGCGGGGCGGTGTTCACCGGCGATCCAGTGCTGCGCCGCGCGGTCGAGGCGTTCCGCGACTGGGGCCGCGACTGCTACTGCGAACCAGGCCAGGAGAACACCTGCCAGCGCCGCTTCGGCTGGACGCTGGGAGAGCTGCCGCCGGGCTACGATCACAAGTTCACCTATTCGCATCTCGGCTACAATCTGAAGATCACCGACATGCAGGCCGCGGTCGGGCTGGCGCAGCTGGACCACCTCGAAGACTTCATCGCCGCGCGACGGCGCAACTTCGCGCTGCTGAAGGCGGGGTTGGGGGATCTCGAAGAGTTCTTCGTGCTGCCCGAAGCCACGCCTGGCACGGACCCGTCGTGGTTCGGTTTCCTCACGACCGTGCGCGACGAGGCGCCGTTCGCCCGCGACGACCTGGTGCGTCACCTGAACGGCCAACGGATCGGCACTCGGCTGCTGTTCGGGGGCAACCTCACCCGCCAGCCCTACATGCTGGGCCGGCTGTTCCGCGTGCATGGCGAGTTGGCAAACAGCGACCGTGTGATGCGCCAGGCGTTCTGGATCGGCCTCTATCCGGGGCTCTCACGCGAGGCGATCGCTTACATGGTCGGCACGATCCGCGACTTCTGCCGAGATAGAGCGAAGTGACCGAGGGGCTCGACCGCGCCCGGTTCGGCGCCGCGTTGGGGGCGGCTGCCGAGGCGCGGGCAGCGAGGCGAGGGCGGCTGGACCGCCTCGCCCGCGAACGCCGCGTCGTCGTCTACAGCTACGGAATCAAAGGGACCCACCTCGCCCAGCAACTGCGCGCTGCGGGCGTCGACTGTGTGATCTTCGACAACGCCACCACGGCCCGGCAGCGCGCTCGCGACGACGGGTTCGAGACGTCAGAGACGCTGCCGACCGGCCTGCCGATCATCGTCGGCGCCGGGCAGAACCAGGTCGAGATCTTGCAGACGCTCGACCCGTCAGCCTACTCGCTGGCCGAGGCGCTTTACGCCTACGATCTGCTCAATTCCCACGGCCGGATGCGGGCGTTCGTCAGCATGACCGCAGAGCGGACCGACGCGCTTTTCGATCGCTACCGCAAGCTCGAGCAAGCTTATCGAGCCGACTTCCTGGCAATTCTGCTCTATCGAGCCTCGCTCGACGTGAGGCACACCGACAAGACCCGCCTGCCGATGGGCGAGATGTGGACGCCGCCACTGCGAGATCTCACCTCATTCTGCGACGTTGGCGCCTTCGACGGCGACACGCTGAGGGCGATGAAGGCGGTGCTGCCGGGTCTGCAACGAAGTTTGACCCTGGAGCCCGGCGCGGAGCACGAAGGGACGATCGCCAGGACCGCCGCCAGCCTGGGCATCGAGAATACCCACTACGTCGGGGCGGCGTGGCGCGAGACGGCGCGGCTGAAGGCTGAGGTGCTGTTCAACGGCATGCTGGTGATCCGCCAAGCGCCGGACGGCGATCAGGCGGCGGAGGCGCTCGACGTGCTGGCGGCTGGCGCGACCTACGACTACATCAAGTTCGACGTCGAAGGCGCCGAACGCGAGGCGCTGGACGGCGGCGCGGAGCTGCTGCGGCGCGCGCGCTGCATCGCCATCGCCGCCTATCATCTGCCGAACGACATTCTCGACCTGCCCGACCAGCTCGATCGCATCCTGGGCACGGGCGCAGGCTGGCGCTGGGGCTTCCGCCACTATTCGCAATCGTTCGACGACTCGATCTTCTACGCTTTCCGCTGAGCGGATCTCAGCCCTCCCAGATCGCCCACGTGCAGTAGGGCTGGTGCGGGAAGCAGTGCAGCGCCAGCTTGGAGAGGCCGAGCACCTCGTGCACGGCCTGGGTCTCGCCGGGGAAGTGCTCGCAGTTCAACTCGTCGAAGACCAGCAGCGAGCCGCGCGTCAGCCGCGGCAGGATCAGCTGCAGCACGTCGCGTGTCGGCTTGTAGACATCCATATCGAAGATCGCCATCGCCACGACCGCGTGCGGATTGGTCTCCAGCCAAGCCGGAAATGTCTCTGAGGCGTCGCCCTTGACCAGCTGGAACTTACGGATGTGCGGCAGGGGCGAGAGCTGCTCGTGCAGCCCGAGCAGAGTCTCCAGCATCCGGTCGTAGTTCTCGGTGACGGTGTATTGGCCCCTGTCGGAAAAGCCGCCGTCCTCTTCAGTGACCTTCGCAAAGCCGGCGAAGGTGTCGAAGCCGTAGATCTTGCGGGCGTGGTTGAAGGGCTCCAGCATGCCACGCAGATTGATCAGCGTCGCCAGCGTCGCGCCCCACTGTACGCCGAACTCGCAGATCACGCCCTGGACGCCGGTGATCTTCTGGTAGAGCTCGTAGTAGTAGATCAGACGCGACAGCACCTGACGCTTCAGCGTCACCTGCATGTCCCAGTTCCACGCCCGATCACCGAGCTGGGGCACCAGTTCCTGGACGTACCGCTTCAACTCGCCATCGACGTCGGCCTCGGCGCCGCTGCGCTGGGTGAACTCGTTCTTGACCCGGTGCAGGGCGCCGCCAAGGTCGGCGGGTGTCGAACTACTCGGCGTGTCGGGCATAGCGCGCAGCTCCTCTTTAGGCGGCCGCGCCTGGCGCCCGGGCGTACATCTGCGAGGCTTGGTTGCAGGACTGGCGGGTCCGCTCGATGCTGGCTTTGAGCGCGCTCGCCTGACGTTCCTGTTCCATCAACTGCAGCTGAATCGCCCAGAGCTCATTCATCTGAGCGACGCGATCGGGTCGGCAACCGGCCAGCACGTGCTCGAGCCCGCGCCGCTGGCTCGCCGTCAGGTACTTGCCGCCGCCGAGCGAGCGCAGGAAGTTTTCCAGGATGTTGTCGACGAAGGTGAGGCCGGTCGGGACATAGCTGGCCACGCGCTTCTCGCCGTTCATTCGTTCGAAGAAGTCGGCGGGCGCGCCGACTTTTTGGATCACGGCGAACAGGATCGGCGGGAAGGTCACCGCGAAATCGAAGAAGTTGCCGACATGGTATTCGCCGAGCGGCGAGTTCTCGACCCGGTGCACCAAGTAGGGCGCGGAGCAGTAAAACGCCGGCTTGCCGTGATGCTTTTCCAGGAACGCAGCGAGGTGCGGGTGGCGCGTCTCGACAGTGAGGTAGGGCGCGGCGTCGAGCGCGCGGGCCGCCTCGGTGAGCTCGATGTTGGCGCTGATGAACGCCGGCTGGATGCCGATCGCATACATCAACTCCTCGAAGGTCTCGAAGCGGCGATCAGGCACCGTGTTGAACGACGCGGCGAGTTCTTGCGAAAGATCGGCGCTGAGCACTTTCTTGTTCAGCGCGACATAGCTCGGCCGCTCGCGATCGATCGTCTCGACGATATGTGCAAGTCCGCCCGGCAGCAGCAGATCGTCCGACCCGAACACCCAGGTGTACAGCCCGCGCGCCCGCCACGGGGCGACGAAGAACTGGAAAAACCCGCCCTCGTCGCGGGCATGGATCACGTAGTTCAGGCTTTGGTGCCGCTGCGCCAGCGCGCGAATCGCCGAGGCGGTTTCCAACCCTGAGGCATTGTCGCTGACGATCAGCTCGACCTTGTCTTCGAGGTCGCCCTGGATCTGATCGGCGATGCTGTTGACCGCCTGCACCAGCTCCGGCACGCGCTGGTAGCTGGGGATGACGATGCTGAGCAGCGGCGCGCCGGCGCGCGGTCGCATGCCGGATTCGGCGATGGCGCAGCTGAGCTCAGCCATGTCCCACCTCCTGCCGTTGCCCGCGCCTCACCAGTCTATCTCCGCCAGCGGCGTCGTGACCGGCCGACCATCTGGCTGGATCACGGTCTTCACGCCCGGGCCTCGCGGTTCTGACCGCTCGATGACCAGTTCGGCCACCACCGGTGGATCGTCTTCGCCGTAGGCGTCAAGGAACCCCGCCAGGTCAGCCTGGCTGGCGATGCGGACATGCTTCAGCTGAAACGCGGCGCTCAGCGCGGCGAAGTCGGGGATGAAGAGGCCGCTCTCCGGGTCGGCGCCGAACACCGCGCCGAAGTGCCGCTGCTGCGACGAACGAATGGCCTCGTAGCCGTCGTTGTTGAGGATGAAGAGGACAAAGCCGGGTGTGTTCAACGTCTTGAGGGTCGACAGTTCCTGGATGTTCAGCATGACCCCGCCGTCGGCGTCGACGCAGAAAACCCGGCGCGGTGACCCCAGAGCGGCGCCAATGGCCATTGGCAGGCCGACGCCCATAGCGCCGAGCGACGCGCCGTTGAAGAACCGCGACTCAGGGGCGGGCCGGAAGAACCGGGTCAGCGTCTCCTCGGCGTAGCCCGAGCTGGCCGGCACCACGACTTTGCCCGCCGTCTGTGCCGAGAGCGCCCCAGCGATGTGGTAGAGGCTCAGCCGGTCGTTCCCCAGCCGGCGAACCTCTTCTCGCTGGCCTTCGCTGCGCTCGCGCTCGCACCACGCCGACCACGCGGGGTCCACCCGATCCGTCGGCAAGGTCATCTGCCGTAGAACCCGCAGGTCCGCCTGAAGGCGGAGCGAGCGACCTGAGCAGCCGAACTTCGACAACTCCTTCGCATCGACATCGACGAAGGTGCGCGTCGCCTGTCCGCCGAAGTCGTCGCGCTGGAAGGCCGTCGTGCCCAGATCCAGCCGCGCGCCGAGGAAGAGGATGTCGCTCGCTCCTCCCAGGATACGGTTGGCCGAGATCGGCGCGAAGCCGCCGGGGCAACCGAAGTGCTGGGGATGCTCGCCGGGCAGGATGTCGAACGACAGCCAGGAGAAGACGCTGGGGCAGCCGGTCGCTTCGATGAACTGGCGCACCTCCGCCGCGACGCCGGCGATACGGCAGCCGTTGCCGACGTAGAGAAGCGGCCTCGGGCTGGCGAGCAGGCGCTCGAACGCGGTCGCGAGGTCACTTGCGCCGGTTCCATCGCAGCGCCGGTCTACGATCTCCAGGACAGCCTTGGCGTCCGCCTCGACATCGGCGTGGCCGAGATTGGTGCGCGAACCTTGCACGTCGAGCGGAATCTCGATGAACGCCACCCCCGGTCGGCCCTCGAGCGCCTGGACGATCGCTGCGATCAGTGACGCGCGGAAATCGTCGAAACCCAGCCGGGCGAAGTGCTTGACGCACGGCGTGATCAGGGCCTGCGACGGGATCTCCTGATTTCCATGGGTGCGCACGCCGAACGGGTTGATATCCTCGGTCTTGATCTGGCCCGCGAGCACGATCAGGGGCGTCGAGTCCCCGTTGGCTGACAAGAGCGCGGTCACTGAGTTCGAGACCCCGGGCCCGGCGGTCACCACGGCGAAGCCGGCGCGCCTGAAGTCCGACGCCTTGGCGTAGCCTTCAGCGGCGGCGACCGCGGCCTGTTCGTGCTGGCAGTAAATCGCCCGCAGACCCGGCTGCTCGGCGACTGCGCGGTTGAGGTGCATCGCCATGCCGCCGGTCAGGCAGAACGCCGTGTCGGACCCGAGCGCCGTGACCAGCGCGACCGCATAGTCGGCCACCGTGTTTAAGGGCAAGCTGTCGTCCACGGAGCTTCCTGAGGCTGGTGAACGCGAAACACTAAAGCGATTCAGGTCCTGGCACATGCGGCAACTCGCCGTGTGCACGCCGGATCCTGGTCGGTGAGCAGGCGGCCCATCGGCGTGTCCATCGCCCCTATCGACGCCAGCCAGAACCGGCGCGGCGTCTGAGCGTATTCGTCGTTCAGGGCGCGCACGAGGCCGAGCAACCCGTGCTTGACGGCGCAGTAGACCGCGGTGTCGCGGAACCCGGCGTAGGACGAGGTCGATCCAATCAGGCAATAGTCCGTGCGGCGTTCGCTCTGCGGCGCCAGGCGCAGCAGGTTGCGCAGGCATTTGATGATGTCGGTAAGGCCGGCGGTGACCGCCAGATCGATCTCCTCGTCGGTCGTCTCAGCGAGCGGCTTCTTGAAGAATACCGCCTGCGGCAGGAAGCACGCGTCGTAAGGACCGTCCGGCGCGAATGCCGCATAGCCGCCCTCGGCGACGATGGTTCGGGTGGTGGCGTAGGTCGGCGGAACCGGTCCGGTAACCGCTGGCGGCGCGCGGACGATAAGGTCGACCGACCAGCCACGGGCGATCAGCACCTCGTTCAGGCTTCGCGCCAGGGCGCCCGATCCTCCGAAGACAAGCGCCCTCACCAGTCGATCTCCGCCGCCGCCATTTGGCGACGCCCGAACCTCAGAACGATTTCGGGCGGCCGGCGCGTGTGGCGGCTCGCCGTAGCGCGATTGCGACTCAAGCGCCTCGGCCACTTGGCGCAGGCGCGAATCGTCGTCCACTGATGGCGCTAGCAAGCGCAGCCGCCAGGACCTCGACCCATTCGCCTCCTCGTCACCGGAAATCAGGGCTTCATCGGACCCGCGCTGACTCGCATGGCGCAGGCGCGCGGCCACCACGTCACCGGGCTCGACATCGGCTACTTCGCCGACTGCCCGCCCAATCCCGGTCAGGAGGCCTCCGCCGACGTCCAGATCCGCCGCGACATCCGCGACGTGGGTCCAGGAGACCTCGCCGGGTGCGAAGCGATCGTCCACCTCGCCGGCCTCTCCAACGATCCGATGGGCGAGCTCAACCCGCGTCTGACCCACGATATCAACGTCGGCGGGACCTTGCGGCTGGCCGAGCTGGCCAAGGCGGCCGGCGTGCCGCGGTTCGTGTTCGCCTCGTCGTGCTCGATCTATGGCGCCGCCGGCGGCGCGGCGGCGCTGGACGAGACGGCGGCCCTGGCTCCGGTCTCTGCCTATGCGGTCTCCAAGGCGGACGCGGAAGGGGGGCTCTCGGCCCTCGCCGACGAGACGTTCTCGCCGGTCTACATGCGCAACGCCACCGCCTACGGCCTGGGCGCGCGTCCCCGCTTCGACCTGGTGGTCAACAACCTGGCTGGCTGGGCCTGGACCACGCGCTCGGTGCGGGTGATGTCGGACGGCACGCCGTGGCGGCCGCTCACCCACATCGACGACATCAGTCTGGCCGCCCTTTGCGCCGCCGAGGCGCCGCGCGAAGCGGTGCACGATCAGGCGTTCAACATCGGCGCGGCCGACGCCAACTACCAGGTCAGCGACATCGCCCAGGCGGTGCTGGCCGCCTTCCCGCAGGCCGGGCTCGACATCACCGGCGAGACCGGCGGCGATCTGCGCTCTTACCGGGTCGATTTCGGCAAGGCGCTGACCGGCCTGCCCGGCTTCGCCCCGCGCTGGTCGCTCGAGCGCGGCGTCGATGAGGTCGCGCGCTGGCTCCGCGAAGATGGCCTGGCCGGCGCTGAGTTCGAGTCGCGCAAGTTCATCCGGCTGAAGCAACTGCGCCACGGGATGAGCGCCGGCTGGCTCGACGCCGAGCTGCGCCGGATCAGCCCGGCGAAGTAGGGGGCCGCAGGTAGTCCGCCGTGTCGCCGACGATCCGGTCCAGCCCGATCGGCGCGAGCCCGGAGCGCGCGAGCGTCTCGCGGTAGATCGCGCCATCGCCGACATAGCGGTCTTCACCGGGGCTGAGCGGACCGCGCAGAACCTCGATCTCCAGGCCCAGCGCGCGGCCCACCGCCGCCGCCAGCTCGGCTATCTCGACCGTTTCAGTTCCAGCGGTGTCGAACGCCAGCCCATCCGCGCCGCCCAGCGCCAACTCCAGGATCACGTGCGCCAGCTCGCTGACGTGGACGTAAGATCGCACCACGCGCCGCCGCGCCTCGATCTCGATCGCCCCGCCGGCCAGCGCCTGGCGGACGAAGCTGCCGAGCGCATAGCGGTCCGGCTGGGTGATCCAGGGGCCGCCGACGTTGAAGATCCGCGGGATCAGCAGCGGCGTTCCGGTTCGGGCGCCCCAGCCGCGCACCGCCGCCTCCTGTCGGCGCTTCATCTCGGCATAGGCGGCCTTGTCCGGCGCGCCGCCCACCTCGTGCACAGCGCCGGAAGATGCGAAGACCAGCCGTCGCACCGCACCGCTTTCGGCCAGCCGCAGCGCCTGCGCCAGGATCACGTCATTGGCCTCGCCCAGCGCTGCGGGCTCAACCCCGAGCACGGCCAGATGCAGCAACAGCCACTCGCCGTCGCCGAGAGGCGGCGCGTCCGCCAGCGCTTCGATCGCCACGCGCCGCCCGCCCAGCTGCAGCGTCCGCGCTGACGACCCGTAGAGCCGCACCGGCATCTTCGCCGGCAGCGCCCGCAAGGCGAAGTCGGCCAGCGCCGCGCCGATCCAGCCGGTCGCGCCCGTGATCGCGACGCCGCCCTTGCGACCAGCCGTCCAATTGGAAAGCCGGGGGCCGGCCGTTACGGTTGATTCGTACATCTGATTCAAATGCCAGTAGGCTGACTGACGTCTCTATCGCGACTCACGGCAATCTGCCCGCCGAACTCTTGAGTATTGCGTCGCCGGAGCGCCACCTGAGTTGTCGGCACGCACGGATTTTACCCTTCTGAGAGTGGCGTCGAGCATGAAGATCGTTCCCATCCCCAACGCAGCCACCCTGCCGATCCGGCAGGTCAACTATCTGCCCTGGTCGATCGCCGAGCGCGCTTTCGTGGTCGCCGAGATCGGCATCAACCACAACGGCGACCTGGCCATCGCCAAGCAGCTGATCGACGCCGCCCACGCCGCTGGCTGCGATGCGGTGAAGTTCCAGAAGCGCACGATCGACTTGGTCTACACCGCCGAGACCCTGGCCCAGCCACGCCAGAGCCCGTGGGGCGAGACCCAGCGGGCGCAGAAGGAAGGGCTGGAGTTCGGCAAGGCCGAGTACGACGAGATCGACCGTTATTGCCGCAAGCTCGGCATCGACTGGTTCGCCTCCGCCTGGGACGTGCCCAGCCAGCAATTTCTCAGCAAATACAAGCTGAAGTACAACAAGATCGCCTCGGCTATGATCACTCATCGGGGTGTCGTCGAAGCCGTGGCCCGCGAGCGCAAACTGACCTTCCTCTCCACCGGGATGGCCAGCCTGGAGCAGGTCGATGCCGCCGTCGCCATCTTCCGCGCCAACGCCTGCCCGTTCATCCCGATGCACGTGGTGTCGTCCTACCCGACCCCCGACGCCGACCTGAACCTGATGACCCTGGAGACCCTGCGCCGGCGCTATGGCGTCGCCGTCGGCTATAGCGGCCACGAGGCCTCGCTCGAGCCCAGCCTGATCGCCGCCCTCTTGGGCGCGGTCGCCATCGAGCGGCACATCACGCTCGATCGAACCATGTACGGCTCCGACCAGTCCGCCTCACTGGAGCCGGCCGAACTCAGCCGCCTGGTTCAGCAGCTCAGCGCCGTCAACGAGATGCTGGGCGACGGCAAGAAGCGCATCACCCCCGACGAGAGCGCTGTCGCCCAAAAGCTCCGCTACTGGCCACCCGCGGACGACATCGCCTAGGCTGCCGTGCCAGAACAGACGAGGTCTCGAGCCGCTTCAGGCGGTCTTCTTCACGACGTATCCGCCCGGTGAAAGGCTCCACGGGAATTTTTTGACTTCCAGATTGAGACCGCGCTTGCGCGACAGTTCCTCCCAGGCAGTCGATTCCCCGCCCCAGGGCGGGGTCGCATATTCGTCCATGACAACCAGGCCTCCTGGCACGATCAGGTCCCAAAGGCGATCGAGCGCGAACGCGGTCGGCTCGTAGAGATCAAGGTCGATGTGGAGCAGGTTTATCCGCAGTCCGGCCATCTCGGTCAGGAAGGGCTCCAGGGTGTCCTGGATGCGGCCTTTGATGAGACGCGAACGTTCCCGCGCCAGCACGTTGTCGGCGTTGGTCAGCGCGCAGAGCCCGAATATCTCGCCCTCGACGTCATGCGCGGACCAGCCGCCGACGCGCTTGTCGGCCATTGCGTCCCGCTCGCCGGCCGCGCCATCGGCCGCCACAAAATCCGAGAGCCCTTCGAAGCTGTCGAAGCCATAGACCTTCTTGTGCGTGTCGAGCGGCGCGAACAGTTCGAGCAGTTTGTGCCAGGTGAAGAAGCTGGCGCCACGCGACACGCCAAGCTCGATAATGCTACCCGGCAGATCCAACGTCATCTTGAACAGCTCGTAGTGAGCGAGGAACCGCATCAGCAGAATTCGCTTCGTGTACACCGTCCAATGGCCAAGAATATGTTTCGCCGAGTGCGGATAGGTCTCCGATATCGCCGCCAGCCCGTCCCAGAAGGACTTGTCTCTATCGGACCCCGCCCCCAGCATCTGGTTGTCAGGCGCATCGAACTTAGTGGGCGTCCACATGTCCCGTCCTCACCTCCCGAGCCAAGCCGAAGTCGTCCGACTGACCGGCTATCGCCCGATCAGTGGTCTGTCGGCGCAGGCGACGCAAGCGGCTCGCCGACCTTGAGCACGTAGGTCGAGAGAATGATCAGCGGACCGCTGCCGACATTGCGGACGCCGTGGACCCGGCCCTCGGTGATGGCGACGCTGTCGCCGGCGGGAAGTGTCAGCGGGAGCTGGCCGGCGATGTCGAACTCCGCCTTGCCGCGCAGGATGTAAGCCATCTCCAGGCCCGGATGGGTGTGCGGCGGGACAGCGCCATGCACGGCGACCACCGTCCGCACCGTCGTCGTATGGTACGGCGCCGGGAAGGGTTGATCCTCCATCGTCGTCCGATGGAACGTGACCGGCGCGGCGGCGCCCGAGCCCGCCGCCAGCAGGACGGCGGCCAGAGCCACGCCTTGGCCCAGCCGCCGCACCCCAAGCGCTCGCACGCCTATTCCGCCGCCACCTGCTTGGGCTGGAAGCCGAGGATCGCCTTGGTCTCCAGATATTCGACGAAGCCGAACTCGCCCCACTCGCGCCCGTTGCCGCTCATCTTGTAGCCGCCGAAAGGCGTGTTGCGGTCGCCGCCACCTTCGTTGATCGAGACCCGGCCCGCGCGCAGCTTGGAGGCCACTTCGCGCGCCTTCACCGGATCGGCCGACTGCACCGCCGCCGCCAGCCCGTACTCGGTGTCGTTGCCGATCTCGATGGCTTCCTCCACCGTGTCGTAGCCGATGATCGTGAGCACCGGCCCGAAGATCTCTTCGCGGGCGATGCGCATGTCGTTGGTCGCGTTGGCGAAGATGGTCGGGCGCACGTAGTAGCCCTTGTTCAGCCCTTGCGGCCGGCCGACCCCGCCGGTCACCACCGTCGCGTCGGCGTCGATCCCGGCCTGGATCAGGCCCTGGATCTTCTCCCACTGCACCTTCGAGGCGACCGGGCCCATCTGCGCGCCACTATTCGGATCGCCAACCGTGACATTGGCCACCGCGTCGCGGGCGATCACGATCACCTCGTCCATCCGCCCCTTCGGCACGATCATCCGGGTCAGCGCGCTGCAGGTCTGGCCAGAGTTGCCGACGATGCCGCTCGCGCCCCGCTTCACCGCCGCCGGCAGCGCCGCGTCGTCGAGGATGATGTTCGGGCTCTTGCCGCCCAACTCCTGCGCCACCCGCTTCACCGTCGCCGCCGCGTTCTGGGCGATCAGCACGCCGGCGCGGGTCGAGCCGGTGAACGACACCATGTCCACCTCGGGATGGGTGGTCAGCGGCACGCCGACGCTGACCCCATCGCCGTGCACCAGGTTGAAAACGCCAGGCGGCACGCCCGCCGCGTCGAGGATCTCGGCGAAGATCTGGCCGGAGAACGGCGCGATCTCCGAGGGCTTCAGCACCATGGTGCAGCCCGTCGCCAGCGCTGGCGCGACCTTGCAGGTGATCTGGTTCAGCGGCCAGTTCCACGGCGTGATCAGTGCGCAGACCCCGATCGGCTCTTTCACTAGCCGGGTCGTGCCGCGATCTTCCTCGAACGCGAAGGTCTTCAGGACCTCGATCGCCGTCTGCACATGGCCGATGCCGGCGCCCACTTGGGCCCGTTCGGCCAGCGCTTTCGGCGCGCCCATCTCTTCGGTCACCGCCGCCGCCAGGTCGCCAGCGCGCTTCTGGTATTCGACGACGATGCGCTCCAGCACCGCCAGCCGCTCTTCCCGCGTGGTCCGCGACCAGCTGGGGAACGCCTTACGCGCCGCCATGACCGCCCGGTCGACGTCGGCCGCCGAGCCCACCGCGATCGTCCCGCAGACTTCCTCGGTCGCCGGGTTCTCGACCGCCAGCGGCTTCAGCTCCACCGGGTCCACCCAGGCGCCGTCGATGTAGAACTTCAGATATTCGCGCACCGCTTCGTCTCCCACCGTCTCTCGGATTTTGCAGACAACCTAAGCAGCTCTGACCGGCGATCAAGGACCGTCTGCCGACAAGATCGCTGCGCGGCGGCTTGCCGGCCAATCGGTTTCTGGCGCAGCGTCAGCCGCCAGAACGAGGAACGCCGCAATGACCGCGCTCGAAACCGCTCCGCTCCAAACACCCAAGTCAGAACCCGCCGCCCACATGCCAGACTTCCCGCCGACGCTCAGCGCGGAGGCTAGGGCCACCCTCGCTGCGATGGCAGCCGCGCCGCCGCCCACCGAGGCGCCCGATATTCAGCTGGCCCGCGTCTTCTCGGAACAGGTCCAGCAGATCGTCGGCGGCGAGCAGCGCAAGGCCTACGCCGTCACTGTCACCGACGACGTCATCGCCAGCGTACCTGTACGCCGCATCGCCCCAGCCGCGGGGTCTTCCGATCCGGACAAGGTGCTGCTCAACATCCACGGCGGGGGCTTCGCCACCGACTCCGGATCGCTCACCGAGAACATCCCGATCGCCGCGTTGGGTCAGATCGAGGTGGTCGCGGTGCTCTATCGTTTCGCCCCCGAGCACCCTTATCCCACCGCCGTCGACGACGTGCTGGCGGTCTACCGCGCGCTCCTGGCCACTCACGCCCCGGAGCACATCGCGGTCTACGGCGCCTCCGCCGGCGCGGTGATCGGACCGCAGCTGATGATGCGGCTGCGACAGGAAGGCCTGCCGCTGCCCGCCGCCCTCGGTGTCTTCTCCGGCGAGGCCGACCTCACCGGGACCGCCGACTCCTTGCGCATCTTCGCCCGGGCCATTGAGGGTCAGGTGCTGATCGACGCCAAGCACGCCTATGTCGGCGGCGCCGATCCGGCTGACCCGTTGCTCTCGCCGATCCTCGGCGACCTCTCCCACTTCCCGCCGACCCTGCTGATCTCCAGCGGCCGCGACGTGTTGCTCAGCGGCACCGTCAACCTCCACCGCGCCCTCGGCGATGCCGGCGTGCCGGCTGAGCTCCTCGTCTACGACGCCCTTCCGCACGCCTTCTGGGCCTACATCCTGGCCCCCGAATGCGACCACTGCTTCCGCCGCATGGCGTCGTTTTTGACCGGGAAGCTGGGCTAACTTGCTCCCCTCCCCGCAAAGGGGGAGGGGAACTACTGCAGGCTTAGCCCGCGCTGTTGGTTGTCGTCGCGTTGCCGCCGGACTTCGCCAGCGCGTCGCGCAGGGCCTTGGCCTTGTCGAGGTGCTGCTGCACCGTCGGCGCGGTGTGGGCGGCGAACTGCTTCAGCGGCTCCAGGTCACCGTCCTTGGCGTAGCGCTGCATCACGTTCAGCGCCGACTGGTGACCGTCGACCTGATCGTCGAGGTAGGTCTTGTCGAAGTCGGCCGGCGCGACGCTGCCCAGCGCGTCCAGCTTGCCCTGCAGGTCGGAGGGCAGGGCGGTCGGCGGGCTGAGGTTGTTCTGATCCTTGATCAGGCCCTTCAGCGTCGCCGTCGTCTTGGTGTGGGCGTCGATCATCATCTGGGCGAACTTCTTCACCCCGGCGTCGGTCGAGCGCTGCAGCGCCACCTTGCTCGATTCCACCTCGAACATGTCGCTCGCCGCCGCCAGGTTGACGAAGTTGGAGGCCTTGGTGACGTCGGTGGTCGAGAGGTCGGTCGAGGCTGGGTTGGCGCTCGGCGTCGCGTTCTCCTCGGCGTTGGTGACGGCGCTCGGCGCATTGGTCTGATCGGAGTTCTTGCTGCAGGCGCCCAGCGAAAGCGCGGCGATCGCGGCGCTCATGAGCAGGGGGGTGAGAAGGGGATTGGCTCGCATGGTTTCCTCGTGCTTGTCCTGATCTGCGGAGGAAGCGAGCACGCTCCCACCCAGGCTGACCAGATCAACGTCACGCGTCCGTGATCCGTTCCTTTGCGTCAGGCTCACCTGGAGACCGGTTGCAATATAGGAGCGGTCTAGCTAGGCTCAGACCGGTTGCGCATCGCAATCAGGTGCGCAAAGTGAATGTTGGGGAGGCGCGCGCGGTGATCACGATCTACGGCGAAGGACGAGGCTTCCGCGTGGTCTGGCTGCTGGAGGAAATGGGCCTCCCCTACCGGCTGCGGCGCGTGGACCTGCTGACCGGCGTCGAGAACGACCCGGAGTTCCTGGCCATCAACCCCGCCGGCTTCATCCCGGCCCTGGTCGATGGCGAGGTGACCATGGTCGAGTCGATCGCCATCATGGAATACCTGATCGCCCGCCACGGCCCGACGCCGCTGGGACCGGCGCCGCAGGACACCGACTTTCCCCTCTACCAGCAGTTCCTGCATCTCGGCGAAGCCGGCCTCGCCGCGTCGATCTACTTCGTCAGCGGCGCCCGCAACATCGCCCCCGAGGACCAGCGCTACAACTGGAGCGCCGGCCAGGCGCTGGAGACGTTCGAGAGCCGGCTGGGCCTCGTCACCCGCCAGCTGGCCCGCGCGCCCTACATGGCCGGCGAGCGCTTCACCGCCGCCGATATCTCGGTCACCTACGCCTTGGAACTGGCGCAGCGGAACGTCGGCTTCAAGTTCGGCGAGGCGGAGCTGGCCTACATGGCTAGAACCACCGGCCGCGACGGCTACAAGCGCACCATGGCCGCCTGTCATGACACCCGCGCCTGGACCGAGCGCGTGGCCGCCGCCGCCAAGGAAGGAAAGACCAGCCTGTGAAAATGCTGCTGACCTCCGCTGGCGTGAAGAACCCCAGCATCGCCGCCGCGCTCGTCGACATGCTGGGCAAGCCGATCGCCGAGTGCGACGCGCTCTGCATCCCCACCGCTGGCTACGGCCACCCCCAGGGCAGCCCCGGCGGGGCCTGGCGGTTCATCACCGGCCGGGCGACGACGCCGATGTGCGAGCTGGGCTGGAAGTCGCTCGGCGTGCTGGAGCTGACCGCCCTGCCGACCATCGGCCGCGAGCGCTGGATCCCGTGGGTCGAGGCCGCCGACGTGCTGCTCGTCAACGGCGGCGACGCACTCTACCTCGCCCACTGGATGCGCCAGTCCGGCCTCGCCGAGCTGCTGCCCTCGCTGCCCAACCTCACCTGGATGGGCCTCAGCGCCGGCAGCATGGTGATGAGCCCCCGCATCGGCGAGGACTTCATGGGCTGGAAACCCCCCGAGGGCGGCGACAACCCGCTGGGCTGGGTCGACTTCTCGATCTTCCCCCACCTCGACCACCCGGCCCTGCCGGAAAACACCATGGCCGACGCCGAGCGCTGGGCCGCGGGGCTGGGCGGCCCCGCTTACGCGATCTGCGACGACACCGCGATCAAGGTCGTGGACAGCGAGGTGGAGCTGATCTCCGAGGGCCACTGGAAGCGGTTCGACGTCTGACGCGTTACCGCCCGGCGACATCACCGTTAATCACCGATACTAACGGCGCCCACACCGTGGCGCCGCTCGCCCAGCAGCGCGGCTTCCAGGTCGTCGAGCGAGCCGCCGCCGGCTTCCACCCGGTCCAGAGCCGCCCGCATCTCGGCCAGCACCCCCGCCATCTCCGCCGCGTCCGGCGAGGCGTCCACATCGACGCCGCCCGCCTCGTTCACCCGCGGCAGCAGCCGCGAGACCAGCCCCACATACTGCGGCAGGAACCACCGCCGCAGCCGCGGCAACAGCTCTCCCTGGTTCGCCTCGAAATCCCGCAGGATCGCCCGCGCCACCCGCTTCGACACCCGGTTGCGCGACCCCAGCGGCCGCCCCGGATTGCCCGCCGCGAACCGCCCATCCGCCCCCCGTATCGGTGCCCCGTCACTCTCATCCATCATCGCAACCTCCCGCAAATCCGCTCTTCCCCGCGAAAGCGGGGACCCAGGCTTTTTTCGTATGAAATTAAATCGTTAGCCTCAGTAAAACCCACCCCGCCGCCACCGTGGCTGGTGGGGTTCGGGCGCAGGCGCCGGCGGCGTATTCCGCTCCCACGGCAGCGGCGCATCCGGATATCGCATCCGAAACGCGACCACCCAGAGCCGCAGGTCGCCAGTCGCTTCGCATTCGGCCAGGATCTGCCGCGCCCACCACCCCACCTTGGCCTCGTCGGCCCGCACCATCAGCCGCGCGAACACCGGATCGTCCGCCTCCCGCGCCGCCATCTGGTCCTCGTTCATCCCGACCTCGGCCCCGATCTCAGCCCGCGTGTAGCCCTGACACCCCAGCGACATGATCCGCCGCTGCAGCGCGTCCTCCGCAACCTGCTCGTCCGTCCAACCTTCCATGAACCCCCCGGTGTTAGGCCGCCCGGCGGCCGACGGTAAGATGACTATCAGTAACGTACGGAGTCCCCGTTGTCAAGGCTCGGGCCGCCTGAGCGACATTGGCTCGTTGCGACGTCGGAAACCTCCGGAGTCACTCTCGCTCGCGATTACGAGTACACTGTCACTGCGACAGAGAAGGCCAGGACCCCTGAGCCCGCCGGAGTTGGCGCCTGTGTTCAAGTACTATTCGCACGCCGCAGCGGTAGCGACTTTGAACAATCGGACTGTGCAACTTTCTGCACCCGCAGCATTCAACGATCCCTTCGACACCCACGTTGATGATACGCTCGGGCTGGACCCAGCCGTGTTCGTTCAGGATCTGCAGGCCGCCTTCCTTGAGTTCATTTTGTGTGAGATCGACTACACGAGGCTAAGACGCGGGCCGCATCGTGAGAGCATCATTCGAGATGGCCCGCAGCCTCAACCTCGTAAGCGTCGAGCATCTGGCCGAGGTCGATGCTGGGGAAAGAAATGTGCTCCGCTCCGGCGTCCCAGAGCTCATAGCTCAAATACTGGTAGGACTTCGATTGCCTCCCCATGAAGGCGCGCAGCGGTGTCTTGGTGGGCGAGCGTTTGTTGACCGGGTGGCCCACCAGCTGGTTCCTTAGATCGCGGATCGCGCTCCAGGCGACGCTGGTCATAGGCTTCGGTGCACCGATCGCGGCGGCTAATTCCATGAGGGCGTCCTGCTGGATCACCACCGCCCACAGCCACTACAACAACTGTCCCCTAATTACGCTGTCTCAACAGAGGGGTGCGCTCCACGCTCCTGTCCTCAGATTCGGGCAACGCTCAGACGTCGTCACGACTAGCCTTCGGCGGAGCGTCGCAAGACTAGCGCTGGCGCATCATCGGGGGATGAGTTCGGCTTGGCGGTTCTCGTAAGTCCGCGCGAGGTCGCCGCGGGTGTTCCTGTCCCCCGAACTCGAGCCTGGGAATTTTGGGGGTCCACTCTATGTTCCTGTCCCCAACTCCTCGGCGGCGTGCTGCTGGGTCCGCTCCGACTTCTGACCCCCAGACGCGCCGAGCAAAATTCGCCGATCTAGTCCATTTGTATCTAACGCGCCTCATCCGCGCCGCCTAACCGTTGGGCCGACGGCACGCTGATTAGCCGGCGTAAAGATGGAGGGTACAGCCATGGTGTTGTTTCGAGGGCTTTTCGCTGGAGCGGCGCTGGCTGCGTTGGCGCTGACCGGGGCGGCCGCTCAAGCCGGCACGATCTTCACTGAGGACTTCTCCGGAGCGATTCCGGGCGGGGGATCAGGGCCTGGTGGCGCGTATGGCGGCGCGATTCCAGGAACCCAGATTTCAGTCACCACCGATAACGTCGACCTTCTCGGCGTGTTGAACGGGACCAATTTCAACTGCGTCGATAACCCCGCCGGTAACTGTCTGGATCTGGTCGGCAACCAAGGCGGAGGCGGCATCGAAAGTGTCCCGACGTTCAATCTGGTGGCCGGCGATACCTACACCGTCGCCTTCGGCGCGAATCTCCAGGGCGACTTCGGCGGCAACACCCCGACCACGACCTTCGATGTGGGATTGGGCACGCTAAGCCAGTCGGAAACCCTCGCTGCCGCCGTGAACACCGCTTACACCCTCACCTTCAAACCGGTCGTCGACGAGACGGGCGCGGAACTGACCTTCACGACAGTCACCGGAGCTGACGGAGTCCACGGCGCGGTCATCGACAACATCTCTCTCGCTCAATCGGCGCCAGTGAGCGATCTTCCTGAACCCGCGAGCTGGGCCCTGATGTTGTTCGGCATTGCCGTGGTCGGCGGCGCGGCGCGTGTGTCGCGCCGGACACAAGTGGCCACAG
Source organism: Caulobacteraceae bacterium (assembly GCA_036494265.1). GTDB lineage: Bacteria > Pseudomonadota > Alphaproteobacteria > Caulobacterales > Caulobacteraceae > Acaudatibacter. Next base: position 104,347 of record DASXOP010000007.1, on the reverse strand, counting down.
CGGGCTGATCGGGCGTCGCTATCGTCGTTAGCGGCCTGCGGACGCCGGCCGGTACGACGGGTCCGGTGCGCGGTCGGCGCTGGCGTCGGTGGCTCCGTCTCGCGCCGCCGAGGCCTGCATCTCGACCGCCGGCGCTGCGGCCTTCAGCTTCGTGGAAGCATGGTCGAACGTGGCGCGGTTGGAGGGCGACAGATCCGCCGCGCCGATCACCAGGGCCTTCGTCGTTGTGCCCTCGACGAAGTAGGTCTGGCCAGGGGCGACCTCCAGCGTGAGATGGTCCTTGAGCTCCGGCTCCATGGAGGCGGTGAACGTGTGCCGCCCGGGGGCGGTGACGTCGACGAAGTAGGCGCCGTTGCTCAGCTTGCCGAGCGCCGCGCCATTCTCGCGCACCTTGAACCACTGGCCCGTGCCGAGCAGCGACTTGCGGCGGAAGAACACGACCTGGCCTTCGCCTGGCGGGGGCGGCGCGATGTCGATGACGCCCGTGGCCGTCTGAACGGCTCTGACAGCGTCGTTCGCCGCCAGTTCCTGCTCGCGGGTCGCCAGACCCAGCGGACTGAGCTCGACGTCGGCCCCTACCGCGGCGATGGCCCGGGTTCCCGCCGCGAAGGTCACATTGCCGCCCGGCACGGCGAGACCGATCAAGCCGAGCGGGCCGAAGGCGATGCCGCCCAGGCCCACCACCTGCGCCGCGGTCGTGTTGTCGTGACCGCCCGCCGCCAACTGCAGACCCTGCAAGGGCGTCCGGGCCTCGCCCGAGCCGACGTAACGGGCGGCCAGAACCAGCTTGGCGCCCTTGCCGCCCATGCCGCGCTTCGAGGCTTCCACCACCTCGCCGATGCCCGGCGCGCCGGCGGGCAGCACCACCCGGCCGTCGACGATCAGCGGCGCCGCCAGACGCAGCGCGAAGTTGTCGCCGGTGTGGGCCGTCCGGGTATCGACCCGGTCGACGAGCTCGACCTCGACCGGCGTGCCGGCCGCAACGTGGCAGCAGGGCGCCTGGGCGAAAGCGGGAACGGCTGGCGCGGCGGCCAGGACTGTCGCAATCGCGATCCAGGTCGTCGAATTTCGATCGTTCTTCACGGACTTGCTTCCTGGCGTGGGCGCTGACTCTCCAAACCGCCAAGCTTCGCGAACGTTCCGCGCCGGTGGCGCGTCGCGAACGGTGTGACGCACCCAGTCCAAATGCTGCCGCTCAAAAACGAACCCGACCTGGGACTTTATCGGGCTCGAGACTGCGGCCCATCCGGCTCGGCTAAAGCGGCCCCCACCAGGGGGTGCAGTTGTCCTGACGACGCCTTTGGTTGTCGTCCAACGCAGGGCGGCTATGAGGGCCTTGAGGGCCGGTGTCATCTGGCGCCGACTTTTGACCAGGCAGCGCTCCCCCGATCTCGGCGCGCTCCGGTTGTCCAGCGGTCGGAGTTGCTTGCATCGCTATCGGGGCTGAACCTTACCGCGCCAGAGTGCCGCCACGTCGGTCGGCGCGAAGCTAATGTCAGCTTGGGGCGCCGAGCCGCCAACGACTACCGACGACGCGCCAATGTTCGCGAAGGCGACAAAGTCGACCTGCCCGCCAGGTGGCTGCGCGTAGCAAAGTCAAAACGACAGTGAGCCGCGTGCCGGCGCCGGCAAGGTCCGCCTTGCAGCCATGCTCCGGGCGCCTATGATGCTGGTGCACGAGCAGGGGATGAACGCGTTGCCCGGTGTGGTCCGCTAAGTAAGCCGAACGAAGCTTCGCCGGCGCAATCGGGCGATGAGCCCGCGCGCCTATACGCATCCCAATTTCCTCGGCATCCCCAATGGCCTTCTTCGGCAACGGCGCGGTCAACCGCGTCAACCTCCACTACGTCATCCGTTGGCTGGCGCAGGGCTCCGGCGGCACGCTGGCCCTCGCCTTCCTGCTGCACGCGGGCGTCTCGATCCCAATGACTTTCCTCTGGCTCGCCGGCATGCTCGCCGGCCGCTTCGCCTTGCGGCCGCTGATCCTGCCGATGGGCAAGCGCTGGGGTCTCAAGCCGCTGGTGATCGCCGGTGTGTTGCTCGACGCCGTCCAATTCCCCACCTATGCCGCGGTGCACGGGCTTGGCTGGCCGCTGCTGCTGAACGGAACCCTCGGCGCCGTGGCTAGCACGCTCTACTGGCCCGCCTACCACGCCTATTTTGCGTCTATCGGCGACGCCGAGCATCGCGGGCACCAGGTCGGCGCCCGCGAGGCGATCGCCACCGTGATCGGGATCGTGGCGCCTCTCATCGGCGCTTGGCTGATCCTCACCGCTGGTCCGTTCTGGATGTTCGGCGCCGTCGCCGCGGTCGAGGCGCTTTCGGTGCTGCCGCTGTTGGCCGCGCCCAACGTCATGCCGCCCCGCGAGGCGCCCGGCGCTTGGCGTGCGGCCCGCGAAGGCGTGGCGCTTTTCCTGCTCGATGGCTGGCAGCGAGCCTGCATCTACCAGGTCTGGCAGGTGGCCCTGTTCGTATCGCTCGGCTCTAGTATCGGCGCGTTCGGTGGGGCCATGGCGTTCGCCGCCTTGGTCCAGGCGATACTGACGGCGTTCTTTGGCCGCCACATCGATCGTGGGGGCGGCCGGCGCACGGCCCTGCTCGCCTTTGTCGTCACGACGGCGCTGTCGCTCATCCAGGCCGCCGCCTTCGGCCACCTGTGGCTCGCGGCCGGGGCCAACGCCCTGGGCGCCATCGCCACGGCGCTGCTCATCCCCGTGATCTCGACAGCGCTCTACAATCTCTCGCAAGCCTCGCCCTGCGCGCTCCGCTACAACATCGCCACCGAAGGGGCGTACGACGTTGGGACCGCAGCCGTCGCGCTCACCGCGGCGGCCATCTCGGCGCTGGGCGGTTCGCTCAGCTTCATGCTCCTTGCCGCGTTGCCGGCGACCGCCGGCGTCTTCTGGATGCTTTGGCGCTACTTCGGCGCTCATCCGTCCGCTGGCGGTATCGAGATCGCGCCCGAGCTGGCGCTGGAGCCCCATGCGCCGCTTTGAACGGCGAGGCAAATCGGGGACAAGCGGCGCGACATCGATCCTCAGGCGGCCAATCTTCGGCAGCAAGCGACACCATTGCGCTCGGGTCGGAAGCTGACGCCGTCGGCAGTCGGTGAGCGTCCGCTCTCAACCAGCGCGCCAACGTCGGGTTTCGGCGCGAAGCGGCCCTATCCTCGCCTAAGCTGGAGTATCCGAAGTCGCGCCCGCCGACGCCCGAAAACAGACGTTCCGAGCTTTCGAGGAGGGGGTGGTTGGACATTCGGCGATTGGCCGTTGGTCGGTCAATCTTGACCTTGCCGCCAGCGGTAGAGCCTAGGTAGTTTCCTCCGCAGCGATGGGCGACGCGGCTCGCGGAGGAAGAGGGGCGATGCAGGAACGGCCTGAGCCGAGCTATGCGGGCGACCAACCGTTCCTCTTCGTGAGCTACGCTCACGCCGACAGCGAGCTTGTCTATCCGGAGATGCGCTGGCTGCAGGAGGCCGGTTTTCGTCTTTGGTACGACGAAGGGATCCATGTCGGCAGCGTCTGGCGCAAGGCGATCGCCGATGCACTCACCGCCACCGCCGGGATGCTGTTCGTCGCGACCAAATCGTCGGTCGAGTCGGACCATTGCCTGAAGGAGCTTAGCTTCGCCCTCGATGAGGGCAAGCCGGTGTTCGTCGTGCAGCTTGACGACACCAAGTTGCCCGGTCTGCTGCGTTTGTCGCTCGCCGATCGGCAGATGCTCAACCGAGCGAGCTTCGACGAGGCGACCTACCGCGCCAAGCTGACCCAGGCTCTGAGCGCCGTCGCCAAGCCGACGCTGCGCCCGGCGATCGAGACCGCGAAGCAAGGGCGGATCATCACCATCCTCCCCTCGATCGGCCTTCAAGTCCTGGGCGCCGGCGACGACGAGACCACCTTCTGGGGCGAAAGCGTGATCGACGACCTGGCGACCATGCTGGGGGATCGCCCATTCGGGATCACTACGACCCACGACGCGACGAAGGACCTGGCGGCGCTCGGCCGGTCACTGGATGTCGGCTACGTAGTTTCGGGCGCTGTCCGCCGCGCCGACGAGCGATATCGGGTCAACCTCAAGCTCACGAAGGGCGCCACGGGCGCGCAGGTATGGGGCGCTCGATACGACGAGCAAGGCAAGTCGATCGATGCCGCCGACGCCATCTGCAGGGCGGCGGTCATCGACATCTCGGCGGCGGTCATCGACGAAGAGCGGAGCCGGCTTCGCGGCGCCGATCCCCAAGGAATGAACGCATGGGAGCTGTGCGTCCGGGGCGCGTCGATGCGCATGAATACGGTCCGCGAGCGCGACACAATGATCGACACCTTGAGGCAGGCGGTAGCGCGCGATTCGCAGTTCCCTTTCGCGCAGGCGATGTTGTCCTTCTGGCTCTTTATGTCCGTCGTGACCCTGTTCAGCCGCGACCCGGACTCGGACATTGCCGAAGCGCTCAGATGCGCCGATCGCGCGCTCTCGCTTGCGCCCACCAATCCGTTGGTGATGTCGTGGGTGTCAATGCCGCACCGCGCCTTCGGCAACGAGGCGCTCGCGCTCGATCTGGCGCAGCGCGCCAGCGCCGCCATCGGTGGTGACTCGTTGTTCGGTGCGCGCTTCAGAGGAGAGGGGCTTTGCTACTGCCTCATCCAGGCCGGCCGCGAGGAAGAGGCCATCGAGGTCATGCTGGCGAGCCGGCCTACCCCGGAGCGGATGCTCTACACCGCCTATGCCGCCCTCGGACGTTGGGAGGAAGCGCTGGAGTGGGCGCAGCGGGGCGCGACGACCTACCCGACCTACTTTCTGGCGTGGACGGAGCTTGCCAACGCGCTGGCCTGGCGGGGGCGCCTGGACGAGGCCCGGGACGTCATGCGCCGCGTCACCGCGATGGTCCCGACCTTCACGCTCGCCTACTACGAAAAAGGCATGCGACTTTCTTGGCGCAACCGGGAGAAGATCGTAGAATCCCAGTTGGGCGGGTTGCGCCGGCTTGAGCTAGCCTAGCCTGCCCTCGGCCTTACGCCGCCCATCGGCCCCTAATCCTCGAACCCCACGAACACCGTCGCTTCCGCCACCGACTTGCGTTCGGATACCACCGCGTTTGCCGGGAAGGTTTCGTCGGGCCAGCCCAGGGCGATGCTCTTCATGATCACCTGGTCTTCGGCGACGCCGGCATGCTCACGGACGACGGGCGATTGCATGATGCCCTGGCTGTTGATCACCGCGCCCAGCCCACGCGACCAGGCGGCGTTGACGAGCGCGGTCGCCACGGCGCCGCAGTCGAAGGGTGCGTCGTCCATGCCGTGCAGCGAGCGGTCGTAGGTCACGATCACGCAGACCGGCGCGTCGAACTGACGAAAGCCGCGCAGCACCCAGTCCTGGCGGCCTTCCTTGTCGTCGCGGGCGATCCCCATCGCCGTGAACAGCTGCTTGGCGACGCCGATCTGCCGCTCGCGGTGCTGCCCCGCGAACGGCGCGTTGCCGATGCGGAACTCGCGCGATTGCGGAACACCCGAGACGTTGCGCTCGGTGTTGCCCTTGCGGATCCGATCGAGCGGCTCGCCGGTGATGATGTAGAAGTTCCAGGGCTGGGTGTTCATCGACGATGGCGCCCGCATCGCCAGGGCAATGATCTCCTCGATCAGCGCCCTCGGCACCGGGTCGGGCTTGTAGCCGCGGATGCTGCGGCGGCCCCGGATGACGTCGTCGTACTGCATGAAGGCCCTCGAGGATCGTTGTTGCGGCTGAGCTGTCAGAGCGCCGGCAGCCCGTGGCTCCGTGTTAGCCGCACCTTCTGACGGCGTCGAGCGAGGCAGTGGCTTGCGCGTGGCGCGCGACAAGCTGTCATCGACCGTGGTTATCGTGCCCGGCGCAGCGGTGGAGCTTGGCATGACGGACGAGCCGCTTGGCGACGCGCGGCTGCGCCAAACGCTCAAACGTCGCCACATGACCATGATCGCGCTCGGCGGCGTGATCGGGGCCGGGCTCTTCGTCGGCAGCCGGGTGGTGATCCAGTCCGCCGGTCCCGCGGCCAGCATTTCCTTCCTGCTGACCGGTCTGCTGGTCGTGCTGGTGATGCGGATGCTGGGCGAGCTGGCGACCGCCCTGCCGGCGGCCGGGTCGTGCCGCCGAATGAGGGCGCTGGCGCGAGCCGGCGAGGTTGCGGCGGCGCCGGGGCCTTGCCAACTTGTAACTTGAGCGCCTGAGCGGTCCTCCTAGCCTTAAGGAAACGGGGGACGGCAGGGGCAAGTGGTTGAGGCGGCTGTTGTTGGGCGCGGCCGGCCTGGCAGCCGGGCTCGTCGTTCTTGTCGCGGCGGTCATCGTCATCGCCAGCCTGCTGTACCGCGATCCGAACCAGACGCTCACGCCTGCCGGTCAGCCGCGCGGCGCATCTTCCTACCTGACCATGCGCGATGGGACCCGGATCGCCGTCACCGTCTGGCTGCCTGCTGATCTTCGGCCTGGCGAGCGTGTTCCAGCCCTGGTCAAGGGCACGCCTTACTGGCGCGGCGGCGCGCTTACCTTCCTGGGAAAGGCGCTCACTGAGCTGGGCGTGACGATCGTGCCAGACGAGCCCGACATTGGCATTCTCACCGACAGGCGCTTTGCGGTGGTCGCCGTGGACACGCGCGGCACCGGCGCGTCGTTCGGCCATCAGGCCATTCTGCTCGACCAGCCGGAGGTGCAGGACTTCGGCGAGGTGATCGACTGGTCTGCGCGCCAGCCGTGGTCGAACGGCCGAGTCGGCGCCTACGGCTTCTCCTATCGCGGCATGCTTGCGGTCAGCATGGCGTCGCTGGGTCGCCCAGCGCTGAGAGCGATCGCGCCGAGCTTCGATTTCACCGACCTCTATCAAGCCACCCATCCGGGCGGGATCTTCAACGAGACCTTCCTGAAGAAGTGGGGAACGCAGACAGGGGCGCTCAATCGCGGCGAACCTCCGTGCCCCGGAATTTGCCGCTGGCTGGTCGCAGGGCCTTTGCCCGTGGACAGCGATCGCGATGGCGCGCTGTTGCGGGCTGCCATCGCCGAGCATGCGCGCAACTACGACGTCTTCGCCTGCGCGCAGCACGCCCCATCGCGGGACAGCACGCTCTGCTCCAGCGGCAAGACGGTGACGCAGGTTTCAGAGTTGTCCCGCCGCGATGAGCTGGAGCGTTCCAACATCCCGATGTTCGTGACCGTCGGCTGGTTCGATGCGACGTCGCCCGCAGACGCTCTCCGGCGCGTCGCCGCCTTCTCGAACAGTCAGCAAGTGGTGATCGGCCCGATCTCGCACGGCGGCTTCATGAGCACGGACCCCTTCGCGCCGCCCAAAGCCGATGTGGACCCGACGTATGGCCAGCAGATCGGCGCGATGGCGGACTTCTTCGATCGCTTCCTGAAGGCGAGCAGCGCCCCGTCCCCGAGCAGCGTGCGCTACGACGTGCTGAACGGAGGTGGTTGGCGCACATCGCCCACATGGCCGCCACCCGGCGTCGTCGCCCAGCGTCTCTTCGCGCAGGCTGGCCGGGGTTTGAGCCTGACGCCGCCCTCGCAGGACGGCGCGGACACCTACGCCGTGGACTTCACCGCCGGGAGCGGGCCGCTGAGCCGCTATCAGTCGCCGGTCGACCTGTCGCAGACAGCCTACCCGGATCGCGCTGCAGCTGACCGAAAGCTGCTCAGCTACACGAGCGCGCCGCTGACGGACGACCTGGTCATCGCCGGCGATGCTGAGGCGGACCTGACATTGGCGAGCAACCGACCGGATGGGATGGTGGTCGTCTACCTCGAGGATGTCTTGCCGAGCGGGCGCGTCGTCTACCTGACCGAGGGCGTGCTTCGCCTCTCCGACCGCAAGGTTTCGCCGGCGGCGGTGGGCGCCGATCCGCTGCACAGCTACCTTGGCGCCGACAAGTCGCCGATGACGCCTGGCCGCGCAGAGCAGATCAGGATCGCGCTCTCGCCGATCGCCGCCGTGGTGCACAAGGGCGAGCGGTTGAGGCTCGCGATCGCCGGCGCCGACGCCGACAACCTTGAGCGCGTCCCGGCCGCCGGCCCTGAGACGCTCCAGTTGCAGCGCACGCACGCCTCGCCATCGTTCGTCGAGATTCCGACGCTTCCTCACCAGTGAACCCCGCGCGATCGTCGGGATGCTGGTCGCCAAGCCTGATGGCCGAGCGGCGGCGGGAGAAGCATCGCAAGTGACAGCCGGGCGACGACGTGTGCGGTCTGGGCGGTCACCCAACCTGTGAATCGGCGGTCCGGGCCGGTGGCGGATTGGTCAATTCGTTCCGGGCAGCGCGTACAGGAGGCGTGTCGGTATCGGCGTCCGCCGGTGTGCCCGCGGCCGCGCACATCTGCTGTCAGCAGTGTGTGCCTGAGGTGGGATAGCGGCAGCGCGTAGGCGTCGGCTGCGACTCCGGACGGCTTCCAGCCCGGCGACCCCGAGCTGAAGCGTACGCCGGGGCCGTATCCGCCCGATCATCCAAGGGCTGACCTCCTGCGTCGCAAAGCCCTCGGCGCCTGGCGACAGCTCGACCCTTCGCTCGCCAGCCAGCCGGAAGTTTTGACCGAGACGGTCCAGGCCTTCCGTCGCCTCGCCCCGCTGGTCGCCTGGTTGGAAACCGCGCTCAGCCCGTGACCGTTGGCGGCGCCGCGTGTTCCTCGAAGCTAGCTAGACCCGCGCGGCCCGCAGTCCGGCTTCGGCGAGGTGCGCGAGCAGGCTCTGAGGGCCGACCAGGTGGTCGGCGCCGACGAGGACGAAGCTCGTTCCGCCGCCGTCCAGCATCTGCCGGATGCGCGGGCCCCCAGCGTCGGTTTCGTTCGGCGTCGAGGGCTTCGTAGAGGTGCGGGTAGACCTGCGCCTGGCGGTGAACGCGCGCCGCTTCGACGCTTAGATCGCCGGCGGGCCACGCCGCGAACCGCCGGGCCTGGCCTTGCGGGCCGGCGTCGATGTCGTCGAGGGCAAGGAGCGGCTGTTCTGGGCGGTGCTCGGACGGGCTCGGCTGGGTGGTGCCGTTCCAGGGCCGGTTGGACCGGCCGATGCGCGAGAACCTCCGGCTCACTGCCGAGGCCTTCTGCGCGAACTTGCGACAGTCTAGGGCGCACGCCGCCGTGCTGGCCGAGTTCATCCTCTACGCCCTCAACAACGAGACCGCCCGCGGCCTCTGGCTGGAGTGGTACAAAGGCCCGTTCGAGACCGCCTCGCCCGCGGTCGAAGCCTATCTGGCGGCCGAGGGCATGCCGCCGTTCCGGACGTTCCTGACGGCGCTGCAGTCGATGGTCCTGGGCTTCTACATCCAGCACGCGCTGACCCCGGACCTGCTCACCGACGAGGTGATCGCGCAGGCCATGGAATCGCTGGCGAGCCGCGGCGCGGCGACGCCTAGTGAATGACGCACGGGTGGTTGCACGGCTAAACTCGCCCCAAACACAAGGCTCCGCAGGAGGATGCACCATGGACGCCGGTAACAGCACGCGCGACATCACCCCTTTTGCGGGCCTTCGCTATGCGAAGCGCGTTCTGGTCGTCGACGCGGCCAACGAAGCCAGGCTGATGGGCCACTGCGGCATCGATCCGGCGACGTTCCATGGCGCCGTCGATCCATCGGCGTTCATCCGTTTCGCGATCGAAGAAGGTGTCCGCAACGGCATATCCTCCAACGGCGGCGTCAACATGGTGCAGGGGCTGGTGCAAAGCCGGCCGCTGCGCTTCGACGAGAAGATCACCGTCAGCGGCGAGATCCTCGATGTCACTCAATCGCCGCGCGGCCGGGTGACCAGGAGCGAGACCTGGTATCACGGCGAGAACGGCGAGCTGGGCGTCACCTCGCGGCGCACCTCGCTGAAGACCGACCCGACCAAATATGCCGATCCGAACCTGCGGGGTGCGGGCGAGCGTCCGGCGCCGGTCGTCGCCGATGTCGCGGCCCTGAGGCGGATCGGCCGGTTCCAGCTCACGCCGGAAGACGTCAAAGGCTACGGTCTCAACACCACCAACCTGATCCACTTCGACGAGGACGCGGCGCAGCGCGCGGGCTACCGGGCGCCGATCATCGGCGGTGGGCACGGGGTTCGCTTCCTGACGGCGGCGATCTGGCGGGAATACTCGCCCCGGTCGCTCGACGTCGACATCCACTTCCGCCGGCCGCTGTTCTGGGACGACGCCTTCGACATCATGGTCGACGCCGCCGCCGGCCCATGGACCGCGATGTGCCTGGCCAAGGCTGGCAAGGTCGCCACCGAAATGCGGATCAACTCGATCGGGCTGTGAGGCGTGCGACTGCAACGAAGCGTTTGACAGCACACCCTTCTCTGCTTATCAGACTGACTGATCAATTAGTCAGTGTGAGGCGATGGTACGGTTTTCGGACGCTCAGAAGGAAGGTCGGCGGCGAGAGATCCTCGGCGCGGCGCTGCGTTGCTTTGCGCGCAACGGCTTCCACAGCACGACCATCGCCGACATCGTCCGGGCCTCGGGGGTCAGCCAGGGCACGTTCTACCTCTACTTCCAGACCAAGGACGACGTGATCGCCGCGCTCGCCGACGATCACAGCCAGGCGGACGCCCTGATCAACGCCATCGCCGCGGCGGAGGCCGATCCGGTGGCTGGGCTGACAGTGTTGTTCGACCTGCACGGCCAGGGCCTCGCTGACGCCAACCTCGCCGACGAACGGCGGGTGACGATTCAGGGCTGGGCCGAGGCGGTGCGCAACGACGCCGTCCGCCGGAGGTTTCTCGCCAGCACCGAGCGCGTGCAGCACGAGATCGCGGGGCTGATCGAGCGCGGACAGCAGGCCGGCCGTTTTCGCGCCGACGCCGAGCCTGATGGCGTGGCGCGGGCGCTGATGGCGCTCTTCCGCGGGCTGACGCTGCTGGCGACCTGGGAAGGCGGCTTCAATGCCGGCCTCACCGCCAAAGCCATCGAAGACATGGTCCGCGGCGCGCTCGCCACTGCGGATCCGGAGACACATCGATGACCATCCAGCACGCAACCTTTGCCCCCGACGGCAAGTCGGCCGCGGCGCCAGCCAAGCCGTTCCGGCTTGCCATGCTGCTGCCAGGCTTGGCGGTGAACGTCGCCGCGCCGATCGCGATCTTCAAAGGGTTGGAAGCACTGGGGATGGCGCCGGTCTGGGCCTTGGCCGCCGGCTGCGCGCCGCCATTGCTGGCCAACCTGATCGGCTGGCTGCGAACCCGCCGGATCGACGCCGCTGGCTTCCTGATCGTGGCCTCGATGGCGAGCGGCGTAGTCGGCTCGCTGCTGACCGGCAGTCTCGCCTCGCGGATTGTCACCGACTGCATCGTCGGCTGCGGCTGGAGCCTCGGCTTCGGCGGCTCGCTACTGCTGAGCCGGCCGGCGCTGTTCTACCTGATCCGCTCGCTGGTCGCCGGCGACGACGCCACCCGCGCCGAGGCCTGGAACGAGCTGTGGCGCCTGCCGGTCTTCCGTGCCGCGATGCGTACGATGACCGGGGTGTGGGCTGCGGTCTATGTCGCCCAGGTGCTGATCGAGGTCGCCATGGCGCGGATGGTGTCCGCCGACACCGTGGTCGCCGTCGCGCCGCTGATCGGGGTGGCCTGCACGTTCGGCCTGATCGCCTTCACCCGGCTCTATATGCGCTCGACCCGCCGCTCCCTCGAGCGCGCCGGCCTGGCGTGGCCGCTGTGAGGACGGCCGATTGGCAACCGGCGGGCGGCCGCGTCACTTCATCCTGATCCGCTTGCCGTCGATACTGACGATGTGGCAGCGGATCGCCGGCTTTTCGAGGTCGAAGCTCTCGATCCAGTAGCCGTCGCCGACCTCGGGTGGGCCGCCCAGCGTGCCGTCTTCGCTGAGATGCTTGGCGGCGTTGGCGCAGGTCTGCGGGCCGTCGCGGAACTCAGACATGCGGTCCATGTAGAGCGGCACGCCCGCGGCGGCGCATACCGCGGTGTTCTCGATGTTGCGTGGCTTGACGGCATTGTCGTCGGTGCACCAGCCCGGCGCGCCTGTCGCCGTTTGCGTCGAGCTCGGCCTCGGCGCCGCGACCGCCGCCATCGCCGGTGGCCCAGCCAGCTGCATCGTAATCGTCTTGCCGACGATCTTGACGATGTGGCAGCGGATCGCCGCATCGCCCTTCGTGAAACTCACCACCCAATAGCCGTCGCCGATCTGGGCCGGCGGGTCCACTGCGCCGTCTTTGCTGAGGTGCTTGGCGGTTTTCTCGCAGCTCGGCGGGCTGTCCTCGTAGGCGATCATCCGATCGACGAAGACCGGCACGCCCTCCGAGGCGCAGGCCGCGCGATCCTCGATGTTGCGCGGTTTGTCAGGCGCGTTGATGTCGTGGCACCAGTCCATGTGCCCGCTCGTCAGCGCTGCGACGGCGGCAAGGATCGGCAGCATGAGCGCTCCTTCGGGTGGTGGCGGGGAGCCTGACACTCCCTCTAGCCAGCAGGTCGCACAAGCGAGCGTCATGGCTTCCGCCGCCAGTCAGGATCGTTGCGGACTGGCACTTTTTATAGTACCAACCCCGAAGGGGCAAGGCATGGTGGATGAGGTGGAGGAGGCGCGCAAGGTCCCACTTCGCTTCTATCGCACCTTAGCCGGCGCCGAGCCTGTGCGAGACTGGTTGAAGGGACTGGACCGAGGTGTTCGGCTGGCGATCGGCGAGGACTTGCTGCGGGTCCAGTATCGCTGGCCAGTCGGCATGCCGCTCTGTCGCGCGCTCGGTGGTGGGCTCTGGGAGGTCCGGACGAATCTGGCGGCCGGCACGACGAGCCGAGTGATGATCTGCTTCCACGAGGGTGTGCTCGTCGCGCTGAGCGGCTTCATCAAGAAGACGCGGAAGACCCCCGCAGAGGAACTGAACCTGGCGCTGCGCCGCAAGAAGGATGTCGACGATGACTAAGCACGTAGGTTCCGGGATCGACGACTTCCTCAAGGAAGAGGGCGTCCTTGAAGAGTTTCAAGCCAAGGCGATCAAGGAAGTGATCGCCTGGCAGCTCGCCGAGGCGATGAAGGCGCAAAACATCAGCAAGCGGCGGCTCGCGGCGCTGATGCACACCAGCCGCACCCAGGTCGAACGCGTGCTCGACCCCACGAATGGCAACGTCACCCTTGAGACGTTGCAGCGGGCGGCGGCGATCGTCGGTCGGAAGGTCCAAGTGGAGCTGGTCTAACGGGCGATTGACTGACTCGACGCCATTCGCGCGCGCCCCGGCGTCATATCACTCCCCCTAGCCGCCGACCCTTACAAGGGATACCGAGACTTCAAGGCCCATAAGTCCGGAGGAACCCGCTATGAACCAGATGACCATCGAGCACCCCGCCGACGTCGAGGCCGAGCTCAACAACCTCGCCATGTCGAAGGAGTCCGCGCCGCTGTTCGATGCGGTGAAGCGGCACATCGCCGAGAACGTCGCGCCGATCGCCGAGGAGTTCTATAGGCTGGGCGAAGGCCGGGCAGAGCGCTGGAGCTGGGCGCCCGGGCAGCTGGAGCTGCTGCAGACCGCCAAGGACAAGGCCAAGGCCTCGGGCCTCTGGAACTTCTTCCTGCCGACGTCCGAGATCGGCCGCGGCCTCACCAACCTCGACTACGCCTACATCGCCGCCGAGCTAGGCAAGCAGCCGCTGGCGTCGGAGACGCTGAACTGTTCGGCGCCCGACACCGGCAACATGGAAGTGCTGGAGAAGGTCGGCACGCCCGAGCAGAAAGAGAAGTGGCTGAAGCCGCTGCTCAACGGCGACATCCGCTCCTGCTTCGGCATGACCGAGCCGGGCCTGGCCTCCTCCGACGCCAAGAACATCGCCTGCCGGGCCGAGCTGATCGGCGGCGAGTGGGTGATCAACGGGGAGAAATACTACATCTCCGGCGCCGGCGACCCGCGCTGCAAGATCATGATCCTGATGGTGCAGACCAGCCCGAACGCGCCCAGCCAGTTCCGCCAATCGCAAATCCTGGTGCCGATGGACACGCCCGGGCTGACCATCATGGGTCCGATGACCGTGTTCGGCCACGACGACGCGCCGCACGGCCACATGCACCTCAAGCTCGAAAACGTGCGCGTGCCGGAGGAGAACATCCTCATGGGCGAGGGCCGTGGCTTCGAGATCAGCCAGGTCCGCCTCGGCCCCGGCCGTATCCACCACTGCATGCGCTCGATCGGCCAGGCCGAACGGGCGCTGGACCTGATGGTCAAGCGCGCCACTAGCCGCGAGGCGTTCGGCAAGCCGCTGATCCAGCTCGGCAAGAACCTCGAGGTGGTGTCGCGCGCCCGGATCGAGATCGAGGCGATGCGGCTGATGGTGCTGAAGGCGGCCAAGGCGATGGACGTGCTCGGCAACCGCGAAGCCCGCGTCTGGGTGCACATGGTCAAGGCCATGGTGCCCGAGCGGGTCTGCCAGATCATCGACCAGGCGATCCAGATCCACGGCGCGACCGGCGTCTCGCAATGGACGCCGCTGGCCGGCATGTACACCAGCCAACGCACCCTGCGCATCGCCGACGGCCCCGACGAAGTCCACCACCTCGTCGTCGGCCGCCACGAACTGGGCCGGCACTAGGTCGCTGGAGCGTTGTTGAAGACCTCAATGTCCGTCATCCCCGGGCGTCAGTCCCGGGGACCGATGAACGCGATCTGAGCGTTGGCCGCGCCTGGCGCGGCCACTCTGAACACGGTGTTCTTGGGTAGCCGGGACTTACGCCCGGCTATGACGGAGGGAGAGGGGTTGGGAGGTGCGTGATGGGCGGCTCTGAGAACATCCCCGGCTACGACGTGCCCGCCGTCGAGGCGTGGATCGCGGCCAACGTGCCGGCGCTTACCCCGCCGTTGGCCTGGACGCGGCTCGAAGGCGGCCACTCCAACCTCACCTACCTGATCGAGGACACCGCCGGCCGCAAAGCCGTGATCCGGCGACCGCCGTTGGGTGAACTCCTGCCTCGGGCGCACGACATGGCCCGCGAGTGGGCGCTGATCTCGGCGCTCGGCCCGACCTCGGTGCCAGTGCCCGCCGCGCTCGGCTTCTGCGACGACACCGCGGTCACCGGCCAGCGGTTCTACGTGATGGGCCACATCGACGGCCATCCACTCTACAACGCCGCCGACACCAACCGCTACGCACCCGAACCGGTGCGTATGAAACTGGCTCATTCGTTCATCGACGTGCTGGCCGACCTGCACGCGGTCGACCCTGACGCGGTCGGCCTCGGCGATCTCGGCAAGCGTGACAGCTACGTCGGCCGCCAGCTCTCCACCTGGTATCGCTCCTGGACCGCCTCGGTCGGCCCGGCCAACTACGACGATCCGCGGGCCCACGACCTGCAGCGGTTCATGCTGGCCCACCTGCCGGAGCAAGGCCCGATCCGCGTCGTCCACGGCGACTACGGCCTGCACAACTCGCTCGTCGGCCCCGATGGCGCGGTCGCGGCGATCGTCGACTGGGAGATCTCGACGCTCGGCGACCCGCTCGCCGACCTGGCTTACGCGCTCAACCAGTGGCCGGATCCCTCCGACGCCGCGCCGCCCGGCCCGGACGCCGCCACCTCGCCGCCGGGCTTTCCAACCCGCAGCGCGCTCGCCGCCCGCTACGCCGCCCGCACCGGCCGCGACCTCTCGCACCTCGACTACTACGTTGGCTTCAACCGCTGGAAATCCGCCGCCATCGTCCACGGCGTCTACGCCCGCTACATGGAAGGCAAGAAGAGCACCGAAGGCGTCGGCCTCGAAGCCCTGCGCTCCCAGATCGAACGCTCGCTCGACGCGGCCGAGGCGGCGTTGGGGCGGTTGCGGGTCTAACCCCTCACCGCTCATCCCCGCGAAAGCGGGGACCCAGGATTTTTGACCACGAACCTCACGAACTCCACGAACGGCTCGAGTCAATCCGCGCGCCGTTCGTGTGGTTCGTGAGGTTCGTGGTGAAAATCGATTGCCGCGCGGCGCGAGAAACCCTCCAAAAAAGCCTGGGTCCCCGCTTTCGCGGAGAGGAGCGGGTTCGATACGTCCGTTTTTGACGCATCCACCCCTCACAACTCGAGTGTCACCTGAACGGGAATACTCACATGGTCTCCAAGCGCAGCCCCTTCTACATCGCCCCGCCGGCGCCGATCGCCACGTTCGCGGAGCGCCAGCCGCCGTCCGGGGCGCTGATCAACGTCATCCTGCAGTACGCCGACGTGCAGCAGCCGATCGGCGACGGCCGGGTCTCCCTGCGGCTCAGCGCCCAGCGCGCCAAGGACTCTGTGATCAAGGGTATGCTCGGTCGCGAGGCGCGTCGCCTGGCCGAAGTGTCGGTGCTCTGGGACGAGGCCGAGGGCGAGATCATCCAGGTGATGGACGACGCCGAGACGCCCGCCGCCGCCCCGGACGCGTTCAACGAACTCGACACATTTGAGCTCACCGAGCTCGCTCTCGACTACATTGCCCGCCACAAGAGCCGCGCCAAGGCCCGCGCCCGCTAGCCGTCGTGCGGTCCTGGCGCTAAGGTCTGCGTCAGAATCGGTCGTGGGTGTGAGGCGATGCGGCACGAGAAGGCAGGCGCGCTTTTGGATCTGGCCCGGCGCCTCGCCTCCAGCGCCGAGGGCCTGACCCTTGACGAGATGGGCGAGGCGCTCGGCGTCGGCCGGCGCACGGCCGAGCGGATGCGCGACGCGCTCTACGATCTCTTCCCCACGCTGGAGATCCTCGAAGACGGCCCGGTCCGCCGTTTCCGCATCCCCGGCGGCCTCGATGGCATCTTCCAGAACCCTACCGCCGAGGAGCTGCTGGAGCTGAACATGGCGGCCGCCTCGTTGCACGCCGCCGGCGCCGCGCCCCGCGCCCGCACGCTGCAAGGTCTGGAGCGCAAGGTCCGCTCGGCGATGCGCTCCTCGTCCTTGCGCAAGATCGTCCCCGACCTCGAGGCCTTGGTCCGCGCCGAGGCGATCGCCGTGCAGGCCGGCCCCCGCCCGTTCGAGGACGAGACCCTGATCGCCGCGCTGCGCCACGCGCTGATGGCGATGAAGGCGGTGCGTTTCGCCTACCTCGGCGGCTCGACCCCCGGCGCCGAGCGCACTGTCGCGCCCTACGGCCTGATGTTCGGGCGCGCCAACTATCTGGTCGCCGCCGAACTGGGCTCAGGCGAGGCGCGCAACTGGCGGTTGGACCGGGTCAAGGACCTCGAAGTGCTGGAGACCGCCGCGCCGGCGCCGGACGACTTCAGCCTGCAGGACTACGCCGAGCGCTCGTTCGGCATCTACCAGGACCAGCTGGAGGACGTGGTGCTGCGGGTGATGCCGCACGGCGCGGCCGACGCGCTGGGCTGGCGCTTCCATCCCACCCAGACCACCGCGCTGCAGCCCGACGGCTCGGTGATGGTGACCTTCCAGGCCAGCGGCATGCTGGAGCTGGCCTGGCATCTCTTCACCTGGGGCGACAAGGTCGAGGTGCTGCAGCCGGAACGCCTGCGCGCCACCCTGCTGCGCGAACTCCAGTCCACCCTGGCCTGGCACCAGAGCACGGCGAGGCCGCACTGATGCGCACTTGCGACGTCGCGATCGTCGGCCTCGGGATCATGGGCAGCGCGGCGCTCTACACGCTGGCTAAGCAGGGCGTGGATGTGATTGGCTTTGACCCGATCGCGGTCGGCGAGACGCGGGGCTCGTCGCATGGCTCGTGCCGGGTGTTCCGACGCTTCAACTTCGAGAGCCCCGCTTACACTGCGCTCAGCGACCACGCCCTGACCGCCTGGCGCGAGCTGGAGGCGGTGAGCGGGCAGAGGATCCTGATCCCGAGCCCGGTGCTGGAAGCGGGGCCGCCGGGCAACGCCACCGTCGCCGGTTCGCGCGCCGCCGCCCTGGCCGCCGGCGTCGCAGCCGACGGGCCGACGACCGGCGCCGAGGCCAACGCGCTGTTCCCGGCGTTCAGTCTGCCGGACGGCTGGGACGTGGTGGTTCAGGGTGGTGGTGGCATCGTGCTCGCCGAGACGGCGTTGCGCGCCTTCCGCGCCGCCGCGCCGGATCGGATCGTCTCCGAGGTCGCGCGGTTCGAGGCGAGGCCCGACAGCATCGCGATCACCACGGCGTCGGGGGAGCATTACGCGGCCAAGACGCTGATCGTCGCCGCTGGCCCCTGGATCGGCGACCTGCTGCCCAAGCTACGTCCGCACCTCGTCATCACCCGCCAGACCGTCGGCTGGTTCGAGCCCAGCCGTCCCGAGCTGGCCAGCCCCGACGCCTTCCCGGTGTTCATGCTCGATACCCCAGGCGGCTTCGTCTACGGCTTTCCCGACTTCGAGGGCCGCGGGGTGAAGGCGGCGCGCCACGACCTTGGTCCGCCAGCTCGGCCCGATGAATGGGGCCCGCCAGCCGCAGATGCGGAGCTCGCGGCCGTATCCGACACGCTGAGCGCCTACATTCCCGGCGCCTTCGGCCGCATCGTCGACCGCGACGTCTGCCTCTACACCAACACCCTGCCAGGCGACGCCGACGGCAGTCCGGCCGAGGAGTTCATCATCGATCGGTGGCCGGACGATCCACGGATCATTGTCGCCTCACCTTGCTCCGGGCACGGATTCAAGTTCGCCAGTGCGATCGGCCAGATCGTGGCGCGGATGGCGACCGACCAGGCCGCTGGCGCCGATCCCGCCTTCCGGCTTGCGCGGTTCTCGTCTTTCGCGCGGTAGTGGGCCTATGGCCAGCATCCTTGCCGTTCACGCCCACCCCGACGATATCGAGACCCTCGGCGCCGGGACGTTGGCGCTGCTCGCCACCCAGGGCCACCGCATCGCCATCGTCACCGCCACGGCCGGGGAGGGCGGGGCGGTCGAGACCAGTCCGGAGGAGACCGCTCGTATCCGCACAAGCGAGGCGGCGGCCGCGGCGGCGGTTATCGGGGCCAGCTACAGCTGCGCCGGATTCGGCGACCTCGCGGTCTTCAACGACGACGCCTCGCGCCGGCGGATGACCGAGCTGGTGCGGGCCAGCGCGGCCGAGATCGTCATCACCGCCGCGCCGGCCGATTATCATCCCGACCATGAGGCGGTGAGCGTGCTGGTGCGCGACGCCTGCTTCGCCTCCAGCGTACCCAACTACCGCACCGGCCCGGCGGCCATCCTGCCGGCGATCCCGCACCTCTACTTCATGGACCAGATCGGCGGGCGCGACCGGGATGGCATGCGGGTGAAACCGGACTTCGGCGTCGACATCGGCCCGGCGATCGAGACCAAGCGGCGGATGCTGCAGGCGCACGCTAGCCAGGTCGCCTGGGTGGCCAAGCAGCACGGCATCGACGACTACGCCGGCGCGATGCTGGCCTGGGCCCAGCGCCGCGGCCGCGACTTCGGCTGCGCCCACGCCGAAGGCTTCCGCCAGTACGTCCACGAGCCCTATCCGAAGACACCAGCGTTGCAGGCGCTGCTCGGCGGTGCGGTGCGCGAACCGGTCGGCTGGCTGGCTTGAGCTTAAGATTAGCCACGGAAAACACGGAAAACACGGAAAGGCCAAACCGCTGGCTAGGTCGATAGCCGCCAGCGTCCGTGCTTTCCGTGTTTTCCGTGGCTCCTAACGCTTCCAGCGTGCTTGGATCCTGATTGGCGCACAGCGCGCCAGCGCCTAAGGACAAGCCGACAGAGACCCCGGAGACCGCCCCTCATGCCCAGCCAGCTTCGCCGCGCCGCCATCGTCAGCCCGATCCGCACGCCGGTGGGCAAATACCTGGGCGCGCTGTCGTCGGTGACGGCGGGAGACCTGGGCGCGGTGATCCTGAAGGCGCTGGTCGAGCGCACCGCCATCGACCCCGAACGGATCGACGACGTGATCTTCGCCCAAGGCTACGGCAGCGGCGAAGCGCCCTGCATCGCGCGCTGGTCGGCGATGGCCGCCGGCCTGCCGATCTCTACTCCCGGATACCAGCTCGACCGGCGCTGCGGCAGTGGTCTGCAGGCGGTTATCGACGCGGCGATGATGGTGCAGACCGGCGCTGCGGACGTGGTCGTCGCCGGCGGCGTCGAGAGCATGAGCAACACCGAGTACTACACCAACGATATGCGCAAGGGCGCGCGGGCCGGCTCGGTGACCATGCACGACCGCCTGGCCCGCGGCCGGGTGATGTCGCAGCCAGTCGAGCGCTTCGGGGTGATCAGCGGCATGATCGAGACCGCCGACAACCTCGCCCGCGACTACCAGATCAGCCGCGAGGACGCCGACGCCTACGCGGTCTCCAGCCACCAACGCGCGGCGGCGGCGTGGAAGGCGGGCAAGTTCGACGACGAGACGGTGCCGGTGGCGATCCCGCAGCGGCGCGGCGATCCCGTCGTGTTCGACAAGGACGAGGGCGTGCGCGAGGACGCCACCGTCGAGAGCCTGGCCAAGCTGGCGCCGATCGAGAAGGGCGGGGTGGTCACCGCCGGCAACGCGAGCCAGCAGAACGACGCCGCCGCCGCCTGTCTGGTCGTTGCCGAGGACAAGCTGGCCGAGCTCGGCCTGGAGCCGATGGGCTGGTTCGTCTCCTGGGCCGCGGCCGGCTGCGAGCCGTCGCGGATGGGCATCGGCCCGGTGCCGGCGGTGGAGCGGCTCTTCGCCCGCAGCGGCATGAGCTGGGACGACATCGACCTCGTCGAGCTGAACGAGGCGTTCGCGCCGCAGGTGCTGGCGGTGCTGAAGGGCTGGGGTTGGGACGATCGGGACCGCCTCAACGTCAACGGCTCCGGCATCTCGCTCGGCCATCCGATCGGCGCCACCGGCGGCCGCATCCTCGCCAACCTTCTGCGCGAACTGAAGCGCCGCGACGGCCGCTACGGCCTGGAAACCATGTGCATCGGCGGCGGCCAAGGCATCGCCGCGATCTTCGAGAGCGCCTGAGGCGACGTACGATGTCTTCGAGCTATATCGGCATTGTGCAACGCGCCATCTGCGTCGCTATATGGCGGAGTTCGATTTCCGCGACAGCGAGGACGTAAGGGCTGTGTGAACGATACCGAAAGGGCTTCACGCGCGTTATTGAGGATCATTGGGGAGCGGCTGAAGTATCGGGTCTCGCTGACGGCTCGGGTCTGACGCCAGGGAATTAGGACGAGGGATGTGCCGCACGACCCCATCCGTCTAAGCTTCAAGATTGAGGCCTACAGCCCCGAGACGTTGCCGATGGCGCGTTTGGCCGAATACATGGCCGAACTTTCCACGATGTTGGGCGAGCGGGAGAATGTGCACTTCGTTGAACTTCAGGACGGATCCGTTGGGCTTATCCACGAGGTCTCGCATGTCGCCTTTCCGAAGGTAGAGGCGCGCGCGAGGTCCGTCGCTGTCGGCACCGCTCCGACCGAAGCTATGAACGCCTACAGGGCAATCAATAGGAAGCTCGCCGAGGACAATACCTCCGCCAGCTACAGCGTTCAGGGTTCGGCTGGGACGGCCGAGATCGTGCGTTTCCCGGGCGTTCAGGCGGCCAAGCCGTTTGAACTTCAGCCGGTTGAACAACTTGGTAGCATTGACGGCGTCGTCATCGGCGTGGGCGGACGCGCAATCGGCAAGAACACCGTCCCGGTGATCGTCGACACCGGCGACGCGATCATCACATGCTCCACGACCCGTGGTCTCGCCAAGCAACTCGGACATTATCTGCTTGAGACACAGCGCCGTTTCCAGGGAACTGGGCAATGGCAGCGGGACGAGAGCGGGACGTGGACTCTCAAACGATTCACTATCCATGGTCACGAGGAACTGGATGAAACTCCCCTGCTAGATGTGGTTCAGAGGTTACGGTCGGTGGCTTCGCCGCTGACTACAACTTCCGACCCGCTAGGGGACATTCTGGGCGAGAGGAGGAGCGAGAGCGACTTGAATTGACCGCCGCCTTCGACGCCACATTCTTGCTTTACCTGTTTCGGGACGCCGGAACGGTGCAGGCGCCGATCGACCTGGCGACCGGGCAGCGCGTCACAATGCCCAAGGAGCGCGTCGAAGGCCTGCTTGCCGATCTACAGAAGACAGGTACGAAGATCATCGTAGCAACACCCGCCCTGAGCGAGATTATGGTGCGGGTCGGTGTTTCAGCCGCTCAGCAATACGTCGCCATCATGAGCAAGGTAGCAGCGTTCAGGATCGCCCCGTTCGACACCAAGGCGGCGATTGAGTGCGCATTGATGCATGGTCATTCGACTGTTGGGGAGGGTGGTCAGTCAGCGACGCCTGGCACGCACGCCAAGCTGAAGTACGACCGGCAGATTGTGGCCATCGCCAAGACCGAAGGCGCCATCATGTTCTACACCGACGACTTGGACCAGCGTCGCTTTGCGGAGAGGCAGGGATGACAGTTCGGGGATTGGCGGATTGCCCCATTCCTGCGAATGCCAGCCAGATCGACATGTTCGCCGCGCTCGCTCCGAAGGACGACGACGAGGACAGCTGAACGGGATCCGACGCAACCTCTCAGGTGGCTGCGCAAGCGCCATAGCGAAGGTAGTCTTGATGCTCTCATATTCGTCTGCGGACTGCTGTTCCGCTCGACCTGCCGGAGACGCGCGTCGCGTCCGTCACCGCCGAATGTCGACCACTTCGCCGGCCAGGATGTCGGCGATCATCTCGGGGGTGGCGAGGTTGAAGTCGCCGCGGATCGCGTGCTTGGCGACGGCCGCCGCGACCGCGAAGTCCAGCACCGCCTGATCGTCCATCGATCGCAGCAGCCCGTGTAACAGCCCGGCGGCGAAGGCGTCTCCGCCGCCGACGCGGTCGACGATGCTGGTCAAGGCGTAGGTGCGGGAGACGAGCGTTCCGCCATCCCGGGTCAGCAGGGTCCCGGCGAGGTCCTGTCGGCCGACATCGTGGCGAAGGCGGGTGGTTGCGGCGATGTGGGCGAGGCGCGGGAAGGCTTCGAACGCGGCGTCGGCGGCGGCACGCAGCCGGGCGGCTGGGCTGGGGTCGTCGAAGGTGCGGCCGAGCACCAGCGCCATGTCCTGGTCGTTGACGAACGCAAGGTCGGCGCCCGCGAGCAATCCCCGCAGGATCGTCGGCGCATCGCCGTCCCACTCGGCCCAGAGCTTGGCGCGGTGGTTGCCGTCGAACGAGACCGGCACGCCCAACCGGTTCGCCGCCGCCACCGCCCGCTGAGCCGCCGCCGCACCGTTGTGGCAGATCGCGGGCGTCACACCGGAGAGGTGCAGCCAGCTGGCGTCGCGCAATTCGGCATCCCAGTCGATGAGCTCGGGGTCAGCTCTGGCGAACGCCGAGCCAGCGCGGTCGTAGGTGACGTTGGCGGCGCGCAGGCCCGCGCCGGGGGTGAGGAAGTAGAGCCCCATGCGGCCAGGCCCGAACCTGACCCCGCCGGTATTGACGCCCCAGCGGCGCACTTCGCCGAGCGCGGCGTGGCCTAGCGCATTGTCCGCCAGCACGCTGACCACCCGCGCCGCATCGCCCAACCGTGCCAGCCCGACCGCGACATTGGCCTCGGCGCCGCCGACCACGACGTGCAGCTTCGGCGTCTGCAGCAGCAGCTCGCCCTCCGGCGCGGCCAGCCGCAGCAGGATCTCGCCGAAGCAGACCACGGCCGTCTCAGCTGGCTCCATCGCACCCGATCCGACGATGCGGCCGGGCGCTCAGGCCCAGCCGCTATCGCAACCTCAGTATTGGTAGCGGACCCCGAACAGCAGTTCGCGGCCGGTCTGGTGGTAGTAGTAGGACAGGTCGCGCTGCGTGTCGTTGAACTCGTTCTCGGGCTGGTTGGTCAGGTTGATGCCCTCGATCGTCGCCTTCAGGTGCGAGCTGATCGTGTACTGGACCGAGGCGTCGAGGTTGAGGGTCTCGTCGAAGCCGTCGGCGTCGGTGCCGGTTTCCTGGCCCGGCACCCGGGTCAGGTAGCGGCTGCGGAAGGCGGCCGAGATGCGGGCACTCCAACGGTCGTCCTCATAGTAGAGCGTGCCGTTCGCCGCATAGCGAGAGAGCCCAAGCAGCTGGTTGTTGACGAACCCGGCCGCCGCGCCAGAGAGCCCGTTCGGATAGAGCACGCTGGAGTCGGTGTAGGTGAAGTTGGCCAGGAGGCCGGTGTGGGTCAGCAGGCCCGGCAGAAAGGTGAACGGCTGCTGGTAGTTGATCTCCAGCCCATCGACGAAGCCGCCGGCGGTGTTCTGCGGCACCGAGAACGCCCAGGTGGCCGCGGGGCTGCAGCCCGGCGTCGAGCCGCAGGCGGCGATCGCCGCGCTGTCGGGCACGCCGAACGGGTTGCCGGTGAAGGGGATGTTGAGCGTCTTTGTGGTGACCAGCGAGGAGATGTCCTTGCGGAACAGCGCCACCGACACGATCGCCCCGTGCGATGGGTACCACTCCCAGGCCAGGTCGTAGGCCCAGGCCAGGAACGGGGCGAGGTTTGGGTTGCCGGTCTTGACGCTGAGGCTGGTCCCCGAGACCGTCACCGAGGTGCTGGCCACCAGGCTGGTCAGGTCGGGCCTGGCCATCACCCGCGCCGCGCTGAAGCGCACCTGCATGTCGTCGCGGATTTCCCAGGCCAGATTCAGGCTGGGCAGGAACTCGTTGTACGAGCGGTCGGCCGTCACCGGCTGCTGCACGTTGGCGATGAAGCTGAAGCCATTGGAGTGCTGCTCGGTGCTCACGTCCCGGAAGCCGACGTTGCCGCGCAGATTGCGGCCGAACACATCGGTGTGGAAATCGGCCTGCAGGTAGCCGCCGAAGTCTTTCTCGACCACGCCGGCGTTGTCGCCGAGGTCGCCGGTGTCGCTGAGCGCGAAGAGCGGGTTGGTGTAGAGGCCGAAGAGGTTTTGGGCGGTGGCCACGCTGGGAGTGATCCAGCTGGTCGAGCTGCCGGCCGGCGCGGTGATGCCGGAGCCGGCCAGCGTCGCGGTCTGGCTGTAGCTCGAGATCGGCACGGCCTGCAGCGCGGCGTAGGCGTTGGTCGCAGTGACGGACTCACCGTTCACCAACCGCAGTGACGTCGTCTTGAAGTCGTATTCCTTGTAGTCGAACCCGCCAGAGAAGGTCAGCTGCTCAAGCGGCTTGTAATGCAGGTTCAGTTGCGCGGTTTCGTACTCGTTGATGTCTCCCTGCGGCCGCTCGCGCACCTCGGTCAGCACCCAGGGGCCGGCCGAGGTCAGGTTGGCTGAGCCGAAGTTCAGCTGCGGGATCCGCCCGTTCATGTAGTTATAGCTGAAGCCCTGCACGTTATACTGGTCGTAGCCGAGCGTGGTCTGGATCGGGTTCTCGAAATCCGACTGCGACCAGCCGAGCATCTCGTCGGTGCTCCACTGGCTGTTCAGGGTGTTCTTGCCGGCCAAAGTGACCTGGTTGAAGTTGGTGTGCAGGTGGTCGACGCGGTCCTCGACCCGGGTGTCGACTCCGTTGAACGTGCCGGCATCCATCACCCCGAGCGAGGTGATGTCGTCGGACAGCACCTTGATGTTGGCGATGCTGGTGCAGGTGGCCACCGCGGCGCACTTGCCAGTGCCGCTGAAGCCGGGGGCTTCCAGGTACTGCTCCTGGCGCGTGCCGCCCCAGTATGAGTGCAGCGCGTCCAGGGTGTAGAGGTCGTTGTCGTCGGGCACCCATTGCAGCGAGCCGGTGGCCCCAACGCGGGTCTGGTCGTCCTGAAAGAGGTCGTAGCGCGGGAAGCGCGGGTGCAGCGCGCTGTCGGCGGCGACGCAGGCGGTCGGCAACGGGAAGACCTGGCAGTTGGTCCCCAGCACCGAGCCGAAACCAACCAGTGGCGCGGCGGCGGTGCCGCCGGTGGAGAGCACGTTGCCCTCGTCCCAGCGGACCGTGCTGGCGCCGTTGTCGGTGAAGACGCGGTGGCTGTAGGAGAGCGAGAACAGCGCCCCGAACTTGCCGTCGCTGGTGGTGTCCGAGATCAGGAACGCCGCCCGCGGGCCGACCGTGTTGGCCTGGTCGTTGAAGTCGCCCTTGGCCGAAGCGATCAGGGTGAACTTGTGGTAGTCGAACGGCTCAGCGGTATGCAGCGCCACGGTCGCGCCGAGCGAGCCTTCGTCGGCGTCCGCCTCGGCAGTCTTCAGCACGCTCAGCGAGTTGAACAGGTCCGACGCGAAGACCGTGAAGTCGAAGGAACGCGTGCGGTTGACGCCGCCGTCGTTGTCCGGCGCGCCGATTGTGCTGAGCGCCTCCATGCCGTTGATGGTGGTGCGGGTGTACTGCGGACCCAGCCCGCGGATCGTCACCTGCCGGCCTTCGCCGCCTTCGCGGGTGATCGAGACGCCGGGGATGCGCTGCAGAGATTCCGCCAGGTTCAGGTCGGGGAACTTGCCGATGTCCTCGGCGAGGATGGTGTCGACCTCGGCGGTGGCGGCGCGCTTCAGGGTGATCGCCTGCGCCAGACTGTTGCGGAAGCCGGTGACCACCACCTCCGACACAGTCGAGGCGCCTGAGCCGCCCGCTTGGTCGGTAGCCGTGACCTGGGCCGGCGCAGCCTGGTCCTGCGCGGCCAGCACCTGTGTGGCCTGGCCGCTCTGACTCGTTTGTCCTTGTGTCGTCTGCGCTTGCGCGGCCCCCGCCGCCAGCAACAGTCCAACCGCCGTCGCGCTGCCAAGCAGCCGGATCCGGGCGCCCCCCGATTCCCTCATGTCGTCCTCCCTGACCTCTGCTTCCGCGCTATCGCGGTGCGAAGTCTCGTTGAATGACACCGGTATCATTGACGATGACACCGGTGACAACGAAAATTTGCACAGAATTCGGACGATGTGACAAGCCCTCGCCGCAATTCGTGAACCGTGCCCACGCGTTGTGGCCTTTTGGCTACGGCCACAGTCCAGGCTGGCGGCCTCAGCGGGCGAGCCAGCCGCCGTCGACGGGCAGCACTGCGCCGTGCATGTAGTCGGACGCGGAGGACGCCAGGAACACCGCCGCGCCGCCGAGGTCGCCGGGCCGGCCCCACCGGCCGGCGGGGATGCGCTCCAGGATCTGGCGGCTGCGATCAGGATCGGCGCGCAGGGCTTCGGTGTTGCTGGTCTCCATGTAGCCGGGGGCGATGGCGTTGACGTTGACGCCCCTTGCCGCCCACTCGTTGGCCAGCAGCCGGGTCACGCCGGCCAGCCCGCTCTTGCTGGCGGTGTAGGACGCCACCCGGATGCCACCCTGGAAGGAGAGCAGCGAGGCGACGTTGATCACCTTGCCATACCCCCTCGACAGCATACCGCGGCCGACCGCCTGAGTGAGGAAGAAGAGGCTCTTCAGGTTGACGCCCATCACCGCGTCCCAGTCCGCCTCGCTGAAGTCCGCGGCGTCGGCGCGGCGGATCGTGCCGGCGTTGTTGACCAGGATATCGACCCCGCCGGCGTCGCCTGCGATCCGGTCGATAGGCTCGGTGGTCGCTAGGTCGGCCTCGATCCAGCGCAGTCGCCGCCCCGACGCTTCGACCAACCCCCAAGTCTCGTCCGGCCGAGTGCGGCCCACGGCGACGATGTCGGCCCCAGCCGCCGACAGCGCCGCGGCGATCGCCTGGCCGAGGCCGGTGTTGGCGCCGGTGACGAGCGCGGTCTTGCCGCCCAGATCGAAGGGACTCGCCGCCATCACTTCAGCTGGCAGATGTCGAGGACGTTCATGTCGGTGTAGTCGAGGTTCTCGCCGCCCATCGCCCAGATGAAGGTGTAGTTCGAAGTGCCCGAGCCCATGTGGATCGACCATGGCGGCGAGACCACCGCCTCCTCGTTGGCGACGACGATGTGCCGCGCCGCTTCTGGCTCGCCCATGAAGTGGAACACCCGCTGGTCCGGCTCGAGCCCGAAGTAGAAATACACCTCCGAGCGGCGGTCGTGCAGGTGCGGCGGCATGGTGTTCCAGACGCTGCCGGTCTTCAGGATGGTCAGCCCGAGCAGCAGCTGGGCCGAGGCGCAGACGCCCGGGATCACGTACTGGTAGATGGTCCGCTCGTTTGAGGTCTCCAGAGCGCCGCGCTCCAGCGGCGTCGCCTGGTCGATCGAGATCTTCTTCACCTCGAAGCGGGCGTGGGCCGGGGTGCTGGCGAGGTAGAACCTGGCCGGCTTGGCGGCGGCGGCGCTGGCGAACGTCACCTCGGTCGAGCCCATCGGCACATAGAGCCCATCCAGCCGCGCGAGGTCATAGGCCGCACCGTCCACCGTCACCCGGCCCGGACCGTCGCCGACGTTGATCACCCCGAGCTCGCGCCGCTCCAGGAACGGATGGCCGGCCGCCGATGCCGGTTCGCTCTGGGCGGGCAGGGCGATCGGCGTGGCTAGCGGCGCCGCGCCGCCGATCACGAACCGCTCGTTGTGCAGATAGTTGAGGCTTACCTCGCCCGCACGAAACAGTCCTTCGATCAGGTAGCGATCGCGCAGGGCGTCGTTGCTGGCGCCGGCGACCATCTCCGGGTGAGTGGCCTGGTAGGTCTTCCTGAACACGGCGGGCGTCTCCTTCAATCCAGCTTGTAGGCGCGCCTGGCGAGGCCGTAGGCGAGCTCCGGCGCCAGCTCGTGCGCCTCGTCCAGCCCGAGCCGATGCTGCGCGACCAGCCCGGCCAGGAAGGCGCAGTCGACCCGCCGCGCCACGTCGTGCCGCGCCGGGATCGAGAGGAAGGCGCGGGTGTCGTCGTTGAAGCCGACGGTGTTGTAGAAGCCCGCGGTCTCGGTGGTCGCCTCACGGAACCGGCGCATGCCCTCCGGGCTGTCGTGAAACCACCATGGCGGCCCCAGTTTCAGGCAGGGATAGTGGCCGGCCAGCGGCGCCAGCTCGCGGGCGTAGCTGGTCTCGTCGAGGGTGAAGACGATCAGGCTGAGCCCGGGCGCATCGCCGAACCGGTCCAGCAGCGGCTTCAGGGCGCGGACGTAGTCGGTGCGCTGCGGGATATCGGCGCCTTTATCGCGGCCGAACCGCTCGAAGACATCGCGGTTGTGGTTGCGGAACGAGCCGGGGTGGATCTGCATCACCAGCCCGTCGTCCAGGCTCATAGCCGCCATCTCGGTCAGCATCTGGGCGCGAAAGAGCTCGGCCTCGGCGGGGGACGGCTGGCCTCGCGCGATGGCGCCGAAGAGCCGCTCGGCTTCCGTCGCCGAGAGGTCGGCGGTGGCCGCCGTCGGATGGCCGTGGTCGCTCGAGGTCGCCCCGGCGGCGATGAACGCCTGCCGCCGCTGGCGGTGCGCCGCCAGGTAGCCGGGCCAGCTCATCACGTCCTCGCCGGTCATCTCGCCGAATCGGGCGAGGGCGGTGGGGAAGGCCTCGTGCTCGGCGTCGATCACCGCGTCGGGCCGGTAGGCGGTGATCACCCGCCCGCCCCAGCCGCTGGCGCGGATCGCGGCATGATGGGCCAGGTCGTCGACCGGGCTCTCGGTGGTGGCCAGCACCTCGATGTTGAAGCGCTCGAAGAGCGCGCGCGGCCGGAACGCCTCCGTCGCCAGCGCCGCGCCGATAGCGTCGAAATACCGGTCGGCCGTCTCCGCCTCCAGCACGACATCGAGGCCGAACACCTCGGTGAACACATGGTTCAGCCAGAGCGCCGAGGGCGTGCCGCGGAAGAGGTGGAAGTGGCTGGCGAACAGCCGCCACGCCTGTCTCGGCTCGGCATGGACGACGCCGGCGCGGTCGGGAACCCCGAGGGCCTCCATCGCCACGCCCTGGCTGTAGAGCATGCGGTAGAGGTAGTGGTCGGGCGCCAGCAGCAGGTCCGCGGCGTTCGAGAACGGCGCGTTGGTCGCGAACCAGGCGGGATCGCAATGGCCGTGCGGGCTGACGATCGGCAGACCCCGGACGCCGGCGTAAAGCTCGCGGGCGATGGCCCGCACACCAGGGTCGGCGGGGAACAGCCGGTCATCGTCGAGGATCAGCGCCCGACCCATCTGCTCCCGCGCCTCATGTCAGCCGGCCACACCGGTAACCGGTGTCATTCAGCGTTTCAAGCCGTTTGCGCCCCGCTCATTACTCCGCCGGCGCCGGACCCGACGAGGCGCGCACCACCAGCGTCGGGGTGACCTGCTCGTCGGCCTCGCCGTGCTCGACGCCCTCCTGGCGCATCAGCTTGCGGGCGGCGACGCGGCCCATGTCGCGGATCGGCAGCCGCACGGTAGTCAGCGAAGGCCAGACCCGCGCGGCGATCGGCGCATCGTCGTAGCCGACGATCGAGATATCGTCCGGCACCTTCAGACCAGCGTCGCGGGCGGCCTGGTAGGCGCCCAGCGCCATCTCGTCGTTGCCGGCGAAGATCGCGGTCGGCCGGGGCGACTGCGCCAGCAGCTCGTGGGTGCAGGCCATGCCGGACTCGAAGGTGTAGCCGCCTTCCTTCACCCACGCCGGGTCCAGCGCGACGCCGCGCTCGGCCAGGCCCTCGGCGAACCCGCGCCGTCGTTCGTGGGTGGAGCGGAAGGTGAGGGGGCCGGTGATGTGGCCGATCCGGCGGTGGCCGTGGTCGGCGAGGTGATGGGCGGCCTGCGCGCCGCCGACGGCGTCGTTGGTCACCAGCATGCTCTCCGGCTCATCCAGCTCGACCGAGGCGACCCGAACATAGGGGCAGTCGAGGCTCTGCAGCAGCTCGGCCAGCCGCTCGTCCTCCGACACCGAGGGAAACAGGACCACCCCGAACAGTTTCTGGCGTTGCACGAAGCCGCGCATCTCCTCGATGAAGGTGTCGCTGGCCCGGTCGCAGGGCCGCACCGCCAGCTCCAGCCCGGACTCCTTCAGCCCGTCGAGGATGCCCTGCTGGGCGTTGACCACATACTGCGGGTTCGGATTGTCATAGATGAAGCCGACCAGGAACGAGCGCCGGAACGCCAGGCCGCGGGCCTGCGGGTCGGGCTCGTAGGCCAGCTCGCGCATGATCGCGCTGACCTTTTGCCGAGTGTCCTCTTTCACGAACGGCGACTCGTTGATCACCCGCGACACGGTCTTCTTGGAGACCTCGGCCAGGCGGGCTATGTCGTTGATCGTCGGGCGCCGCCGGCTCTGGTCCGACTGGGCCCCGGCGCGGGAGGAATCGCGCCTCGCTCTGGCTTGGTTGCGTTCGTTCACGGACGGCCTTCTTCGAACCTTCGCCGCTGTTCTAGCCAGAGAGCGGCGGCAAACCAATGAATTGCGAGTGGACTTCGACACCGGTTACCGTCCCTGCATGTCGTTGCAGCGCCTGAGCGATGAGACCCTGGCCAATGCCCGCGGCGGCGCCTGGCCTGGCGCCTACGACCGGGCCGGCGTCGAGATCGGCGTCGTCCACCTCGGGCCCGGCGCCTTCCACCGCGCCCACCAGGCGCCGGTGTTCGACGCCCTGCTGGCCAGCGATCCGCGCTGGGGCGTCTGCGGCGTCTCGCTGCGCAGCCCGGCGGTGCGGGACGCGCTGGCGCCGCAGGATGGGCTCTACACCATGGTCGAACTCGACGCCGAGGTCCGGGTGCGGATCGTGGGCTCGATGAAGCAGCTGCTGACCGCAGCGGAGACGCCAGCGGCGGTGCTGGAGCGCCTGGCTTCGCCCCACACCCGGCTAATCACGCTGACGATCACCGAGAAGGGCTACTGCCTGACGCCGGCCGGCGAGCTCGACCTCGCCCACCCCGACATCGCCTTCGACCTCGCCCAGCCGGCCTCGCCGCGCAGCGCAGTCGGCTGGCTGACGGCTGGCCTGCGCGCCCGGCGAGCGGCCGGTTTGGCCGGGCTCCCGATCGTCAGTTGCGACAACCTCACCGACAACGGCCGCAAGCTCGGCGACGCAGTGATGGTCCTGGCCGAGGCGCAGGGCGACGCAGATCTCGCCGCCTGGATCCAGCAGGAGGTGCGCTTCCCTAACACCATGGTCGACAGCATCACCCCGGCTACCGACGACGCGCTGCGGGGCCGGGTCAGCGCCGCCATCGGCCTCAGCGACGCCTGGCCGATCCAGCGCGAGGCCTTCACCCAGTGGGTGATCGAGGACCGGCTTGGCGCCGACGGCGAGCGCCTGGCCAGCGGCGGCGTCACCCTCGCCGCCGACGTGCGGCCGTTCGAACAAGCCAAGCTGCGCCTGCTCAACGGCGCCCACTCCACGCTGGCCTACCTCGGCCTCCTGGCCGGGCTCCCCACCGTGGCCGACGCGACGGCCGATCCGGCGCTGGGCCCGTTCGTCGAGCGGCTGATGCGCCAGGACATCGCGCCCAGCCTCGCCCCCACCCCCGGCCTCGACCTGCCCGCCTACATAACCAGCATCCTGGCGCGGTTCCGCAACCGGGCCATCGCCCACCAGCTGTCGCAGATCGCCTGGGATGGCTCGCAGAAGCTGCCGTTCCGGCTGCTGGGCACGATCGCCGACGCTTTGGATGCCGGCCGCCCGACCCAGCGCCTCGCCCTCCCGCTCGCCGCCTGGATGCTCTTCGCCGCCCGCCGAGCCCGCTCGGCCGACCCCCTGGTCGACCCCCTCGCCGCAACCATCGCCCAGATCGCCGCGGCGCCGGAGCCCCAGCAGCCAGCGCAATTTCTGGCGCTTAAGGCGCTCTTTTCCTCACGCCTCGCGGCGGACGCCCACTTCCTTCAGGAAGTCGCCCGCGCCCACCAGCGCCTCTCCCAGGGCGACGTGCGGGCGGTCTTGGCGGAGATCGGCTAGTGAGGCGAGCTATTCGGGGGAATCATTGATGGCGTCGCAGTGGACGACCCGGCCGATCGGCCTGTTTCAGGGCGGAGCGCAGGTCGACAACTTCCGAGAGATGGCGACGATCCGTCCGGTCCGGGTGGTGCGCCGCGCCGCGAAGGCCGCGCCGTTCGAGCCAGGGGCGCCGCTCGATCTGCCCGCGGCGTTCGAGTTCGAGGGCCAGACCTTCGACACGGCCCAGTTCCTCGCCGAGATTGAGACCACCGGGCTGCTGGTGCTGAGAGACGGCCGGATCGTCTTCGAGCGCTACTGGCTGGGCAACGATGCGACCACGCAGGCGGCGTCCTGGTCTGTGGGCAAGTCCTTCGTCTCGGCGCTGGTCGGCGTTGCCGTTGACGAAGGCGCCATCGCCTCGATCGAGGATCCGGTCTCCCGCTATGCGCCGATGCTGGAAGGCAGCGCCTACGACGGCGTTCGCCTGAAGGACGTGCTGCAGATGTCCTCCGGCGCGCGCTGGAACGAGGACTACGCCGATCCCACGTCCGACATAAACCGGTGGCTCGGCATCCTGGAGAACGGCGGATCGCTCGATGCGTTCGCCGCCGGCTGCGTCCGCGGCTGCGAGCCCGGCACATACAATCGCTACAACACCATCGATACCCACGTCCTGGGGATGGTCGTGCGCGGCGCGACGGGCCGCTCGCTGACCGAGTATTTCCGCGAGAAACTCTGGGACCCGCTCGGCGCCGAAGCCGACGCGTTCTGGACCGTCGACTCCACCGGCGTCGAAGTGGCCGGCGGGGGGCTGAACGCGACCTTGCGCGACTACGCCAGGCTGGGCGAGCTTTATCGCAACGGCGGCGTCTGCAACGGGCGGCGCCTGCTCTCGGAGGCCTGGGTCAAAGCCTCGGTGACGCCGGACGCGCCCCACCTGATGCCCGGCCCGCGGCCGAGCGCCGAGTCTGCCCTGGGCTACGGCTTCCAATGGTGGGTGCCCGGCAACGGCGCCTACAGCGCCATCGGCATCTACAACCAGTTCGTCGCCGTCGATCCGGCCACCCGCACGGTCATCGCGCAGACCGCCGCCTTCCACCGATA
Source organism: Caulobacteraceae bacterium (assembly GCA_036494265.1). Lineage (GTDB taxonomy): Bacteria > Pseudomonadota > Alphaproteobacteria > Caulobacterales > Caulobacteraceae > Acaudatibacter. Next base: position 70,814 of record DASXOP010000007.1, on the reverse strand, counting down.
CGGCGCCGACCTCAGCGGTGAGTCCTACCGGGTAGGCGAGTGCCTCACCCTCCTCCGCGCCATCGCGGACGCCTGAGCGATCCGGCCCCGCCGAAGATCGCAATGGCTCCCGTTACATAAGTCGTCGCGAGTCTCCTCGGCGCCATCCAGCTGGAACAAAGGTCTTTCCTGCCTCGTTTGTAGTCGAAGCGGGGATAATCGGCGGGCCTAAGGTCATCGCCAGGAAAGGCTATACTATGAAGATTCTTACGGCTGCGTTCGCACTAAGCTCGTGTCTCACCACCTTGAGCGTAGGTTCTATGGCGCCGACGGTGGCGAGCGCCGATACGGTCGACAGAACCTATGTCGCCTGCAATCAGTCCGGCGACTGCTGGCGGGTGCACAAGCGCTATGCTTACGGCGCCGACGCGCCGATCACCTACTACAACTCCGATTGGTACGACGCCCACCAGACCGATGCGAACATCCACTGGCGCGCCGACCCGGACAATGACCGTGGCTACTACGAGCACGATGGACGTTGGCACGCTGATCCGGGCGCTAGAGCCCTGGCGGGCGGTGCGGCTGGCGCCGGTCTCGGCGCGGCGATCGGCTGTATCGTGACGCTTCCGATCGGCTGCGCCCCAGGCGCGGCAGTGGGCGCCGCCATCGGCGGGGGCACGGGCGCCGTCACCGGCGCGGCTTCGCACTAGTCGACGCTTCGCCCGATCGGGCGAACACCTCAGCCGCCATCGGCGGCTCGCCGCAGGGGAGGTTCGGACGAGGTCCGGACCTCCTCTTCGCGCGTTGTTAAGGTCCAGCGAGCCGGTCCTGAGCCGGGTCTCCAAAGCGGAAAGGTTTCTCGGCACGACGGTTCACTCAGGGTTTCCCGCCAGCGCTGCGAAGGCGGCGTATATGACCTCGTCGGGGATCAGTTCCGGCGTGGCCAGGCGCTGGAAGGTGAGACCCTCGCTGAGGGCGCTGAGCACCCGCACCAGGTCCTCCGCCGGCATTGGCAGCTCGGTCTCGTCCGGGAACCGCTCGCGCCACCATGCGGCAGTGACGGCAAACAGCATGGCAGAGCGCTCAGACGTACGCGCCCGCAGCCCTTCGTTGGTGAGGCCATACGCGAGGCCTCTCAGACGGCCCGCGCCCATCCGCGCCCTGTCCGGCATCACGGCGATCAAGGCCTCGGCCACCGCTCGCATGATCTCGGCCACGCTTGCGCCGGGCGCAACCTGCGGCCGGACCTGCGGCCAGTAGGTCGGGCCGATCGCAGCGAGCAACTCGTCGCGGTTCTTGAAGTTGCCGTAGATCGCGCCGTTGCTCATCCCGGCGCGCCGCGCGACCTCCTGCGTCGTCACCCCTTCATAGCCTTTCTCCTCTGACAGCTGCGCGGCGATCTGGATCAGCTTGGCGCGGGTGCGGGCGCGCTTGTCGCCTTTGGGGCGACGGCGGGGCGACTCGGGATCGGCGTCGGACGTCATTGACTCAAATCTAGGTTTGCCATTAAAAAGGAGACAATCTCTTTTATAACTATTCTCCTTTTCCTCGGCGAGCGTTCGCTCCGGTCAGCCACCTGGCGACTTGAGGACGCGTGCGACCGACGAAGGGTCGAAGGGGTCGGCGATGCGGACCGAGGCTTCATCCGAAACGCAGAAGACGCCGATGATCCGACGCATTATCGCGGCGGCGCTCGGGCTTGGCCGGGCCGCCGGATCGGTCGCGGTCAGTGGCGACGCCGTCGACGTTGACGGCGGCCAACTCTACTACGAGAGCTGTGGATCGGGGCCGCAGGCGATCGTGTTGCTTCACGACGGCCTGGTCGACTCCTCAGCGTTCGACGAGATGTGGCCGATCCTCTGCGAGGAATTCCGCGTCGTGCGTTACGACCGGCGCGGCTACGGCAGGTCACCGGCCGCCAAGGGACCTTACTCGCAGACCGAAGACCTGGCGGCGGTGATCGCCGCGGCCAAACTCGAACGCTTTACCCTGGTCGGCTTTTCAAACGGGGGCAGCATCGCGCTCGACTATGCGCTGGACCATCCGCACTCCGTGGATGGGCTCATCATCGTCGGCGGGGGGCCCAGCGCCTCACCTCCGTCCGCCACGGCAAGACGCCGCGAAAACCTCAACTTCCTGCCGATCCTGGTCGGCCACGTGCAAGGCGTCGCGGCCAACTGGGCGAAAGACCCCTGGTACATCAGGCGCGGCGACGACACGGCCAAGGCCAAAGCGCTCGCCATTTGGAAGGCCAACCCGCAGAACATCCGACACTTGCCCGGGGATCCGGCCCGCCCGGGCCCGCCCGCCTTTCCGCGCCTGCCAGGTCTAACGGTTCGGACGCTGTTCCTCGTCGGCGACCACGACTTTCCAGACGCCCTGACGGATGCCGAGGCGGCGCGCGCACAGCTCCCGAACGCCATGCTCGTCGTAGTACCCGGCTGCGGACATGCGCTGCAGTTGGAGCGCCCCCGCGAGACCGCCGAACGTATCGCCGCCTTCGTCGACTGCGGCCGCTGAGTCATCGCGAGCGAGCGCCAAGCGGATCAACATTTCCGATAATCTAGTCTGACCCGGCAACTGGGAGGAGGTTCTGCTGGATCAAGCTAGATGCGGCCGTCGCCCAAGTGGTTGGCGACCATCTGTTCGATGACGCCTAGGTTTACGTCCCCCAGGCTTCTGAATTTCACGCAGTATCCCGTGATTTTCGCCTTGCCGAGGGCGGGGCCGTAGGTCTTGGAGAGGTACGTCTTGTCATCCAGGCCCATAATATAGATCGATATTCCGGTGGTATTTGCGCTCAGGCCGATCTGGTAGAATTCCCTGGTTTCGCCACTGGCGTACTCTTTCGTCTGGACGCCGTAGCCAATGTTCGGATTGGAGACGACCTTTCCCGCTTCGTTTCGGCCGTCGAGGAACCATAGCCGGCAGTTCGGCGACGTCTTCAGCATCAAGCGGTGCAGGGTTCGCAGGTCTTCGCGCTTCGGCTCGGGCTGACCGGCGATGTAGCCGTCGATTTGCGCCTGCATGTCCATTTCGGAACACCCTCTCATCGTCACCCCGCGTCTAGCGAGAATGACGAACGAGATCGCCGGAATCCGACATCGCTCTGCGTCCGCCGCTTACGTCCCCCGCGCCTTGTGGCTCCCATCCAGCGCGGCCGGATTGCGGGCGGTCATGTCGTCCAAGTTCCAGTCGGCCGGGTTGAACGCCCGGTGGGTGGCCTCCTCGACCGGGTAGCCGTGGATGTCGTCCTGGCTGTCGATGATCTTGCCGCGGCCCTCGGCGACGTCGGCGATCAGGCGCACGTCGTCGTAGTCGCGGTCCCAGGGGCGGGCGCCGACGTTGTGCAGCACGTATTGCTGCACCTGCGCGGCCGGCATCGGGGTCAGGTTGGGCGGCCAGAGCGGGGGCTGGGCGGCGTCGATGATCTTGGCCGGCGCGGTGGTGTAGCGGCCGATCATCGGCAGCGGATCGCCGATCTGGTCCACCGCGATGTTGTCGCGGGCGTAGTATTCGACGTCGCCGTAGCCGCCGAGTTCGAAGAACGCCACCTTCGGCGGGGTCGACAGGCCGGCGCGCGCCACGTTGCCCACCGCCACCACCTGGCCGACTTGCCAGGGATGGTCGCCCCACTCCTCGGCCATCAGGTTGTAGTGGATGATGCGCTGGCCGGGATCGAAGATCAGGTTGTTGACCATCACCCCGCGCGCCCCGCCCTTGAAGAGCACGTTGCGCTCGTAATTGTGGGCATAGAGATTGTCGACGATGAGGAAATCGGTCGCGTTGTCGTGGATCAGCGAGCCCTTGGAGTGCTCGATCTTGGCGTGAGTGGCGTAGCCCAGGCCCTCGGCGATGATGTCGTTGGAGAAGGTGATCCGGTGCGAGGTGTGTGCGCGCCACACGTTGGGATCGTTGCCCTCGAACCGCTCACCGGACATCGACATGTTCTCGTCGGTCGACCAGGTCACCGAGCAGTGGTCGACGATGACGTCGTGGGCGCCGCCGGCGGTGGAGAGCCCGTCGGTCTCCCAGCCGCTCTTCTTCGGTGCGCCGGCCTCGCCGACCCGCACCCGGATGTGCTGCACGATCACGTCGTGGGCGTGGATCTGGAAGCCGCCGCGGATGAAGGTGATCCCCGGCGAGGGCGCGGTCTGGCCGGCGATAGTCAGGTAGGGCTCGGTGACGTTGATCTCGTTGCGGCCGAGGTCGATCACCCCGCCGACCTCGAACACGATGATCCGCGGCCCCTTGGTGCGCAGCGCCTCCAGGAAGGAACCGGGCCCGTCGGCGTTGAGGGTGGTGACCTTCAGGATCTGGCCGCCGCGGCCGCCCGGCGTGTGCGCCGCCCAGCCCATGGCGCCGGGAAAGGCGAGGGGACCGGCGGCGGGGGCCTGATCGGCCGGCGGGCTAGCCGCCAGCGCCTGCGCGGCCAGCCCGGCCACCGCCGCGACGACCGCTAACCTCAGGATTTTGCGCATGTTTCCCTCCACGTTCCAACCCATCCGCCTGTCTCGGCGGTTGTCACGGCGACGGGCGGCCAGCGCTTGTTCTCCGTGATCGATTGAAGATGACACCGGTTTCCTATAGACGCAATCCAGACCCGGAAAACGGGCGAAGGGCGAGGAGGAACAGCCGAGTGACAGGTCCGACGGCGCGCCAAGAGAGCGCTGCGTCCCCCCTTGCCATCGCCGAAGCCTTCGTCGCCGCCCGCCGCGCGGCGCGGGCGCTGCCTGGATTTCCGGGCGAGGTTCCGGTGACGCTGGACCAGGGCTACGCGGTCCAGGAGCAGGCGATCGGGCTCTGGGGCGGCGAGATCGTCGGCTGGAAAGTCGGTAAGATCCCCGACGATCTGGTCGGGCCGCTCGGCCAGACTCGGGTCACCGGCCCGATCTTCCGCGAGAGCTTCTGGCTGGCCGACGCGGCCGGCCGCACCCCCGTGCCGGTGTTTGTTGGCGGGTTCGCCGCGGTGGAGGCCGAGTTCGTCTACGAGCTGCTCGAGGCCGCCCCGGCCGGCAAGCTGGACTGGACTCTGGCCGAGGCCGAAGCGCTGAAAGGCCAGATGCGGATCGGCATGGAGATGGCCGGCAGTCCGCTGGCCACGATCAACGAGCTCGGCCCGACCGTGGTCGCCGCCGACTTCGGCAACAACAACGGCCTCATCCTTGGCGGCCTCCTCGCCGGCTGGGGCGAGTTCGCCGACGCGGCTTACCTTTGCGAAGCCTTCGTCGATGGCGAGCGGGTCGGGCGCGGTTCGGCGGCCACCATCCCCGGCGGCCCGATGGAGAGCGTGCGTTTCCTCCTGGAACACACCGCCCGCCGCGGCCGTCCGTTGCGGGCCGGCCAGCTGATCTCCACCGGCGCGGCCACCGGCATCCACGACATCGGCGCTGGCCAGCTCGGCCGGGTCACGTTCGGCCGCCACGGCGAGGTCGGCTGCCGCACCTTCGCGGCCACCGCGTCCGGAGCCGGCGCATGACCGCGGCTAGCCTCAGCGCCGGCGCGACGCGCGCAGGCCGCTTTCGCTGGGTGATCTGCGCGCTGCTGTTCGTCGCCATGGTGTTCAACTACGTCGACCGGCAGATGATCGGGGTGCTGAAGCCGACCCTGCAGAAGGAGTTCGGCTGGAACGAGAGCGCCTATGGCGACATCGTGTTCTATTTCCAGGCCGCTTATGCGGTCAGCTACATCGGCTTCGGCCGCCTGGTCGACTGGATCGGCGCGAGGTTCGGATACGCGGTCGCGTTCGTGATCTGGACCATCGGCCACATGAGCCACGCCGCGGTGCGCTCGGCCTCCGGGTTCATTGCCGCTCGTGTGTTGCTTGGGGTGGGCGAGGGCGGCGGCTTTCCGGCCGGGATCAAGGCCGTCTCGGAGTGGTTCCCCAAGCGCGAGCGGGCCTTCGCCACCGGGCTCTTCAACGCCGGCACCAACATCGGCGCCATCGTCACGCCGCTGATCGTGCCCTTCATCGCCATCGACTTGGCGATGGGCTGGCGCGCGACATTCGTGATCACCGGCCTTGTCGGCCTGATCTGGCTGGCGGCGTGGCTGCTCATCTACCGCAGCCCCGCCCTGCACCCACAGGTCGGCGCGGCGGAACTGGCGCTGATCGAGAGCGATCCGCCCGAGCCGCCAGGCAAGGCGCCGTGGCTCAGCGTGCTGCGCACCCGCGAGGCCTGGGCCTACTGCGCCGGCAAGTTTCTGATCGATCCGATCTGGGGCATGTACCTGTTCTGGCTGCCGGACTTCTTCGCCAAGCGCTACCACCTCGACCTGACCACCTTCGGTCCGCCACTGGTGACGATCTACCTGCTCTCCGACGTCGGCAGCGTCGCTGGCGGCTGGCTTTCCGGCGGCCTGATGCAGCGCGGCTTCAGCCTCAACGCCGGGCGAAAGACCGCGATGCTGGTCTGCGCCTTGGCCGTGACCCCGATCGCTTTCGCCATGTACGCCAGCAGCCTGTGGGTGGCGGTGGGGATCATCGGACTGGCGGCGGCGGCCCACCAAGGGTTCTCCGCCAACCTCTACACGTTGCCCGGTGACGTGCTCCCGAGGCGCGCGGTCGGCACCGTGATCGGCGTCGGCGGCGCGGCCGGCGCGATCGGCGGCATGCTGATGTCCAAGTACGCCGGCTGGGTGCTCGACAAGATGGGCACCTACACGCCGATCTTCATCGTCGCCGCCAGCGCCTACGGCCTCGCCCTGCTGGTCATCCACCTGCTCACGCCCCGCTATGCCCCGGCCAACATCGCCTGACCTCGCCGTCGACCGCCGCGCCCTGACGCTGGGCCTCGGCGGCGCCCTGATCGCCCGCACCGCCTGGGCGCAGGCCGGCGCCGCGTCTCCGGTGGTGCGCACCCGCGGCGGCCTGGTCCGCGGCGTGGTGCAGGACGGGGTCAGTGTCTTCAAAGGCATTCCCTACGGCGTCGACACGGGCTCGACCCGCTTCCAGCCGCCGCGCGCCGCGCCGCCTTGGCAGAGCGTCCGCGATGCGATGGCGTACGGCCCCGCGTCGCCACAATCCCATCCCGACGGACCCGCCAGCGAAGACTGCCTGGTGCTCAACGTCTGGACACCCGAAGCAGCGACGCTCGCCCGACGGCCGGTGATGGTCTACATCCACGGCGGCGCCTACGCGTCGGGCTCCGGCGCCTCGCCGCTCTACGACGGCGTGCGCCTGGCCAGGCGACGCGGCGTCGTGGTGGTGACCCTGAACCACCGTCTGAACGTCTTCGGCTACGGCTACCTGGCGGGTCTCGCCGGCGCGCCCTTCGCGGACGCAGGCAACGCCGGCATGCTCGACCTCGTGCTGGCGCTGCGCTGGGTGCGGGCCAATATCGCCGCGTTCGGTGGCGATCCGGGGCGGGTGACCGTGTTCGGCCAGTCTGGCGGCGGGGCCAAGATCGCGACGCTGATGGCGATGCCCGCCGCGGCCGGCCTCTTCCACCGCGCGATCACCATGAGCGGCCAGCAGGTCACCGCATCAGGCCCACAGCACGCAACGGCGCGGATGCGCCTGTTCCTCGACGCCGTGAAGCTGCCCGTCGCGGACGCCGCGTCGCTCGCCAGCTTGCCGGCCGAGCGTCTGGTCGAGGCGCTCGCCACGCCCGACCCATTCACGCCCGGCCCGCTGTACTTCGGCCCGGTGCTCGACGAGCGCAGCCTCACCCGCCACCCGTTCTGGCCCGACGCGCCAGATCAGTCGGCCAAGATCCCGATGATCATCGGCAACGCCCACGACGAGACCCGCCTCTTCCTCGGCCACAGCACGCCTGACCCGTTCGCCCTCACCTGGGACGACCTGCCGGGCCGGCTGGGTCCCGAACTGCGCGTCGACATCGACCCGGCCTTCGTGGTCGCCAGCTACCGCCAGCTCTACCCGGCTTACAGCCCCACCGACGTCTTCTTCGCCGCCACAACAGCCTCGCGCTCCTGGCGCGGCGCGGTGATCGAGGCCGAGGCACGGGCGCTGCAAGGCGCGCCAGCCTTCGTCTACGAGATGGACTACTCGTCCACGATCGAAGGCGGGCGCTTGCGGGCCATGCACGAGACCGACATCCCGCTCACCTTCGACAACCTCGCCGCGCCCGGCTCCCCGATCGCGCCCAGCCCGGCTGCGCAGGCGATGGCCGATCAGGTCAGCGGCAGCTTCGCCGCGTTCGCCCATACCGGGGATCCCAACAACCCGGCCATCCCGCTCTGGACGCCCTACACTCTGCCACGCCGCGCGACCTTGGTGTTCGACCGGACGAGCCGGCTGGTGGACGACCCCCGCGGCGCCGAGCGGCGCCTCTTCGCCGCCGTACCCTATATCCAGCCTGGAACTTGAGACCGGCGGCTCAGCGCGCCACGGACAGCTGACCGGCGACGCCGTGCCTTTCGATCAGCGCCGCGACCAGTCCCGACGCCTTGGCCTCATCGACGAAGGCCTGCAGGAAGCGCGCGGCGTCGGCGTTCTTCCGCCGCGTGCCGATCGCCTGCTGCACGGTGGTGAAATGCCCGTCCAGGATACGCGCGCCTGGCCGCCGATCTGCATCGGCGACCAAGCCCGACCGCAGCCCGGCGAGCACGTCGGCAGCGCCATCATCGACCAAGCGCGCCGCATCATCGGCCGACGTCGCCCGCACTAGCGTGGCGTGCTGGAGATTGCGCTCGAGCCAGAGGTCGTAAGCCGCGCCGCCCAGCACCGCGACGCGGACGCCGGGCCTATCCACATCGGCGATGGCGGCGAGCTTCGACCCTGGTGGCGCGAGGTAGGTCGCTTCGATCTCGGCGTAGGCGTCGGTGAAGACGATCCGCGCCGCCCGCGCCGGCTCGGCGCCGATCAAGCCGATGTCCCAGACGCTGCCGTCGGCCGCGTCGGCCAAAGCGTTCGGCCGGGTGAACGGCACATACTGGATGGCGACCCCGAGCTGGCGTGCCACCTCGGCGGCCATGTCCGGCGCCACGCCTTGCGGCTCGCCAGCGGGACCGCGGCCGGTGACTAGCAGGAAGTTGCCCAGGTTGATCGCCGAGCGCAGCACCCCGGTCGGGGCGAGCTGGGCGCGGGCGAGGGCAGTCAGACCCGCGTCGATCACGGCGCTTCGCGCTTGAACGGCGCGGTCTGGCCCGGCCCGACCTGCACCTCGAACGCGTTCAGGGTCATCGAGACCAGCGTGTAGTAGCCGATCACTGCCATCAACTCGGCGACGCCGCGCTCGCCGAACGCCGCCACCCCGGCGTCGTAGAGCGGCTTCGGCAGCGCGTGGGTCTCGTGCATGGTCTGGCAGAGATCGTAAACCAGCTCGTCCTCGGGCCGACCCTTCGGCCGTCTGCCCGCCAGTATCTCGTCCAGCACCTCGGCTGCGACGCCGAACTCGATCGCCCGTGGCGCATGGGCCGTCCACTCGACGTTGGCTTCCCAGAACTTGCCGGTGACGCAGATCGCCAGCTCGACCAGCCCGCGGTCGAGGCTGGTCCGCGCCCAGAGCATGCCGCCAAGCCCGGTCAGCCGGTGGAACAGCTCATGGTTGGTCAGCCACGGGTCGAACGGTCCGCCCAGCGAGCCATCGCCGCGCGGTTTGCGGGTCTGCAGGAAGCGATCGTACTCGGCGCGGCGCTCGGGCTTGAACGCGGCGAGGTCAGGCGGCAGTTGGCGGGTCATGGGAACTATCCGGTCGAGATGTCGGCCTCTTCCTTCGACCCGCCAACGCCGCGCGTCCAGTCTCGCGGCGCTCACTCGTAATGCTTGGATTTATTCCGAGCCGTAGCTCTCGATCAGCTCGTAGACCTTGTCGCGGTCGAGGCCGTTCGCCGGCGCCGCCTGCAGCTCCTGTTCGGCCTCGAACGACCAGATGCCGGTGGATTCGCGCGCCAGCTCGGTAGCGTTCGCCGCCGTGCGGACCTCGGGGTCGGCGAGGCCGTCGAATGCCGTCGGCAGGGGTGGCCCAGCGGCGACAGCGGTCACGGTCGCGTCGAGAGAGCGGGGTGTCGAGTCACTGGCGGTGAGCTTGTAGTCGCCGTCGGCGAGGGTGACATGCTCCAGCACCACATCGTGGGTTTGGCTGGTCCTTTCGGCCACCACCTTGCCATGGGCATTCCTGATCTCGACCCTGTACGGCGCGGTGCCGCCGACCAGCCGCACGAGCAGCGGGCGGGACCCGGATTGCACCTTCTGGCCGCCGGAGACCAGGGCGGGCAGGGCGTAGCCGAAATCATCGCCAGCGCCTTTCAGACGCACATTCCACGGCAGCCGCTTCATATCGGGCAGCACCTGATCGTTGAGGCTGCGATAGGCGTTGCCGATCGCCGTCGGTGCGCCGCTACGGGCGGGCACGGTGTAGGCGATGTTGTGATCGACCCGCACGGTCCCGGCGCCGTCCACCGAGAGCACGATGTAGGTCGCACCGGTCGTGCGGACGACGTCGTTATGGCAGATCACTTCCAGCACCCGCGGCCGTGATACCTGAGAGGCGGCGCCCCCTTCGCTGCGCGTGATCTGCACGTCCTGCGGCTGGCCTTCGATCCGGATGACGACGCCTGCGCCGTCGCATGCTTGAGCGACCCCAGCGATCCCCCAGAGCGCCGCGGCGCCGATGAGGGTCGCGATACTGGTGGTCAGAACCTTAGTCATCAAAGAACTCCTGAAGTGTTTCGGTGATTGCGGCTGCAAACACCGGCGCGGAGAGAAATCCCCATAGACCGAAATTCAGCGAGACCAGCAGTATAGCGACACCTACCAGGTGTGCCGATACCGCGATGACCCCGTTAAGAATTATCGGGTTTAGGCTTATTATTCCGAAGGTGTGCGCGATCCGGCGTTTGTGCGGACTGCGCTTGAGACGTTGGAAGCGGTGACGGGCGCGGTCGGTGGCCAGCGCCACCCCCGACATCAAGAGGCTGACCACGGCCAGCAAGAGCACCTGGAACCCCAGCGGGATCGCCCGCATGCCGCCATGGGTCAGCTCCAGGCCACGGATCGCGTTGCCCAGCACCACGCTGCCGTTCATCTCGTTGAGCGGGGTCTGGACGAAGTCGCCGGCCGCGCCGTTGGTGCCGCCGATCAGCACTATGTGCTGGCAGAGCAGCTCGCGGCTGACGTCGCCGCCAGCGTGGATGGCGTCGAGGATGTCGATCACCGACAGCCGGCGGAAGATCGCGGTGTCGGTGCCCGGACACTGCTTGAAGCCCGCCCAGGCTTTGCTGAGCGCCGGCCAGACCCGGCCGCTGAACCCGAGATCGAGCGAGATGTGGTAGTCGATGCGCTCGCCGTGGGCGAGCTGGGCGGTCGGCGCCTTCTGGCACTGCGCCGCACCGTCCTGCATCCAGTGACGCGCCGAGGCCTTGGCCAGCACGGCCGGGTCGCGCTCGGCGAAGCCGTAGGCGAGCAGGGCGGCGGAGAACAGCGGCTGCACGCCGCTCGGCGTCAGCACGCACTCGTAGGGCAGGAATTCGCGGATCTCGGCGTTCTGGTCGCCGAGCACCTTCACCGTCGACCAGTAGATATTCGGCGCCTTCTCGACGACCGGATCGTAGGGCGTGTTGGGCAACGCCAGCCCGGGCGCGTTCACCCCGAGGTCGGCGGCGGGGTAGCTCTCGCGGGCTATGATCAGCGGCGGCGCGGACGGCGACTGCGACCAGGCGGTGAGCGCCGCCTGCATGCGCGCGATCCCGACGTCGCCATCCGACGCGGCCTGGGCGATGTCGACGTCCATCACCACTACGCGCGGCATCTGCTGCGGCGGACCGGTGCGGATGAAATCCAGAAGATCGGCGAGCGAGGCCCTGGGCGTCGTCACCGCGACCGGGGCGAAGGGCGTTGGGGCCAGTTTGCCGATGGTGTGGTCGTCGAAGTCGAAGAACAGCACCGGCTCGGCCGTGCCGGCGGTGACGTCGGCGCGCATCTTGAACGCCGCCTCCATCATCTGCCGGTCGGGTCCGCCGAGGAAGGACTGCTCGACCGACGGAATCTGCACCAGCAGCAGCACCAGGAGGCCGACCGAGAACGAGATGATCGCCCGCCGCCGCTCCCGCGACTGCGCCACCAGGCTGAAGCGCCGGGTCTTGCGCTGGGGCCGGTGTTCCTCGTGCGCCTCGTCATGGTCCAGCCCATCGTGCGCGGCCGAGGCCGCATGCGATGCCTTCGATTGTCGCGGCTTGTGCTTGGCGCGGGCTCTCGCCGCGCGGTGCGTCGCCTTGGGTGGCGAGTCGTCGTCAGGCATGGAAGGCGCCTAGTTCGCCCCCACTGCGGGACGGCCGCCAACCATAGGGGGAGTCGCTGAAGCCACCGTAGCCTGGCGCAGCACCCCGCCGCCGTCGCCGACCAGCACGAACGCCGCCCAGTAGAACGGATGTCCGGTCTCGGCCTGGTCGTAGAGGCTGCTCTCGGCCTTGGTCAGCGCGCCGCGCACGCTCTCGCCGGGCTGATTGACCCCGGCGAGCAGCTTGGTGACCTCAGCTTGGGACGCCGCCGAGTCGACCTTCCACTCAGTGGCCAGGACGTTGCGGGCCCCGGCATAGATGAAGGCGCGGGCGAGGCCGCTGAGCGCGTCGCCGCCGTCGGCGAGGCCGGTGTTGGCTTCGTCGAGTTTGCCGCCAGCGGCGGTGTCGCACGCCGACAGCACCACCAGCGAGGCCCGCAGCTGCCGGTCCAGCAAGCGGGAAGCTTCGATCAGGCCCGAGCCACCGTCGCCGACCGAGGTCAGCAGCGCCGGCTCCGGGAAGCACGGCGAGAGGCCGAGCACACCGTGGGTCGCCAGCATGATCACGTCGGCGTCGCCGGTGGCCGGATCCTGCATGAAGCTGGTGTCGGTGAACCGTGCGCCGAGCGCGAGGTGCGCGGCGCTGAAGCTGGCGGCGACGCCCTTTGCCTCTCCCGCCGTATCGGGCAGCGGACCCAGCGTCGTCAGCACGTGCTCGACCGAGGCGCGGCAGGCGTCGGTCAGGCCGCGCGCCTCGGCCAAGCGCTGGGCGACGAGCCCGGGGTTGGGCTGGTAGTCGCCGTAGACGGCGGCCTTGAGCTGGACCGAGGGCGACGGCGGCGCCTTGCGCAGCCGCACGAACGAGGCTGGGCCGAGCGCATTGGCGACGCTCATGTGCCGCGCCAGCCAGTCGACGCCGCTGTAGTCCTGGTCGGACTTGATCTTGTCGACCTGAGCCTGGGTCGGCGACGTCGCCACCAGCGCGGTGAACGGCACTGAAGCCAGCGAGCCGCTGACGTCGATGTCGAGGTCCTGGACGCCGGCCAGCTGCGCCTGCACCGGCCCAAGCAGAGCTGCGTAGAGCGTCTGAGCGGCGTCGATGTCGTAGTCGGGCAGCAGGCGGCCCTTCAGGTGAGTGCTGCGGCGGATGCGGTCGGCGAGGGCGTCCACCTGCTCGGCGGTCGCGCTTATCCGGAACGGATGCACACCAGCCTTGTCGACCAGCGCGCCGTAGCCGCCGTCGCTGGCCATCGCGATGCGCAGGTAGGCCTCGTGATCGCCGAGCACCGACTGCAGGTCGGCGGTCGCAACGCCGGGGTTGAGCAGCTCCAGATAGGTCGGCGCCTTCTCGCGCAGGTCCGCTTCGGCCTTGGCGAGACCGGCCGCGGCCGTCTGCGCCGCCGCATCGGCCAGCGTGACCTGATCCTTCGGCGTGTTCGGATCGGCGGCCAGTTGCTCGCGGCGGGCGTAGGTGGCGCGGTAAGAGCGCTCGGCGTCCTGGTAGATGCGCGCCTCGTCGCCGGCGCTGCGCAGCACCAGGCGGGCGGCGAGCTGGGCGGTGGTGCGCGCGGCGGCGCCGTCCCAGACCAAGGCCAGGTCCTCGAAGTATTCGTCGCCCAGCTTGGCATCGCCGCTCTTGCGCCAGGCCTGTTCCAGCAGCGCCAGGTGCGGCGCGGCGACATCGGGCGGCAGGCCGGGGGACTCGGTCTGCTTGGAAAAGATGCCGATCGCGCCGCGGCCAGCGACGAGGGCGTCGTCCATCTGGCCTTGACCGGCGCGCGCGGCTTCCAGCGCCAGCCACAGGTGCGCTTCGCTGCGCGAACCCGGCGCCACGGTCTTGATCGTGACGATGCCGCTGGAGGCGATGCTGGCGGCGCCAGCGAAGTCGCCCCGGGCCAGAGCCACGTCGGCGCGTTCGTCGGCGACGTCGCCCACGAGCCACGCCGGCGGCGCGGCGGCGTCGTCGAGCCAGGCCGAGGCGGAGTCGAGGTAGTTCGCCGCCGCAGCCGGCTGGCCCAGGCCCTGGGCGGCGACGCCGGCGATGTAGAAGCCCTGCGCCGAGAGGATCGCGGCGCGGTCGGCGGGCCGGGCGTCGGTGAGCTGGATCAGGAGACCGCGCTGGGCGGCGCTGGCCGAGTGGCTCTCGACCCGGCTGACGTCGCCAGCGGTGATGCTGGAGCGCGGGCCGGCGGCCCTCTGCAACTGAGCCCGCGCCTCGCCGGCCGCCAGCGAGAGGCGCAGCGCTGAGTCGAAGTGACGTTGGTTCAGCTGATCGATCGCGCGGTAGTTGGTGATTTTGGTCAGCAGCAGCGGATCGTTCGCGCCCTTGCCGAGCGCTTCGGCCTTGTCGAGGGTCGCGGCGGCGTCGTCGAAGCGCCGGGCGCTCGACATGTTCAGCCCGATCTCGGCCAGGATGTCGGCCTCGCCGGCAGCGTCGTCGGGCGCGACCTTGCGCTGCGCCGCCATCAGGGTCTCGAAGTCGCGCAGCGACGTGCCGAAGTCCCAGATCACGTTGTATTCGTAGGCGCGGCGGCGGAGCAGCTCGTAGTTCGACGCAGCCGCCTGGCCAGGCGCGCCGTTCGGGAACACCGCCTGGATTTCCTGCAGGCCCGGTGTCTGCCCGGCGACCGCCGTTGCCGGCACGGCCGAGGCGCGCTCAAGCCCGGTCAGCACGCGCGCGGCGTTCATCAACGGCGCCCAATCGGAGGGAAACACCTCGCCGACGATCACCTTGCCGCCGTGGTGGGCGACGAGGGCGTAGCGGCGGATGCTGACCGTCTGGCTGCGCCCGCAAGCAATCTGCTGCGCACCGGTGAAGTCGCCGCCTTGTAGGCTAGTCGCGTCGCCTTTGCAGAGGTTGGCCAACCCGGCCGCCGCCTGGCTGTCGTTAGCGTAGACGGTCACGCGTCCTGACGGCGCTTCCCAGGCGCCGCAATAGATGTCGGCGGACTTGGCGCCGGCCGGCGCGTCGAACCTGGCCACCGCCCGGCAGGCCTGGCTTTCCGCGTTGACCCCAAGCGCGAAATCGGTCCCATCCCCCGCCGCCAAGCTGGCCGCCGGCAGCGCGAGGCTGACGCTCGCCAGGGCGCCGATCAACCGGCCGCGGGCGCTCATGGCTTGTTCCTGTCGTGGTCGAGGTTGGAGCCTTCCCAGAGGTCGCCGTTGCCGGCGCCGGTGATCGGCAGGTTGTCTCCAGGGCCCTTGTCCTGGTCGTCGTCGCCGACCGGGAAGACCATGAAGACGTAGAACGGCGAGCCGGCGAGCCCGGCGAAGCTGAGGCTCTGCTGCGACAGCGTCGCCAGCACCGAGGCGATCTGCGGCGGCTGGGTGACGATCTGCGGCTCGATCGGCAGCACCGGCGTGATGATGCCGATGTCGGCGAACTCGGTTGTAGGCGTGACGTAGTTGGCCGCGTCGGCGCCGCCCAGCAACAGGCCGGTCACCGTGACCTGTTTGTGGAAACCGGTGAGCGGGGTGTCGTAAGACCCGATGGTCGGCGCGGCCAGCAACACGACGTCGCCGGCGAGGGTGGGGCCAAGCTCGTAGTTGTTGCTGGTCAGCGTGGCGACGGTGGTGCCGTCAAACACCTTGAACACAGTGCCGACCAGGGTGACCGTCAGCGGCCGCGGCGAGATCAGGCCGTCGGCGCCCACCAGCTGCACCGCGTAGTTGCGCCCGCCATTGCCGTCGGCGATCGTGAAGCCGGTGGCGTTGAGGGTGCGCTCGCCGGCGTTCTTGGAGTCGAAGGCCTGGCTCAGGCCCGAGAGCGTGTCGCCCGCGATCAGCCCAGTCGCCGTCGGCGTTCCGGTCGAACTCGTCGTGCCGTCGTAGGTCTTGCTGTCCGGCGCGGCGGTCAGGGTCAGCGGGGCGGGGGTGATCGTCCCCGAAGCGCTGACGACGCTGACCTTGTAGTTCGCACCGCCATTACCGTCGGCGATGGTGAAGCCGCTGACCACCAACGTTCGGTCGCCGGCGTTCTTGCTGTCGAAGGCCTGGGTGATGCTGGTGGTGTTGTCGCCGGAGACGAGGCCGCTCACGGTCGGCGTTCCTGTGGAGACCGCGTTTCCGTCGTACAGCTTGTTGTCCGGCGTGGACGTGATGGTCAGAAGCGCCGGATCGATCAGGCCGACAGGGGCGGACGCGCCGTCGGTGAAGCGGTAGTTCGCGGCGTCGGCGCCGCTAATGCTGAGGCCATTGACCGTGACCCCGATGCCGGACTTGGCGTTGCGCGTGGCGTAGACGCCGGGCTGGGAGAGATTGAGCCCGACAGCATCGCCGCCGATCACGCCCTGCAGCGCTAGGTCGCCCGCCGTCACCGGCGCGACGGTGTTGCCGTCGTAGGTCTTCTCCACCGGGCCGACCAGCGCGGCGGAGATCGGCTTGGGTGTGATGGCGCCCGCGGCGGTCGAGGTGCTGACGCTGTAATTGGCGCCGCCATTGCCGTCGTTGATCGTGAAGCCGGTGACGGCGAGCGTGCGCGCCCCGGCATTCTTGCTGTCGAACAGCTCCGCGAGCGTCGTCACCGAATCCCCAGCGACGAGACCTGCGATCGTGGCCGTGGCCGACGAGCTGACGCCGCCGTCGTAGACCTTGGTGTCCGGCGCCGCGGCGATCGTCAGCGGGGCCGGGGTGATCGAGCCCGCGGCGCTGACCACGCTCACGTCGTAGTTGGCCCCGCCATTGCCGTCGTTGACGACGAAGTCAGTCGCATCGAGCGTGCGGGCGCCGGCGTTCTTGGAGTCAAACACCTGCGAGAGCCCGGTGACGCTGTCGGTGTCGAACAGCCCGGCTGCGGTGGGCGTGCCGGCAGACGTCGTTGTGCCGTCGTAGACCTTGTTGTCGGGCGCCGCGGCGATCGTCAGCGGGGCCGGGGTGATGGCGCCGGCCGCGCCGAGCACGCTCACCGTGTAGTTCGCGCCGTCGTTGCCGTCATTGAGCGTGAAGTCTTGGACGGCGAGCGTGCGCGCGCCGGCGTTGCGGCTGTCGTATTCCTGCACGAGACCGTCAATCGTGTCGCCGGAGATGAGGCCGGTCACCGACGGCGTCGCCGACGAGGTGGTCGTGCCGTCATACACCCGCGTCTGCGGGGTCGCCGCGATCGTCAGCGGCGCCGGATCGATCTGGCCGTCCTGGTCGGTCGTGGAGATGTTGTAGTTGGCCCCGCCGTTGCCATCGTTGATCGTGAAGCCGGAGACGTTGAGCGAGCGGCTGCCGGCGTTCTTGGAGTCGAACACCTGGGTCAGGTCGGTGACAGTGTCACCGCTCACCAGCCCGCTCACCGAAGGCGTAGCCGACGACGCGACCGTGCCGTCGTAGATCTTCTCGTCCGGCGCGGCGCTGATCGTCAGGAAGGCTGGGTTGATCTGACCGTCGGCGCTCTCCAGCGTGACCGCGTAGTTGCCCCCGCCGTTGCCGTCTTCGATTGTATAGTTGGTGACGTTGAGCGAGCGGCTGCCGGCGTTGCGGCTATCGAACTCCTGCGCCAGATCGGTGGCGTCATCGTCGCCCAGCAGACCCGACACGGTCGGCACGCCGGTGGAGGTGGTCGTGCCGTCGTAGGTCTTGGTGTCGGTCACCGCGCTGATCGTCAGCGGCGCCGGGTCGATCGTGCCGATGAAGTCGTTCGACTGGTCGATGAGGTTGTAGTTGCCAACGTCGGCGCCGCCGATCGCGTAGCCCGACGCTGTGACCAGCTTGTTCGCGCCGGCGTTCGGGTTGTCGTACTGCCCGGTCAACGGAACCGTGGTCAGCGCGATGTCGTCGAAGGGCACGGTGTTGGAGAGGAAGACGTCGTTGCCGGAAAGGACCGCGTCCGTCGTCGTGTCGTAGACCTTCTCAGCCGTATCCTGCTGTTGGGGATTGAGATCCCGTGGCGTGATGTCGAGCTCGGCGGTGGTGTTCGGATCGCGGATGACCCGGTAGTTGCCGGATGAGCCGTTAACGCCGCCCCGGAACAACGGCACGTTGATCACGATCGTATCCGTGCCGACGTCGTAGAAGCCAGCCGAGGAAAGGGTGGCGCCGGTGACGCTCGCCGTGACGCTGCTGACGATTTCCGGCTCGTCGCGCCCTTGCAGCCCGATCAGTTCGGTGACCACGGTCGGGAACGTGCCGTAGACCCACGAGGCGTCCCCCGGGATCTCTTTCAGCACGTGCGAGACGCTGTAGAGTTCGGGATAAAATGCTGGGCCGCCATTGCCCAAGGCCGACCCCGACGGGATCGACCAGGTGCGCGTGAAATCCAGCTCGGGGTACGAGTTGGGGTCGAAGGGATCGACGCCGGTGTCATCGCCGACCTCGGTGGCGTCGATAAAGCCGAACGACTGGCCCGCCGGGTTGGCCTGGTCAGTCGTGCCGCCATCCCAATAGGCGGCGGTGATCGAGCCGCTGTCGAGCTCGCCGACCACGCCGCCGATAATGTCGAATCTACCACCTGACACCAGGCCGGTGGCGAGTATGCGGTTCAGGCTGCCGCCCGAGTCGATCTCGCCGGCGAAGCCGCCGAGTTCGGAGTCCAGATTATCGCCGGTGACGCTGCCGCTCGCATAGGCGTCGGTGATCTGGCCGCCGCTGAGACGGCCCACGAACCCGCCTCCCGCCGTCTCGCCGTCCTCATCCGAACCCGTGGCCGTGACGTTGCCCGAGGCGAACGCTGTCTGGATCGTCCCCGCGCCCATGAAGCCGACGAAGCCGCCGATCGCATCGTCCACGTTGAAACCGCCCACGCCCTGACTGACGTCACCCGTCGCGTACGACTGGAACACGTTGACGCCATCGAGAATGCCCGCGAAGCCGCCGACCGCCGCCCCCTCGCCGCCGGTGACAGTCCCGGTGGCGAAGTCCTGGGTGAAGTTCACCGGGTTGTCCGGGTCACCGATAGCCGCGCCGATCAAACCGCCGGCGGCGGCGGCCTGGTTCGCGTTGCCACCTGTCGTGACGTCGCCGGAGGCGCTGGAGAACTGGATGGTCGAGCCAGCATGGGCCCACCCGACGAGGCCGCCGACGTAGGCGAAGCCGCCGGTCACGGTCGCCGATGAACTTGAGTCCACGATCATGCCGGCGCTGCCGCCGTCGCCCAGGTCGCCGACCAGTCCACCCACGGCCGAGAGGCTGGGCCCGGCTGGGTCAACTGTCCCTGAGGAAGTAGCGTTCGCGACCAATCCGTCGGTGCTGCCGACCAAGGCGCCGGACACCATGCCGTTGCCGGCGAGGATGTTGACGTTGGCCAGATTGACGTTCTCGAGCACGCTCGTCGGCCCGGCCGCCCCGAACAGGCCGACAGTCCCGTTCGTCGCCTGACCCGAGAAGAGGGTTTGCGGCGCGGCGACAATGTCGGTGATCGTCAGGTTGGCGATGGTGAAGCCATCGCCGTTGAACGTGCCGGAGAACGCTTGAGTCAGGTTCGATCCCACTGGCACGAACCCGTTCGCCGAATTCCAGAGGCCGGTCGCGCTCGACGTCTCGATCGCATCGACGTCGTTGAGCAAAGCGTACGTCGCAGTCGGATCCAGCGTCATCAGCTGCAGCTGGTGGGCGTTGGTGATGCTGGTGGAGTATTCCGAGCGCTGGATCGGGCGGGTCTCGCCCTCGATCAGCACCCAGTCGGCGGTGAAGTTGAAGTTGGCGTAGCTGGCTTGAGCGTAAGGGCTAAGGCCCGTGGTCCCGCCGACGCCGACCAGCTTGGTCGCCGTGCCGAGGTTCTGGCCGATCGGCGTGACCCGTGTCGTCGTGCCTTCGTCCCAGTAGCCGGTGCTGGCCGTCGTGCCGGGGCCGAGCGTGCCGATGAGGCCACCCTCGGTCGCCGCGCCGCTCGGCGCCGACACCAGGCCGGTGGCGTAGAAGTCGCTGATGACCGCGCCGAGATCGGTGGCGGCGAACCCGCCGACGAGGTCCCCAGTCGCCGCCGTTCCGATCGCTGCGCCGCCCAGGGAATAGTCCCGGGTTAGCGTCGCGCCCGGCGTGGCCGCGCCCACGAAGCCGCCCGCCATCGCCGGCGCCGCGCCACTGCCGTGAACCAACGTCGCGCCGCTGGACCAGGACCCGGTGATCGTGGTCGCTGTACCCGCGTCGCCGATGAAGCCACCGGAGACGTTCTCCGCGCCCGACACCGAGGCGCTGGTCTGGGTGACGCTGCCGGTGGCGAACGAATTGCCGATCGTCGTGTTGACCGCGAGCCCGACAAGCCCGCCGCTGAAGCTGTCGTTGGGGCTGGAGACCGCGCCGGTGGCGAACGAGGTCGTGATCGCGCCCTTGTTGGCCGAGCCGACAAGGCCGCCCAGCGAAGAGAACGACCCGCCGTTGACCGTCCCGGTGGCGTTGGAGCCCGAGATGTTGACCAGGATCGGGCTGACGCCGGTGAACTGGAAGCCGTTGACGACGCCGACGAGGCCGCCTGCCTGGGGCACATTGCCGCCAGAGACGCCGCCTGCGACGGTCACGTCGCCGCTCGCAGACCCGTTGTTGACCGTCGCGCCAGACCTCAGCGCGCCCACCAGCCCGCCCGCCGCGGCGACGCCGCCGATCACCGTCGCGGATGACGACGAATTGCTGATCGACCCGGTAAAGCCAGCGTCGCCCGCCAGGCCGCCGACCGACGCGTAGCCCGTGCCGTCATGTGTGGGGTCAGCCAGGTCGTTGCCGACGTGCGCCGTACCCGCCGTGGTGACTCCGCTCACCGTGCCTTCGACCGCACCGGCGACAAGGCCGACCAGCATGCCGTCGCCGCCGGTGACCGTCGCGTTGACTAGGTTGACGTTCTTGATCGACCCTGCCGCGCCGACGACGCCGAAGAGGCCGGCAAAGCCGTTGTGAGCGTAGCCATCGAGCGTCTGCGAGGCGCCGGCGGGCTGACTGATCGTCAGGTTGGAGAGGGTGTGCCCGCCGCCGTCGAACGAACCGGTGAAGGGCGCGGCGACCGTGCCCGCAATGGTCACGAAGCCGTTCGTGGGATTCCAGATTCCAGACGTGCTCGCGTCTTCGCTGACGTCGATATCCGCGCCGACCACGTAGTGCGCGGTGGGGTCGAGGTACATCAGCTGCAGCTGGTGAGCGCTATCGATCGTGGTCGAGTACTCGGATTTGAGCAGTGGCCGGGTCTCGCCCTCGAGCATGGTCCAATTGGCGCCGAACACGCCGAACGCGCCGTAGCTCGCCTGAGCATAGGGGCTATGGCCGGAGGCGCCCCCAATCGCGGTCACGCTCGTCGCTACGCCGGCGCCACTCAGCGTGAAGCCGGTAGTTTGACCGGTGGTCCCTTCGTCCCAGTAGGCGTTGGTGATCGAGCCGCTGCTGTCAAAGTCCGCGGCGTTGCCGATCTGTCCGGCCAGGCCGCGCAGTTGACCCGTGCCGGAGACCGCGCCCGTGGCGTAGACGGCCTGTACGCTGGCGCCATCTTCGACCAGGCCGACGAACCCGCCCGTGGTCGCGAAACTGCCGCCGGAGACGCTGGCCGAGCCGAGCGCGTAGCTGTTCGTCACCTGGCCGAAATCCACATCGCCCGCGAACCCGCCGGCCAGCGTTGCGTCGCCCGAGTCCGGTCCCGAGATCGCCGTGACCGCGCCGCTGGCGTACGATTGCGAAACGCTGGCGCCGTTACCGATGTAGCCGGCAAACCCGCCGATTCGATCCGGCGCGCCGCCCAGTCCGGCCGCGAACTGGCTGACAGCGCCGGTGGCGTAGGAGGCGGTGATGGAACTGTTGTCGACGCTGCCAACCAAGCCGCCGGCGTAAGAGCCGGCGCCGCCGGAGACGAAGCCGGTGGCGAAATCGGTCGAGAGCGCGCCGCCGGTGACGAACCCGGCGAGGCCGCCGACGAACGCTTGCTGGCCGCCGTCGACTTCGCCCGTGGCTGAGTCGCCGGTCAGGATCGCTTGATCCGAACTATCCGCGCCCACCTCGCCCACAAGGCCGCCGGCGGCCACGTTGCGCTCGCCCAGCAGGTCGTCGCCGACGCTGACGTCGCCGCTGGCGCTGGAGTTGGAGATCGTGGTGTTGGCGAGCGTGATGCCGGCCAGACCGCCGGCGATCGCGACCCCAGCGGAGACCGTGGCGCTCGACGATGAGCCGGTGATCGTGCCGCCGTTCACGCCGGCCAGGCCGCCGGCATAGGCCTGCAACTGCCCGAAGCCGTCGTTGGTGCTGTCGCCGCCGAGCACCACCCCGGACACGGTCACATTGCTGATCGTACCGCCATTGAAGCCGGCCACCGCGCCCACGGCCATACCGTCGCCGCCGTGGACGAAGACGTTGCTGAGCGTCAGATCCCGCACCACGCTGCCGAACCCGATGGTGCCAAAGAGCCCGACGAAGCCCTTGGCCTCGATGCCGTTGTTGGAGAACTGAACGTCGGCGATCGTCTGGTTGATGTTCAGGTCGGAGATCGTGTTGCCCAGCCCGGCGAACGTGCCGAAATACTGGGTGCCGAAGTAACCCGTCATCGGGGCATGCGAGTAGAGCTGGCCGTTCAGACTGAACGACTGGCCAACTGCGTAGTTTCCGAAGAGGAAATTGTCGTTGAACGAATTGTCGCTGACCGGCAGGTCGCTCTCCGAGAAGAGCAACTGGTAGAAATTCCCGTTGATGAACAGGTTGCCGCCGGCATTCTGCGTGAAGCTGATGTTGACGCCGGGCGCGAGGATGTAGTCGCCGCCCGCGCCGCCATCGCTGGTGATCATGTTCAGGGTGCCGTTTCCCTGGACCGAGATCGGCGCGTTGATGTTGATCGAGTGGTAGGCATCCAGGGTGAGCTGGTGGAAACTCGACCAGCCGATCGGTGCGTTGATGTTGATGTCGCCCGCGCCCGACGACTGGAGGCCAGGGCCGCTGGCCGTGGTCGCCGTCGTCTGCAGCTCGACATCGACGTTGGCAAGGTTGGCGTCGATCGTCGAGGCCGCGGCGGCGTCGACCGTGAGGTTGATCGGATCGACCAGCCACTTGCCGGCGTAGACCTGCAGGCCATTGAAGTTGACCGTCGCCCCTGAGGTCTCGACCAGCCCGCCCGTGCCGTCGGCGTGGTGGGCGTCGATCTCGCCGGTTGCGGACACCGAGCCGCCTTCGGCCACGAGGTAGACGTTACCGTCCTTGGTCGAGACGCCGGTGGCGGCGATGTGGGCGCCCGGGTTGACCGCTAGCGCGTAAACGTTGCCGCCGTTGGCGCGCAGCTCGGCGCTCGCTGCCTCGATCAGCCCGGCGTTGGTGGCCGAGGTGTCGCTGCCGCCGACGGTGACCGCCAGCTTGCCGTCGTCCAGGTCCTGGTCGTGCAGCACGATTTCGTGGCCGGCGCCCAGCGCGACGTCGCCCTGAGGCGCTTGCAGTGTCCCATTGTTGGTGACCTGGGCGCCGATCAGCGCGATGTCGCCGCTGGCCGAGACGATCAGGCCGTTGTTGAGCACGCCCGCGCCGCTGGCGCCGGCGAACGCGAGGTCGCCGCCGGCCATGAACTGGCTGTCCTTGACGCCCAGCGTTGAGCCGACGAACGAGCCGCCGGTGCTGACGACGCCGCTCTTGCCGACGATCACGCCGTTCGGGTTGAGCAGGAAGACGCTGCCGGTCGCCGAAAGGGTCCCATCGATCTGCGACAGCGCACCGCCGCTGAGCACTCGGTTCAGGGTGGCGCCAGCGCCGTTGTTGATCTGGACCTGGCCGCCCTGGCCGATCGAGAAGCTCGACCAGTTGATCACCGCCTTCGACGTCGACTGGTCGATGGTGAGCCTTGATGCGCTGGAGGCGCCGATGCTGGCCGCGCCCGCCGCCACGCTGCCGCCGGTCGGCAGTACGGGGGCCGCGATGGCGCTACCGGCAGCGCCGATCAGTCCGACGA
This sequence comes from Caulobacteraceae bacterium, assembly GCA_036494265.1. Classification (GTDB taxonomy): domain Bacteria; phylum Pseudomonadota; class Alphaproteobacteria; order Caulobacterales; family Caulobacteraceae; genus Acaudatibacter. The sequence goes on along the minus strand of DASXOP010000007.1, from coordinate 46,832 downwards.
GGGCGGCGGTGCCCAGCAGGGTGGTGAGCCGGGATGGCGAGCGGGGCGCGGCCGGACGGAGCAGGGTGGTCAAGTCAACTGGGGGGGTCATTGCTTCGAATCCGCGGTCGCGATCCGTTTGTGGATGGCCGCAAAGAGGTCGTTGATGCCGACGGTCATGTTCAACAGCACTTCAGGTGAAGGACGCCGCAGGCCGGTCAGCGCGTTCTGCGGCGAGGCATAGACAAGGTCGAACTGCACCTTGTTGGGAACTTGGAACCTGACCCCGCCCCCCACGGACGTCAGGCTCTGGCTCGGGGAACCACGAACGAAGAGCAGCCCCGAATCGACGAAGGCGTAAGGCTGCAACTGAAAGACCTTGGTCACTGGGAACGGGCCAAGCCGTAGCTCGGCCGAGCCGGCGACAACGCGGTCGCCCAGCGCCGTGCCAGGCTCGTAGCCGCGGCCGATGGTGAGGTTGCCGAACGCGTATTGGTCCGGCGCGGTCAGCTGCTGGCCGGTGTCCTGAAAGTCGGCGCGGCCGGCCAACGTGACGTAGTGGAACGTCGGTGTCTCGCCCTCGAGTGAGGCCTTGAACACCGTCGCCTCCGGATCGCCCCCTGGGCGGGAGAGATTGGGGTCGCCGCGGCGGCTGGCGCCGAAGATGTCCGCACCCTGATGGATTTCCACCGAGCCGGAGATGCGTCCCCAATCGCCCGATTGTTCGCCGAGCAGGCTGGCGCTGAAGATGCGCAGCTTGTCGTCGCTGAGCGGCGCGGTGCGGAAGACGCGGGTGCGCTGGTCGCTGATGTCGAAGGCGACGTCAGCGAGCAGGGTGCGGTTGTGCAGCTCGATCAGCGGCTGGCTGGCTTCGATGCGCACCGCAGCGATGTCGGTGGCCAGCTCCAGCGGCGCCGCGCCGGGGAAGTCCCGCGGGTTGGCGTTGCCCCAGAGCCCGGAGATCGTGACCCTTGTGCCGCTGTCGTCGAGCCCGAACGCATAGCTGCCGCGCGCCAGGATCTGACGGCCGAACGGGATCGAGGTGTAGATCTGGCCGGAGAGGTCGTCGCCGTACTTGGACGTGCCGTAGTAGTCGGCGCCGACCAGCATGCCCCAAGGCCCCACCGCGGCGGGGTAGAGGTTGTTGATGTTGACGTAGACGCGGACGATCTCGGGACGCTTGGCGTTGATCACCAGGTCCATTCCGCCGGGCTCGTCGCCGCGGCGCAGGGCGCCGGAGATGCCGAGGCCGGGCGTCAGGCGCGCCAGATCGTAGGCTTCCTCGACGTCCGAGAGCGCCAGCGGGGCGCGGTCGATCAGCGGCGCCAGCATCACCGTCGCCTGCCGCCGCGCGGTCGGGTCGGTCCCGAGCACGGTCAGGTTGGTGATCTTGCCCTCGACCACGCTGAAATGGACGACGCCGTCCTTCACCTCCTGCACCTGCAACACGATGGCGACGAAGGGGTAGCCGGCCTTGGCGTAGATGCCCTCGGCGTTGCGGCCGATCGCGCGCAGGTCGGCCAGGCTCACCTGCTTGCCGCGGAACGTCGCCCAGGCGGCATCGAGGCGCGAAGCGGGCAGTTCCTTGGCCCCATCGAAGCTGACCGTCTGCAAGGCGAAGCGCGGCGTGGTATCCTCGCCGAGCGCGCCCTTGGGCGCCGGCGGCAAGTCGAGCGGTCGCGAGGCTGGCGCTGGGGGCTTGGCCCCGATCTGCGACGGATCGTTCGTCGATAGGGGCGCGTCAGCGGCCCGCGCTAGTCCAGCGGCGCTGGAAGCGACCGCGATGACGGCGAGAAGGGACGCTCTGCAACGCACACGCGAACGTTTTGCGTCAGGCAACCTGGCGTACGAGTTACGTTTCAAAGCCCGCTCGACCCGGTTCCCGACAATCCCCGAAGGTTAAATCCGTCTTACACAGAAGTGCGCGGGAACGCCCGCGCATAAATAACGCCGTGTTCTGAAACCGGCGGCGGCGGATGCCGCGCACACTCTGATAGCGTGCGCCCATAACTACATCAATGTATTTCACAGTATTGGACGCGCTACATATGGTTGCGAACGGGGCGTTCACGGACTGATCAACTCATCGTCAGCAATCTGGGGAGCTAACACCGACAAGGTAGTCATCCTGGCGTTTTTGATAGGGTTCGCACCCGAGGTTTCGAGCAAGGCTAAGGCGCACGTCGCAGCCCCACATCACTCATTTGCACTAATTCGGCTGCCACTGTTCGGCGAACGCAGCGCAGGCGCCGGCCCGTTGTCGCCCGGCGGCCGATCTGGCAACGTCAACCGATAGTCGGGGAGCCGCCATGCCAGAGTTGCGCGCTGTCCGGCCAGAAGCGCTGGCGGAACTGCCGGTCTCGGCGCCTTGCCTGACCGAGGCCTACGGACCTGACCCGATGCAGTTCGGCGAACTGCGGCTACCGACGGGGGACGGGCCACACCCGATCGCCGTGATCGTCCACGGCGGTTGCTGGACCAAGGGCTTCGCGACGCTGGCTTACATGCGACCGCTGGCGGACCGGTTGGCGGCCGTCGGGCTGGCGACCTGGACCATTGAGTACCGTCAGGTTGGCGATGACGGCGGCGGTTGGCCCGGCACCTTCCTGGATTGGGCGGCGGGGCTCGACCACGTGCGCACCCTGGCGGCGCGCTATCCACTCGATCTGTCGCGGGTCGTGGCGCTCGGCCATTCGGCTGGCGGACATGCCGGGCTCTGGTTGGCCGCGCGCCCGACCCTCGACGCCGCCAGCCCGATCCGCGGCGGGTCGCCCTTGAAGATTAGCGCGGCGGTCTCGATCGACGGTCCAGGCGATCTGGTGACCTACGCCGACCGCTACGAGCGCATCTGCGGCGGCCCGGTGATCGCCGGGCTGATGGGCGGGCGACCGGATGCGGTCCCATCCCGTTACGCCGACGGTGATCCCGTCCGAAGGCTGCCGCTCGGGATCGCGCAGGTTCTGATCGCATCCACCTTCCTGACTCCCGACGCGGCCGCCGACTACCAGACCAGAGCGACGGTGGCTGGTGACCGCGTCGAGGTGCTGGCGCTCGAGGACGCCGGCCACTTCGACATGCTGGCGCCTGGCACGCCCTCCGGCGCGTTGACCGAGGCGCTCATCCTGCGGGCCGTGGGACTCGGCGGAGCTGCCGCGTGAGCCGACCGCGGCGCGATCCCGGACTCGCCGAGGCCCGCACGCTCGACGCCGCCGATCCGTTGCGTCCACTGCGGCGGCGCTTCGATCTGCCGAAGGGCGTGATCTACCTGGATGGCAATTCCCTCGGCGCCGCGCCGCGGGCGACCCATGCCCGCCTTCGCGCAGCGCTCCGAGAGGAGTGGGCGGACGGCCTGATCCGCAGCTGGAACGCGCACGACTGGATCGGTGCGCCCGCCCGCATCGGGGCCAAGATCGCCCAGCTGATCGGCGCCGCGCCGAACGAAGTGATCGTTGCCGACTCCACCTCGGTCAATCTTTTCAAACTGATCGTTGCGGCTCTGCGCCACCGCTCGCCGCGCAAGGCGATCGTCGCCGAAGCCGGCGATTTCCCGACCGACGGCTACGTGGCCCAGGGCGTCAGCGAGCTGATGGCCGGTGTGAGCCTGCGTTTGGTCGCGGCTGACCGGCTGCCTGCCGCCATCGACACCGGCGTCGCCGTGGTCGTGCTGACCGAGGTCAACTACCGCACCGGCGCCCGTCACGACATGCGGGCGCTGACAGCCCAGGCCCACGCGGCCGGCGCGCTGATCATCTGGGACCTGTCGCACAGCGCCGGCGCGGTTGAGGTCGATCTGCGGGGCGCGTGCGCGGACCTGGCCGTGGGCTGCGGCTACAAGTACCTCAACGGCGGCCCCGGCGCGCCGGCTTACCTGTTCGTGGCCGAGCGTCTGCAGAGCGAGTTGGCCTCGCCTCTGACCGGTTGGATGGGCCACGCAGACCCGTTCGAGTTCAGCCAAGACTATCGCCCGGCAGGTGGGATCGAGCGGTTCCTGTGCGGGACGCCGCCGGTGCTGTCGCTGCTCGCGCTGGAGTGCGGCATCGATCTCTTCGATGGCATCGACATGGCCGCTCTGGCCGACAAGGGCCAGCGGCTGTGCTCGTACTTCATCGCCGAGGTCGAGACACGGTGCGCCGGTCACGGCCTCGAGCTGGCGACGCCGCGCGATCCCGCGAGGCGCGGCAGCCAGGTCTCGTTCCGGCATCCGCACGCCTGGGCGATCATGCAGGCGATGATCGAGCGCGGGGTGATCGGCGATTTCCGGGCGCCAGACGTGCTGCGCTGCGGATTCACGCCGATCTATCTCGGGTTCGCGGACGTCTGGCGCGCGGTCGAGATATTGCGCGATATCCTGGAGACCGGTGTCTGGCGCGAGGCGCGGTTTCAGGTGCGCTCCCGCGTCACCTGACCAGCGCGCGAGCGGCCGCGACAGCGAGCGCCGCCTTGCTCGCGGTCTCGGCAACGCTCTGCCCAGCGCGGTAAAGCTCGCCGCCGAGGCCGAAGCCTTTAACGCCCGCCGCCCACCACGCTGCGAGCTCGCCAAGGCCGACTCCGCCGACGGCGATCAGCGACACACCTGGCGGCAACACCGCGCCCAGTTGGCGCGCATGACCTGGGCCGTAGGTCTGCGCCGGGAAGAGTTTCAGATGGCGCGCCCCGGCCTCGATCGCCGTGAACGCCTCGGTCGCGGTGGCGACGCCGGGGACGGAAGCCAGCCCCAGGGCGCCGGTGCGGGCGATCACGGAGGGCGAGGTGTTGGGGGAAACGATCAGTCGTGCGCCGGCCGCCGCGGCGGCCTCGACGTCGGCCACGGTGAGGACGGTGCCGGCGCCGCAGAGGCAGTCGTCTCCGAACGCCGCGGCCAACCGCGCGATGCTGTCCAGCGGCCGCGGCGAGTTCAACGGAACCTCGATCGCCCGCACCCCGGCGTCCCGCAGCGCGCCGGCGTGCGCCACCACCTCGCCCGGGGTGACGCCGCGCAAGATGGCGATCAGCGGGCAGAGGTCGAGGGCGTCGTCGAGCGTCACAGCAGACCTCGTTCGCGGGCGATGGCGACCAGCCCGGCGCGCGCCGCCGGCTCGCCGTCAGCGACCTCGACCGCCGCGCCGCGCCGTGTCAGCGCCCGGACATACCAGCCACGTAGCGGCTCCTCTGCCAGCACCGTCACCGGTTCGCCCTCGAGGCCGAGCAACCCGGGCGTCGCAGCGACCTCCGCGCCGATCAGCAGGCCTGAGAGATAGGCGCCGGTCGTCGCGGGCGACGCGCCCATGCCGGCGACCCGCGAGCGGGCGCCGTAGAGGCGGTTCAACAGCGCATCGCCCTCGCCGGCGGCGGCCAGCCCTTCGTCGAAGCTCACGGTGTCTGCGCCGGCGCCGTCGTTGCGCAGGATGCTGTGCGCCGAGAGCACCGCGAAGAGCTCGCCGGTGAAGGCGCTCTGGAAGCGCACGATGTGGCCGTCCTCGATCAGCATCCACTTCGGGTGCGTGCCCGGCTGGCAGACGAGCCGGCGACCGCGCCGCGACGTCGGGGTGAGTTGAAGCCAGCCCAGCGCCTTGGTCTCCTCGCCGCGCAACACGTCGCCGGCGCCCCCCAGCCCGCCGCAACGCAGCCCCGGCGCGATAAAGACGCCCAGCGCGACTTCGGCGACGCCCGAAGCCACTTCGCTGAGCCCGGCCGGACAGTCGACGTAAGGAATCGCCCGCCAGCCGATGTTGGAGCCGATGGCGCCGCACAGCAGGGCGGGCAGGTCGCGGCCACCCAGGTTGGCGCGCACTTCGTCGAAGCGGCGCGGCGCCTCGCCGGGCGCCAGACCGTTCACGCCCCACGGCGCCGCCCAGTGGCCCACGACGTCGCCGCCGGCATCCAGCGTCCAGGCGCGCAGGTTGGTCGAGCCCCAGTCGCAGACGATCAGCGCCGCGGCCATTTAGGCCCGCCCGCCGTCGACCGCCGAAGTTCGGTCTCGCCCGCTCACATTCGCGACTTGGCGGTTTGCGCCCGCTGCCGTCAATGTGCCTGCGGCTGGACGGGGAGCCTCATCACCGATGTTGCGACTTGACGGCGAGCGCGAGACGCTGGTGATCGCCACCGAGGGCGGCGCGCCGGTCCTCGCCTACTGGGGCGAGCGCCTGGCGGACGAGGCCGACCTGGCGTCGGTGCGGTGGCTCGCCGAGCGCGCGGTCCCGCACGGCATGCTTGACGGCGGCGAGGTGTTCGATCTCTTCCCCGAGGCGGCCCGCGGCTTCAACGGTCATCCCGCGCTGGAGGTCCATCGCCCGAGCGGCGAATTCCTGACCCAGCTGGCGTTCGAGCGGGCCAACGCCGTGCCAGACGGCTGGCGGCTGCATCTGCGTGACGCCCTTGCCGGGGTCGAGGTCGAGCTCACGATCACGCTGGACGCCGCGACAGACGTCGCTGAGTTTCGCAGCCGCCTGGTCAATCGCGGAACCGAACCGTTGGCGGTGTACTGGATGGCGCCCGCGGCGCTGCCGATGCCTTGCGACGAGGTGCTTTACTTCGACGGCCGCTGGGCGCGCGAATTCAGCACGGTCCGCCACCGCGTCCTCACCGGTGCCTGGATCAAGGAGAACCGCACCGGCCGCACCTCCCACCACGCGCCGCCGCTCGCTGTCGTGGGTTCGCCGGGCTTCGACCAGACCGCGGGCGAGGTGTTCGGCCTGCATCTGGCCTGGAGCGGCAATCACCGCATGTTGGTCGAGAGGCTGCGCGACGGGCGACTTCAGGCCCAAGCCGGCGAGCTGTTCCTGCCCGGCGAGATGACGCTCGCGGCGGGTGAGGCCTACGAAACCCCGATCCTCTACGCGGCCCGCTCCGTCAGTGGCCTGAACGGGCTCTCGGACCGGTTTCATCCGTTCGTCCGTGAGCGGATCATGGGTGGACGGCTGCGCGGCAAGCCGCGGCCGGTGCACTTCAACAGTTGGGAAGCGGTCTACTTCCGCCACGACCTGGACGAGCTGAAGTCGCTCGCCGACCTAGCGGCGAGCGTCGGCGCCGAGCGCTTCGTGCTCGACGACGGGTGGTTCGCGGGTCGCAACGACGACACCACCAGCCTCGGCGACTGGCGCGTCGACGCTGCCAAGTATCCGGACGGGCTCGGACCGCTGATCGATCACGTGCGCGGCCTCGGCCTCGAGTTCGGCCTCTGGGTCGAGCCGGAGATGGCCAACGCCGAGTCCGACCTCCTGCGCGCCCACCCCGACTGGACCCTGCACGCCGCCGGCCGCACCCAGCCGCTCGGGCGGGGCCAATACGTGCTCGACCTCAGCCGCCCGGAGGTTGCTGACAACATCTTCGGCCAGCTGGACGCGCTCCTCAGCGCTCACGCCATCGGCTACCTGAAGTGGGACATGAACCGCGACCTGACCCACGCGGCCAGTGCCGGCCGACCCGCCGCGCACCGGCAGACCCTGGCCGTCTACGCGCTGCTCGATCGCGTGCGCGCCGCTCACCCGTCGGTGGAGATCGAGTCCTGCGCCTCGGGCGGCGGGCGCGCCGACTTCGAGATTCTTCGGCGCACCGACCGGATCTGGACCTCGGACTGCAACGACCCGATCGAGCGGCAACAGATCCAGCGCGGCTTCTCGATCTTCTTCCCGCCAGAGGTGATGGGCTCGCACGTCGCCGCCGCGGCCAACCACACCACCGGGCGGCGCACCAGCGTCGAGCTGCGCGCGCTGACCGCGCTCTTCGGCCACATGGGCATCGAGGCCGACCTGCGCGGCTTCTCCGCCAGGGAGCTTGCCGCGCTGAAAACCTGGATCGCGCTCTACAAGACCCACCGCGCGCTGCTGCACGGAGGCCGCGTCGTTCGCCAGGCACACGCCGATCCCAACGTGATCGCGACGATGGTGACCGACGAGACGGGCGCGTTCGTGAGTTTCGCCCAGCTCGACACGCCAGCGCTGGCCTCGCCAGACCCATTGCGGCTAGCCGGTCTCGATCCAGACGCCCGGTACAGCGTCCGCCTCCTGAACCCTCCGTCGCACCCAGGCGGCACGATGAAACGCCCCCCCGCCATCACCTCGGGCGAGACGTTCGAGGCCAGCGGGACGATGCTGCAGACCATCGGCCTGCCCCTGCCGATCCTGCGCGCCGGCGGCATAGCGCTCTTTCATCTGCAGCGAACCTGAGCCCTGGCTCGGCTTGCGCTGGTGCAGCGCCCAGGTGCGCGTCAGCCGAGCTTGAAAGAAGACCAGACTCCCTCCGGCGCCAGCGCGCCCGCGCTCGCTCTCGGTGGCTTTTAGTTCGACTTGCGGCCGCCCTTCTCGGCCATCAGCTCTTCCTTGCGCGCCTTCAGCTGTTCGCCCATGGCGTCGAGGTCCGGATCGCCGCGCTTGGCCTGGGCGAAGATACCGCCGGGCTGCTCTTCTTCCTTCACATGGTGCTTGATGTACTCGCCCAGCACCTTGACCTTAGCGTCGTAGAGGTCGTCGCCCGGCTTCATCGCCTCGATCTCGGCGATCAGGCTCTTGGCGCCATCGTGCTCGACCTGAGCCTCGTCGAGCATGTCGTCTTCGACCTCCCCACGTTCCTCGGCGTAGAAGATTTCCTCCTCGATCTGGGTGTGGACCTTCAGCGCCAGCGCGATCTTGTTGAAGAGTTCCAGCTTCTCCCGATTATCCTCAAGCTGCTCGTACTCGTCGAACCAGTCCTCCACTTGGCGGTGGTCCTGCTTGAGCAGTTTAACCGCCAGCGGGTCGCGTCGCCCCGTGCGGCGCGTGCGGCCCTTCTTGCGGTGCGTGGTGTGTGACGTCGATGCGTTCGCCATTGCCGTTGCTCCCTGATTCTCGGCGGTTCTGGTTTCGAAACTCCGCCTGCCAAGCGGGGTTCCGAGCGCCACCGCTCAGGGCGGCCCGGCGTCAGTCAGTCCACCAGGGATAGCCCTTCGGCATGTCGGCGGTGACGCGGCCGGGGAAGCTGGGCGGCCGCTTTTCCAGGAAGGCGCCGACGCCTTCCTTGACGTCGCCGCCCGAGCCCAGGGTCATCGCGAAGGCGCCGTCGATCTTGAGTAGGCCGAACGGGTCGTCGGCCCCGGAGAAGCGCCAGAGCAGCTGGCGGGTGAGCGCCACCGACACCGGCGCGGTGTTCTCGGCGATCTCGCGGGCGATCTCCCGCGCCCTGGGCAGCAGATCCTCCGGAGCGGTCACCTCGCTGACCAGGCCGCCGCGCAAAGCTTCCTCGGCGTCGAACACCCGGCCGGAGAGGCACCAGCGCAGCGCCTGCGAGAGCCCGACGAGCTGAGGCAGGAACCAGGCGCTGCCCGCCTCTGGCACCAGCCCGCGCCTGGCAAAGACGAAGCCGAACCGCGCGGCGCTGGAGGCGATCTTGATGTCGGTCGGCAGCGCCAGGGTCACGCCGACCCCAACCGCCGCCCCGTTGAACGCCGCGATGGTGGCCTTCTTGCAGTTGAAGAGCGCGCCGACGAAGCCGCCGCCGGCGCCGCGCAGCGCGCGGGTCTGGGCGCCGCCGAAGTTCTTCGCCCCTTCTCCGCTTTGCGTATCGAAACTGCCGGCGCCGGCGGAGATGTCGGCCCCGGCGCAGAAACCGCGGCCCTCGCCGGTCAGGATGATCGCCCGGATCGCGTCGTCGTCGTCGGCGCCGACGATGGCGTCAGCGAGCTCGGCGCCCATCTGCGCGGTGTAGGCGTTGAGCTTCTCCGGCCGGTTCAGGGTGAGGGTGAGGATGGGTCCGTCCGCGTCGGCGCGGATCGTCTCGTAGGCCATGCGCAAATCCTCGAAATCAGGCGTTCAGCTTGGGCGGCCGAAGCTTGGCGAAAGGGCGTAGCCGCGACGATTTGCGGCTTCGGCGTCGGTCGTGCGTTTAAGTAACGTGTTATAAGAACGAGGTATCGCGTCAAGGCGAATGACTGCAGGATTTTCAGGCGATCTGCGTCATGCCGTGAACGCCTGCTGACATTCCGGCGAAGCCGGCGAGCTAAGCGACTCGCGCTAGATTGCGTGAGCGTCGGATTTGGGCGAACAGGAACCAAGAACGCGCGGGGGCGGTTCGCAAGACCTTGAATTTATGTCGAAGGCGAGCGGGCGCTCGCGCCGTGGAGTAAGCGTTGTGCTACCGACCAATGCCGAGAACCTCGCCGACGAGGACATGCCGGAGGTCCCGCTTGGGCGCCGCGAAGCCGGCAAGGCCGAGCGGCGCGAGCGGATCATCCATGCCGCCCGCGAGCTGATCCGCGAGACCGGAAACGCCGGCCTTTCCATGCGCGTCCTGGCGGCGCGGGCGGGGGTCAGCCTGGCGACGCCTTACAACCTGTTCGGCTCCAAGCGCGCGATCGTGCTGGCGGTGCTGCAGGACGTGCGCGACTTCCACGACCGCTTCGCCCACCTGCGGGCGACCGATCCGCTCGAGCGGATATTCCTGGCGGTCGACATCCAGATCGAGATCTATGTCGCCGATCCGGCGTTCTACAAGACGATGTGGGCCGCTGTGTTCGACACCTCGGACGACCTGCGCGCCACGCTCTGGAACCCCAAGCGCGACGCGTTCTGGCGCGGCCTGATCGCCGCGGCGGCCGAGGCCGGCGCCCTGGCTGGCGAGATCAGCCAGGAGTGGCTGCAGCGCCAGCTGGACCATGTCTTCCGCTGCATCATGCTGGATTGGGTGGTCGGCATACTGGAGGTCGACGCGGTCGCGCCGGCGACGCGGCATGGCTACGCGCTGATGCTCAAAGGCGCGTGCACGCCGGAGTGGCGCGGCCCGCTGCATGCGCGCATCCTGGAGAGCCAGCAGCGGCTCGAAGAGTTCCAGGCCAGGGCCGCCGAGCCCACCCGCATCGGTCGCTGATCGCGGGTCACATCGCCGCCTGCGTCGCCGGCGCGGTGGTGCTAGGCTGAGGCAAAGTTCCCTCGGCGAGAGCGGCGGCGATGAGTTATGCGGGCAAGCGTCTGATCTACGACGCGGACAGCCATCTGATGGAGCTGCCCGACTTCCTGACTGCCAACGCCGATCCGGCTGACCGGGCGTCGATGCCGACCTTGGGCGCTCTCGCCACCGGCCAGTTCAATCCCGGTGACCATGTCGGCAAGCCCGGCCACGATGCGGCGACCGTGCAGACGCTGCTCGCCCTCGGCGACCAGATCACCCGCGGCCCGAAGTGGCATGCGGCGCTGGGCTCGTTCAACGGCGCCGAGCGCACCCTGGCGCTCGACCAGCTCGGCTTCGCCCGGCAGGTGGTGTTCTCGTCGTTCTGCGCGCGGCCGATCTTCGAAGCGGCGCTGGAGACCAGGTACGCTATCGCCCGCGCCCACAACCGGGCGATGGCGGCGTTCTGCGCGGCGGACCGGCGGCTGATCGGTGTCGCCATCGTTCCGCTCGACGTTCCGGAGCTGGCGCTGGCCGAGATCGATCACGCGACGAAGCTGGGGCTGGGCGCGATCTGGGTGGCGGCGAGCCCACCCGGCGGTCGCTCGCCCGGACACGTCGACCACGAGCGGATCTGGGCGACGCTGGGCGAGCGGCGGCTGCCGTTCATCCTCCACGTCGGCTCCTCACCGCTCAGCATCGACGCGCCCTGGATGAACGATGGCCGGCCGGACCGGCGCACCGCGCGTGGCGGCGCCGAGGTGATCGGCTCGAAGGACCTGACGGCCATCCACCACGCCGCCCAGACCTTCATCTCGGTGCTGGTGCTGGACGGAGTGCTGGAGCGGCACCCGGGCTTGCGCGGCGGGGTGATCGAGCTGGGCGCCGGCTGGGTCCCGGACATGATCCGCCGCCTCGACCACGCCGCCGAGATCTGGGCGCGGTCCGAGCCGCACCTGGCCGAGATGCGCCGCAAGCCGTCGGAGCAGATCCGCGCCCAGCTGCGCTTCACGCCCTACCCGTTCGAAAACGTCGGCGCCTTCATCGCCGAGTCTGCGCCCGAACTTTATCTGTTCTCGTCGGACTACCCGCACGCCGAGGGTGGTCGCGATCCGATCGGTCGGTTCGAGCGGGCGCTGGCGGGCGCGGCGGCGGCCGTAGAAGCCCGGTTTTACGCCGGCAACTTCCGCGACCTTCACCCCAACGCGTTCGACTTACCTACCTCCATGCCCCCAGCTAGTGGAACCGATAGCTGAAGCTGATGCCGTAGGTCACCGGCATGCCGGTGTAGTGCAGCAGGACGTCGTTCACGTGGTCGGCGGCGGTCCAGTACCACTGGTTGGTCACGTTGCGGCCCCAGATCTGGAACAGCCACGGCCCCTGGCTCATGCCGGCTCGCAGATCGAGCAGCGCATAGCCCGGCACCGCCAGCGGATCGGTCGGGTGGTTGGTCGGGCAGGGACCGACGGCGGTGGCCGAAGGCGCGCCGGCGCAGGTGATGAAGCCGCCGAAGATCGGCAGCACGCCCGACGTGCCCGAGTTGATGAACGCCGGGGTGGGAGAGCGGTTGACGAAGAAGGTGTTGGTGTCGCTGACGAAATCGACGGTGAAGCCGACGAACGCCTTCAGCTCGTCGCGCAGCGTCCACTCGTACTGGCCGTCGACGGAGCCCTGCCACAGCGGCGCTGACGGGAAGTGCTCGCCGGTGAAGTCGGCGTACTCGTTGTAGGCGTCGAAGTTGTAGTAGTCGCCTGGGACGCAGTTGATTGCGCCCGGCAGGCCGTTGACCGCCTGCTGAGCTGGCGGCGGGGCGCAGGTGTCCTTCGACGAGCGGTCGATACGGCTGTTCTGGTAGCTGATCGCCGGCGTGATCGTCAGCCCCTTCAGCCAGTCCGGCGAATAGGCGCCGGATAGCTCGAAGCCGATGACGTGCGACTTGGGCACGTTGACCAGCGACGGCAGCGCCCCGAACAGCGGATCGCTGACCGCGCCCAGGATCTGCTTGTCGCTGTAGTCGTAGTAGAAGAATGCGCCGTTCACCTGCAGCTGATGATCGAGCAGCGACGACTTGATGCCAACCTCGTAGGACAGCAGCCCTTCCTGCGTCACCGGATGGGTCTGCTGGAACGTCGCCAAGGCGACGGTCGGGAACGAGCCGCCTTTGTAGCCCTGTGAGATGTTCAGGTAGATGAGGTTGTCCGGGTTCGGCTTCCAGTTCACCCCTGCCTGCCAGGCGACGTTGCTCTGGTCGAGGTGGGCGAAGAAGAGCCCGCCGTTGGGCGGCGAGTTGAACGTCGGGCCAGGCCCAGTCGACCCGCAGGTCCCAGCCGGCGACAGCACCGGCGAGGTGCTGCCGAACGCGCCTTGCAGGATGAAGGCGACCTCGGCCCAGGTGCCGTCGCCGCCGTCGTCGCCGCAGGTGCCGCCGATCTTGTTCTCCTGCGTATAGCGGATGCCGCCGAGCAGGGTGACGTTGTCGAGGATCGGATATTCCGCGTGGGCGTAGACCGCGTAGGTGTCGGTGGTCTGGGTGTCGGTGGGCTTGGTCGGACCGAGCGGGAAGCCGACATCGACCCCTAGCGCGGCGTTGAACGCGAACAACGTCGGGCTCGCGGTCGAGGCGTTATAGGTCTGCAGGAACTGGTCGAAGGTGCTGTCGTGCTCGTAGTTGGCGCCGACGATCCAGTCGCCCTTGCCCTGGAATTTGCCGGAGAGCCGCAGCTCCTGGAACCCTGACCAGATATTGCCGTGCTGGATGTTCTGGTAGTCCTGAATCGCCATGCCGGAGCCATCGATGGCCTGGTGGCGATGGAATGACTGGTAGGACGACAGCGACGTGATCGTCATGTCGCCGCCGAGGTCGTAGTCCATCCGCAGATTGACGTTGTAGTACGAGTTGTTCTTGCGGGCCGGCTCGCAATGGATCGGCTGGCCGCCGGCCTGAACGACCGAGCCGGGCCCCTGCGACTCGCCTGGCGCGCCCGGCAAGGTCGGATTGTCGTTGGGCAACACCACGCCCAACTGCTGGTTGGCGATCGGATCGAACGGATCGTTGTTGACGCAGGTGTTCCATGCCGCCGCCTGGTCGTTGTGCGGCGCCAGCGGGTAGTTGAGGATTGCCGGGGCCAGCGGGGCCAGCGGGCTCAGCTCGGCGATGCCGTAGAGCTGACCGTTCTGGGTCCAGCCCTTGTCGCGCCAGGCGGTGGCGGTGAAGAGGGCGCGGAAGTTGCTGGTCGGCTTCCAGAGCAGCGACAGCCGTCCGTCGAGGAAATCCTTGCCGCCCATGGTCTGACCAGTCTGTTGCGCATAGCCCTTCTGCCACGGCCCGCTCTCGTTGAGGCGCATCGCCAGGCGCAGGTCGAGGCCGTTGGCGATCGGGCCGCTGACGAAGCCCTGCAGGTCGGCGTCGTTGAACCGGCCGTAGCTGGCGTCGACGCCGGCCTCGAAGGTGTCGGTCGGCTTGTTGGCGATGTAGTTGATCGCCCCGCCTGTGGCGTTCTCGCCGAAGAGCGTGCCTTGCGGACCCTTCAGCACTTCGACCCGCTGCAGGTCGAGCGTCGCGCCGCTGGTCAGCACCGAGAAGGGCAGGGGGATTTCGTCCGTGTACACGCTGACCGTCGGGCTGCCGGCCAGGGAGGTGTCCTGGAAGCCGACGCCGCGGATCGTGTAGACGTTGGTGCCGTAGTACGTCGGCGTCGCCTGGAACCCGGGCACGATCTTCTGCAAGTCGGTGGTGTCGCGGATGCCGAGCTGGATCAGCTTTGCGCCGGTCGCTGCCTGGATCGACATGCCGACGTTATTGATATTCTCCTCGCGCTTCTGAGCGGTGACGATCAGCTCGCCGACGGTGGAGGCGTTGGTCGCGGCGACCTGCAACGGCGGTTGGCGACTGGCCGTGGTCTGCGCCTGGGCGTTCTGGGCCAGGCCGGCCAGCAACAGGAACGAGGCCCCATAGAGGGCCGGATTGCGGCGATGCATCAGACGTCTCCCTCGCGCCGCGCACTTGCTGCGCGGTCCCCTTTTGTCGGGCCATCCGCCGGGCGCTCCCGAAGAACTGACCCAGGACAAGCTTATATCCGGTTATAGAAATGTCCAGTCGCGTAGCGTCGGTCACTCAAGCGAGATCAACCTTAGCTATAAAATGCTCCGCCAGGCGCAACCAGATGCGTGAGCAGGTTGCGGCAAGCGTGTGAAAAATATAACGTATTCTAGACGACTGACCGGAGAGAGCATGGCCACGCGCGACGACATTATCGCCGACCTGACGGCGTCAGGCCCGTTCGAGCTGCAGGTTGACGACAGCGCCGGGTATCCGATCCGGGCCTACCGCACCGCGCCGGCTTCGCTCCGCGACGTGCTGTTGGCGACGCGCCAGCACGGCGAGCGACCGTTCCTGATCTATGAGGACGAGACGCTCAGCTACGCCACCCACTTCGACCGCGTCGCCGCGCTCGCCCGCCATCTGCGCGCGGCGGGCGTGAGCAAGGGCGACCGAGTCGCGATCGGCATGCGCAACTATCCGGAATGGAGCCTCAGCTGGTGGGCTTGCCATGCGATCGGCGCAGTCGCGGTGGCGCTGAACGCCTGGTGGACCGGGCCGGAGCTGGCGTTCGCGCTGAAAGACTCCAGCCCCGCCGCGTTGCTGATCGACGGCGAGCGGCTGGAGCGACTGTCGCCGTTGCTCGCCGACCTCGATGTCAAGCTGGTGCTGGTCGCGCGCCGAGGTGGTGCGGGCGCCGGCGGCGAGGATTTCGCGGCGGCGTCCGTGGGGGTCGGCGGCGAGTTGCCGGAGACGGAAGTCGGCGCTCGGGACCTGGCGACCATCCTCTACACCTCCGGCACCACCGGGAATCCCAAGGGCGCGATGGCGAGCCATCGCAACCACGTCACCAACCTGATGAACACCCTGCTCGGCGGTGCAATCGCCCGAACTGTAGCCGGCCTACCGACTCCAGCCGCGCCGGATCCCACCCTGCCGCAACCAGGCGCGCTGCAGACGTTCCCGTTCTTCCACATCGGCGGCCTCTCGGGTCTCTACATCGGCGCGGCCACCGGCGCGAAGCTTGCGCTGATGTACAAGTGGTCTCCGCTTGACGGCGTGCGGCTGATCGAGACCCACCGGCTGACCAGCGTCGCCGGGGTTCCGATCGTGGTCCGCCAGCTGCTGGAGAGCGCACACGGCGCTGGCGCGGCGATGGACTCGCTCGTCGGTGTCGCCTCTGGCGGCGCGCCGGTGCCGCCGGACCTGATCCGCCGCATCGGCGAGCAATTCCAGGCCAAGGCCTCGCCCGGCAACGGGTATGGCCTGACCGAGACGACCAGCGCCGTCATCGCCAACGGCGGGCCAGAATACCTGGCGCATCCGGACAGCGTCGGCCGCCCGACCCCGACCACCGACGTGCGTATCGTTGGCGAGAATGGACGCGATGTGCCGGACGGCGAGGTCGGGGAAGTCTGGATCCGCGGGCCGAACGTCATTCCGGGGTACTGGAACAACCCCGAGGCCACCGCGGCGGCGTTCGGCGGCGGCTGGTTCCGCAGCGGCGACGCCGGCTTCAAAGGTGAGGGCGGCCTCTACTACGTGGTCGACCGCCTGAAGGACGTGATCATCCGCGGCGGCGAGAACATCTATTGCGCCGAGGTGGAGGCTGCGCTGCTCGAGCACCCGCTGGTGCGCGACGCGGCGGTAGTCGGCCTGCCGCACAAGGACTACGGCGAAGAGGTCGCGGCGATGCTGCAGGTGGCGTCCGAGCACCTCGCCGACCGGGTGTCAGACGAGATCCGCGCCAGCCTCGCGGACCGCCTCGCACGGTTCAAGATCCCGACGACCATCCGGCTGACCGACGGCGAGCTTCCGCGCACCGCCACCGGCAAGATCCTCAAACGCCAGTTGCGCGAACGCTACTTCTGAGCCGCGCGGGCGTCAGGCAGGCAACGCCTTCGCCCACGTGCTCAGCACCTCGACGAACCGCGCCGGGTCGGCGTTGTGCATCGCGTGCGCGGCGTCCGGCAGCGAGACGTACTCGAACGGCATGCCCGCGCCCTTGACGATCTCGCCCACCCGCGCCGCCTGCAGGTCCGAGATCGCGCCGATCAACCGGCCGGTGGCGGGATCGACCTGGCGCGAATGGTGGGTGAAGAGCACCGGGACCTTGACGCTGGCCAGCATGCGCTCGTGCCGGCAGCTGGCCGCCACCGTGCCCTCCCAGAACGCGCGCGCCCACTCGGGGTCGTACTCTTTGAGGTTCTGCGCCGGCTGCTCGGCGAACGGGAAGGTGCGGGCGGCGATGGCGGCGGCCCGCATTCCGGCCCAGTCGCCGATCCGCCACTGGTCGCCGAGGTAGGTCTTGAAGAACTCGAACATCGGCCCGACCACCGACTGCCGGATCGACTGGCCGTAAAGCGGCGTCGTCTCCGAGGCAAAGAGTGGCGGGTCTTCGTAGTGCGATCCGCGGATCAGCTCCGGCGGCGCATAGGCCGAGAGCCAGCAGGAAAGCACGCCGCCGGACGAACAGCCGCTGGAGATCACCGGGCGCTTGATGACGAGGCTGATGAAGCGGGCGAGGTCGTTGCCCATGTTGTCGAGCGTGTAGCGGCCAGGCGTCCAGGTGCTGCGGCCCTGGCCGCGCAGGTCGACGGCGAAGACCTGGAAGTCCGCCTCCAGCAGCGCCATCGCCTTCTCGAAGCCCCACCACGACTCGGTCTGGCCGGGGATGAGCAACAGCGCGGGCTTATCCGGCGAGCCGGCGGTGGCGTAGTTCATGGTCACCTCGCCGAGGTCGACCGCGTGCTCTTCGTAGGCGTGGGGGACGAAGACGTTGCGGTTAGCAGGCGTGACGTCGGCGGCGGCGTCGGACATTTGCTGGCTTTCGTTTTTGGCCCTGAGAGCGGCGGGAACGATCTCGAAAGCCGAGGCGTAGGTGGACCAGTGGCGCCCTGCAATCCCGCACTGAGCTCCGACGGGCGCCGCCTCAGCTCTTCTTGGTCCGCTTCTCTTTGGCGAGCGCGTCGGCGACGAGGGGCATCCGGCGCTCGCCCGGCACCCGGTTCGCGCCGTTGGCGTGGTTGATCAGCTCGCGCACCATGTAGGCCGAGTGCGCGGCGTGGATCGCGACCCGATAGCCCATCGCATCCTGGGTCAGGTTGATGGAATGCTTCAGCATCCGCAGGGTCAGGAGATCGGTCTCCGCCCAGCGCTCGGCCTGCGCCATCACCGCGTCCTCCAGCTGATCGGCCGGCACGACCTCCGACACGAGCCCAAGGCTCTTGGCCTCTTCGGCCGGGATGAACCGGTTCTCGAACAGGATCCGCTTGGCATTGCGGATGCCCATGTCCCAGGGCGCGGTGTGCAGTTGCAGGTGGGTCGGCAGGAACTTGGCGTCGTCGCTGGCGAAGATCACGTCCATCGAGGAGGCCAGGATGAAGCCGCCGTAGATGCAGAGGCCCTGCACCTGCGCGATCGTCGGCTTCTTCACGTCGCGCCAGCGCAGCGAATTCTCGACATAGAGGTGCCACGAGCGGTTCACCCGCCCGAGCAGGCCTTCGCCAAAGGGGCTGGTCTCCGCATCCTCCCGCTCTTCCGGCGTGCCGAGATCGTGGCCGGAGGAGAAGTGGTCGCCGGCGGCGGCCAGCACGATGACGCTCACATCGTTGTCGAGGTCGGCTCTAGCGAAGGCCTCGGTCATCTCCTCCAGCATCACCCGCGACTGGGCGTTGCGGTAGCGCGGCCGGTTGAGGCGGATGATCTCGATCTTGCCGCGGCGCTCGACGATGATGTCGCGGTAGGTCATGCGCTTCTCCGAGTTGCTGCTGCGGCGGTCAGGGCGGCGGGTTCGACCAGCACGACCCCTTCGGCGATCAGATGGTCGATATCGGCTCGCGCCATGCCGAGCGAGCCTGCGAGCACGTCATCGGTCCCTTCGCCAAACTCAGGAGAGGGGCTGCGGATCGCGCCAGGTGACTTGGAGAGACGATAGGCGAGGCCCGGATATTCGCTGATCCCGGCGGCCGGATGGTTCAGCTCATGGATGAAGCCGCGGGCACGCAGGAACGGATCACGGAAAACGTCGGCACCCGAGTTTACCGGCGCGGCCGGAATCCCGGCGGCCTGCAGCAGGTCGGCGGCCTCATGCTTGGTCCGAGCTCTCGTCCAGGCGCCGATCAGCGCCCGCAGGGGCTCAGCCTGCGTCCGTCGTCCGGCGAGTGTGGCGTACGCCGGGTCGACAAGCTCCGGCCCGCCAACCGCCGTCGCCAGGCGCGACCAGGTCGCGTCGTCGGGGCAGGCCATCACGACCCATTGGTCGTCGCCCGCACAGGGGAAGGCGTCGTGCGGCGCCATGTCGGGCCGGCGATTGGCGTCGGCAGGGAACGTTTGGCCATGCGAGGCGGCCAGGATGAATTCGCCGATCCAGTGCATCGCCGCCTCGACCTGGGCGACCTCGACGTATTGGCCGCGGCCCGTCGCACCCCGCTCCGCCAGCGCGGTCATCACCGCCGACGCGCCATGCAGCCCGCCGATCGGGTCGAGGTAGGCCGGTCCGGTCAGCACGTAGCCGGACGGGTCGTATCCGATCAGGCTCGACATGCCCGCCGCCGCCTCCATCGTCTTGCCCATGCCGACGTGTGAGGCCCACGGCCCGTCGTTGCCGTAGGCCGGCATCTCGACCATCACCAGGCCAGGGTTGTCGCGGCTCAGAGCCTCGTAGCCCAAGCCCAGTTTGGTCAGCGCATGCGGCGAGAAGTTCGCCAGCACCACGTCGCACGAGCTCGCCAGCCGCCGGGCGATCTCCTGGGCGCGGGGGTCTTTCAGATTGAGTGAGATCGAGCGCTTGTCATGGTTCTGGGTGTTGTAGAGCGCGTTGCGATCGTAAGGGCGCTCGCCGCCTTGCCGGTCCGGGTAGCTGGCGGAATCGCTCATCCCCGTCGCCGGTCCGCGCCAGGAATCAATCCGCTCGCCGTTCTCGATCTTGATCACTTCGGCGCCCAGGAAGGCGAGCGCCCGCGCGGTCATCGGCCCGGCCCAGGCCTGGGTGAAGTCGAGTACGCGGAGGCCCTGCAACGGGAGCCGACCCGGCTCTTTCGGCGCCGGCAGGCTGCTCTGGCGCGGCCGCGGGGTACTCCTCCAACTGGCGGGCTGGTCCGAGAAGCCAGGCGCAGGCCCGGCGGCGCGGCAGGGCGAGGTCGTCCGGAACGCCGGACCTAGCGCCTCGACCCGTCCGCTCGCCGGATCGGACGTGATGAAGCCGCGGGCGCGGTACTGGTCGACCCGCAGCAGCTCGGGCAGGCTCAGCATCCGCGCCGAACTCACCTTCGCCTTCTGCAGCTCCTCAACAAGGTCGCCGACCAGCCGGCCTTCCGCCTGCCGCCGCAGCATGGCCGCGGCCGCCACCCAGTTTCGGCGCAGTGAGACCGGGTCGGCGAACCTCACATCCGTGGCCGCGTCGGGGATGCCGAAGATGCGGCAGATTGCCGGCCAGCCGCGGAGCGCAAACAGCACCAGCCAACCGTCACGGCACTCCAGCTGCGCCAGCATGCCCGCGTAGAGCCGCCGGTTAGGGTACGACCGCGTGTAGGAGTATTGGGTCACCAGGTTCTGGGCCATGGCGGCGGTCGCCTCCATGGTCACCGCCTCGACCGCCTGACCTTCCCCCGTCCGATCACGCCAGATCAGCGCGGCCAGGCAGCTGATGTAGGCGGTCGCGCCGCAGGCGTAGGACGCGCGTCGGCCAACGCCATAGAGCGGCTCGCGATCCTCCGATCCGGTCACGAACATCACGCCGCTCAGCGCCTGGTGGACGATCTCGGCGCCGCGCCAGTTGCGATAGGGTCCGTGCTCGCCGAAGTCGCTGAGCGTGCAGACGATCTGGCGCGTGTCGTCCAGCGCGGCCCGGAGACCGACGTGTTCGCTGTCGATCAGCACCACGTCGGCGTCTTGGGCCAGGGCGCTGAGCGCCGCGAGCGCGTCCGCCGGTTCAGCGGGAAGACGATGGCCCCGCTTCCCCTGGTTCAGGTGCTTGAAGAGGAAGGACTCGCCACCGCCATCGAGCGGCCAGGCCGTCCGCGTCGGCGCGCCGCCGGCGGCCTCGGCGAGGATCACCTCGGCCCCGTAATCGGCGAAGAGACGCCCGCAGAACTGGCCGGCGACGTCGGTCGTCGCATCCAGCACGCGCAGACCCGCCAAAGCGGACGGCATTGGTTCCGATGTCATTAGCGCCTCGCGGTGTTCTCAACCTGACGACGGACTTATCTTCTGCCGCCGATCGGGGCTGAGCGCCAGCCTGGGTGTCGCTGATCGCCAGTCTCACCGCTCGTCACTGCCCCACCGCGAGGGCCGGGCTGGTCAGGCTTGGTCGAGCCTGTCAGCCAGTTTCCGACGCAACCGGCCAACGGTGACGACGCGGAACAAGCACTGCTGCAGCGCTTCCACCACCTCGAGCTACTGTTCGGCTCCGGAGAGGTCGGCGAGCGCCATCAGTTCGGCCTCCTCATCGATCATCTCAAGCCAAGACCGGCGCTCGACCCGGCTGAGGCACGCCAGGGCGACAAGCGCTCGGGCGCTGACGGGGGTGTCCACTCGGACCATGCGCGGTTTCTCCGCGGGAGGGCGTGCGCACCGGCCGCTGATCTGTGGTGGGGGCCATCCGAACGGGACCCGGCTTGGTCGCGCAATCGGGCCCCGCCGCGCTCACCCTTCGTTGGGAGAACGCCTTGGAACCTTCGTCCGCGACCCGGGCTCCCTAATGCGGAGCTAGTGGCTCGTCAACAATAAAGTGCGTATACACATTTCTCACTCGGGTATATTGTGCATGCCATTCGTACCTCGCGGTCGCGAGGGGCGGCTCTGGCTGGCCGCGGCTGGAGACGCAGGGCGTCGTGCGCCCGGCTGACGGTTCGTCGCCTCGGGCATCAGGATGCGCTCGAGCAAGTCGGGACTCGGGATCAGGCGCGCAGCCACTTCGCGCTGAAACCTGACGGCGGCGCGCACGTGCTCTGCGTCCAGTCCGGCAGTCAGCTCGGCGCTATCCTTCGCAACGAGCACGCGGGCCCTGTGCTGCAACCGTCGGCCCTGGGCGGTGACGCTGAGGACCACCTTTCGCCGATCGGTGCTCGGCGTGGCGCGAACGACCAGCTCATCCCGCACGAGGTGATCGACGATGCGAGTAAGGGTCGTTCGGTCGGTGACCGTGTAGTCGGCCAGTTCGCCCATCGTGCAAGTCTGGAAGAAGTGGATCGCCATCAGCGCGCGGAGGCTAACGAGATCGTAGCCGAGCGGCTCCAGCAGTTTGGAGAGCCGCTCGTCCCGATGCCGCGTCAGGGCGACCGCGAGATGGAAGAAGTAGGTCGCCGGTTCGAACGGGAATTCGCCGCTCGGATCAGGCGGAGTGGAGGGGGAGGCGGGCTTTCGCATACCGGATAAAGGTGGTGTTTGCCTGCGAGCACAATAGCGTCAGCCAGCCCGCGACCTGACCCCACCGTCCAGCGCCGTGAACCCGTTCCAGCCGCGGCCGCCCTACGGCCGCCCAGTCAACCCCCGCCTGAGCGTCGCGACATAGCCGTCCCTGACGCGGTCCAGATCGACATTGTCGGGCGCGACGAGCCACTGGTTCATGATGCCGCGCATCGCGCCGCTGATCGCTATGCCCTCGGCGATGGGATCTGCGTCGGCGCGAACCTCACCGCTCTGCTGGCCGGTGCGGACGTGGAGCGCGATGCGTTCGACGGCCTCAGTATTGATTTGCGCGACGACGGTTGCGATCGACGGCCAGCGCAACGCCGCGTTCGTCACTTCATGGAATGCGCGCAGCTTTGTGGGCCATCCGCGAGTGCTGTCCAGATAGTAGGTCACCATCTGGAGGAGTGGTTCCAAGCCGACGGACCCGGTGTGGCGATGCAGGCTCAGGCGATCACGGTAGAGCGAGACGGCGTGCCGCGCCACCGCGGCCACGAGCTCTTCACGACTACCGAAATAGTGGGCGGCCAGCGCGCGGCTGTACCCGGCGTTCTGGCCAGAGTCGGCCAGCGTCAAGTGATCGAGGCCACGCTTGGCGATGATGTCGAAGGCGGCTCCCAGAATGCGCGCTTCGGCGTCGCGCCGACGCTCGGCGTGGGTTCGTCCGGGTCTGCTGTCGACGGTGAGCAACGAGGTCATGATTGGCTCGGCCCGGGTGTGCCGGAGCGACCCTGCCACTCCAGGATCTCGTCGAGGACGAACTGGTAGTAGGTCATCGCCTCGCTGACCGCGAAGCGCTCGCGGGTGAACTCGATCCGCGGGGCGCCGGCGCGGACCGACTCCAGCGTCATGTTCGCGCCCAGCGCCGGCCAACGCATCAGCCTGGATACCTGGCGGCCACGCATCGGAATGGTCTCGGCCTTCACTTCCGGGTGCGCCTCGAGGAAGGCGAGGTAAGCGTCGGCGCAGGCGCGCACCGCGTCGGCGCCCTTGCCGGCGCGCATGGCGGCGAAAGCCGCTTCGAGCTTGGCTCGCAGCTCGGGGTTCTGGATGTCGGCCGCCTTCGCCATGGTCAGACCGACGAATTGATCACGGCGTCGACGCCGCGCAGCTGGTCGGCGCGCCAAGTCTTCTGGTCCCGCTCGTGGCGCTCCTTGAACTCGGGCAGCAGCTCTTTGCCGAAGGTCTCGATCGACTCCATGATGTGCTCGTGTTTGCGGTCTCCGCACTGGGCGACGAAGATCATCACGTCGAGGTGCTGCTCCTCGTACTTGGCCAGTGTCTTGCGCAGCGTCTCGGTGGTGCCGATGGCGTTGCCGCTGCGGGCGGCGCGGTAGAGCGCCTTCTGCACCTCATCCTCGGGCTCGCCCTCGGCGATCTGTGCGGCCGAAAGGAAACCGCCACGCTGCGCCTGTGCCTGGGCGGTCTCGCCGGCGCGGGCGAGAAAGTCCTGATAGACGTTGGTGGCGCCCGGCTTGTGCACGCCGCCCGTCGCCGGGTTGTAGTAGTAGCCCAGAGAGTAGGAGAAGAAGGCCGGTCCGTTGGCGCTGCGGCGCATGGCTTCCTCATCGGTGTCGGCCATCATGAAGGTGTTGAGCACCGCCAGCGCCGGATTGATGGCGTGGCCGATCGGCATCAGCTCCTCGCGCACCAACCGGTAGTATTCCAGCGCCCGCTCGCCGAGTTCGTCCGGCGTCTCGAATCCGAAGCCGAGCGAGCCCATGCCAAGCCGGGCCGCCACCATGGTGGTCTCACGCCGCGATGCCGCGACCCAGAGCGGCGGGTGCGGTTTCTGCAGCGGCTTGGGGATGACGTTGCGGGCCGGCATGGAGAAGAACTCGCCCTGGAAGCCTTCGTAGGGCGTCTGCGTCATCATGTTGGTGATTTCGCGGGTGGCTTCCTCCCACATGGCCTTCTTCATGCGCCGCTCGACGCCGAACCCGCCCAGCTCCATCTCCGAGGCGCTCTCGCCGGAGCCGAATTCGACCCGGCCGTTGGAGAGCAGGTCCAGCGCAGAGATACGCTCAGCCACTCGAGCCGGGTGATTGTAGGCAGGCGGGGTCAGCACGATCCCGTGGCCGAGACGGATGCGTTTGGTGCGCTGCGAGAGCGCCGCCATCATCAGCTCAGGAGAGCTGGAGTGGGAGTATTCCTCCAGGAAGTGGTGCTCGACCTCGAAGACGTAGTCGAACCCCAGGCTGTCAGCGAGCGCCACCTGGTCGAGCATCTCGTGGTAGATGCGCCGCTCGGCGTCCGGGTCCCATTGGTCGGCGTCGCCGGGTTTCGGCAGCTGCAGCTCGTAGAAGAGGCCGAATTTCATGGATTGGCGCTCGCGTCAGGTCAGGGGCGGGGCAGGGGAGGGCGGACGCAGGGCGGCGATGTCCTCGAACCGCCGCTGCACGCCAGCCATATTGCCGGCGTGGGTCAGGAGGTAGAACTGGTCGTCCAGGATCGCCTGCACGACCTTTTCGCCAACCTCGCGCGGCGCCATGCCCAGGCTTTTGAACCGGGCATCCATCGCCGCCCGCGCTTGCCGCTGCCCCTCGTCGGGCTGGTCGACGTCGCTCGTGAGCGCATCCGGCCGGTTACGGGCCGAGGTGATGATGTTGGTTGCGATCATGCCCGGGCAGAGCACCGTGACGCCGATGTTGGCGCCGACGTTCTGCAGGTCGCGGTAGAGTCCCTCGGTCAGCCGCGTCACTGCGTGCTTGCTGACCCCATAGATCGAGCCGGCGCCAGTGGTGAGGCCGAGAATCGACGAGGTGTTGACGATATGGCCCTCCTCGCCGTGGGCGATCATCCTCTGCGTGAAGGCGCGCAGACCGTTGACGACGCCGTAGAAGTTGACGCCCATCACCCAGTCCCACTCGTTCTCGCCTTGCGCCCAGATCGGCTTGCCACTGCCACCGCCAGAGACGCCGGCGTTGTTGCAGAGCACGTGCACTTTGCCGAACCGGGCCTCCGCGGCGTCGGCAAGCCTGAACAGGCTGTCGAGCGAGGTGACGTCGACCAGTTCGGGGGCGACCTCGACGTTGGTGCGGGAGAGCCGCTCGGCTTCCCGCTCCAGTGCTTCGCGCTCGATGTCGGCCATCACTACCTTCATGCCGCGGCTGGCGAACGCCTCGGTCATGCCGAGGCCGATCCCGCTGGCGGCGCCGGTGACGACTGCGACCTTCCCCTCGAGCGACTTCATCTCAGGCTCTGCTTCGGTTCGATGCCCCCACCGACCTTCATTCGGCCGCGACTCCCAGCGGCTCGCCGACGGCGTCGTACTTCGCCAGCAAGGCGGCGCCATCGGGCCGGGCCTTCAGGCAAGCCTCGACCGACTCGCGCGTCGCCTTGCGCTGATTGCGCGGCACATCTTCGGAGTTCCACGCGACGATCCTGGCCCACACGGGGTCAATGAAGGTCTTGCCTTCCACAGGCCCGTTCTTCGTCTTGAAGTGCAGCATCCGCAGTTCGGAGATGAAGAGCTGCAAGTAGGCGACGTGCGGGGCCTCGTCCTGGCGGATCTGGTTGACGATGACCGCAGCCTGGGTCGCCTTCTCGCGGCGGTCGGTGAACGCCTCCGGGTCGCTCATCAGGTCGACGTTGAAGGCAAAGCCGCGTTCGGCGCGGATCTCGATCATCAGCACGTTCATCAACTGCTTCAGCAGCATTTCGTGCTGCATCGGGATCTGGGGCATCTCTCGGCCGTCGGCGCCGGGGCGCCCACCGCGCTCGGGGATTTCCGGGACCGGATGGGCGTTCTCGCCCAGCACCAGGTCGCGAGCCAGGTACCACATCTGGTCGTGCGCGCCGATCGCACCCGTCCCGTCACCGCCTTCGTCAAGCCCATGCGAGACGAAGAGGCCTTTGTTGAGGTGGGCGGTGGCCGTTTCGGAGATGTCTTCCTCGACCAGCGCCTGGAAGTCCGGCGCCTTGATGCCCGCCAGCATCCGCCCGCGCCCCTCGATGATCCCGGTCACCGACAGCGAGTTCCAGAGCGGCAGCGTGACGCCGTGCGCCAGCAGAACTTTCATCTGCGCCAGGGTGGGCGAGTGCTCGGCGTGCAGCAGCCGCGTCGAGGCGTCGATCAGCTCTCCGCCCTTGCTCGTAAGGCTCGCCTGCCAGGCCCGGATCGCAGGCCAACGGCCGAGTGTGCGAGGCGACAGGTAGACGCCGTCGGCGTCGTAGCCGCCGTGCAGCCGCCGCTCGCCGAAGTAGTTCAGCCGCGCGAACGGATGGTCGGCGAGGATTTCCTCGGTCGTATAACGAAGCTGCATGATGAACCTCCTGGCGTTGGCCACTGGCGGCGACTGCGCCACAGGCCTGCGATGGCTGGAGCGCAGCGCTTCGTACCATCTGTTTGTGGCCAAACAAATGGATCGTTCGCGACGATCGGCAGTTTTGACGCCAAGGATCCAGCCGCGACAGCCAGACTAGCCGCCGCGGCTCACGCGACAGCAGCGGGCCGGGTGGCTTCGTCCAGGCGGCGCTTGGCCTCGGCATATTGATCGGCGGGCAAGACGCCTTTGCGGGCGGCCGCCAGATTGTCGTCCAGGTGCGCCGGATTCAATGTGCCGACGATGGTCGTGGTCATGTCCGGGTGGCTGAGGGTGAAGCGCAGCATGAACTCCATGCGCGGCATGCCGTCGGCCACAACGTCGAGGCCAGAGTCGTCCCAGAGGTCCCGGCGCTTGGCGTACGTGGCGCGGAAGCGTTCCGGCAAACGCTCCAGCGACTCGGGGCGGGCGACGGGGACGCCGCGCGCCACGCCGCCGCGAACGATCGTACCCGCACCGGCGACGGCGGCATCGTGGATCGCGCCTTCGTGCTCGCGCTCCAACGCGGAGTAGGGAATCTGAAACGCGTCGAATACGCCCATGGCGATGTGGTCGGTGAGGTTGGGCAAGACGCCCGACATGCCGAGGAACCGGATCTTGCCCTCCCGCTGCAGCTCGACCAGCTCCGCCACGGAGTCGTTGGCTTCCAGCTCCGCGCGGCTGGGGCTGATGTGGAACTGCACGAGGTCGATGCGGTCGGTCTTCATGCGTCGCAGGCTCTGCTCCACGCCGGCGCGGACATTCTCCCTCGTGTAGACGTGGCCCGGCCGCTCGCCCGCTGGCGGGTTCACCGCGCAGCCGCACTTGCTGGAGAGGAAATACTCATCGCGGCGGTGCGCGATGAACTCGCCGATATAGGCCTCCGAGCCGCCGTAGTCGGGCGACGTGTCGATGAGCGTGATGCCGGCGTCGAGCACCGCGTTCAGGATGGTCTTGGCCTGATCGGGCGTCACCTCTCGCCCGCCGACGTCCGGCCTGGGCCCGCGCAACTCCATTGCCCCGTAAGCGAGCTTGGTGACGGTCGCGCCGGTGCGGCCGAGGGTCGAGGTGGGCAGATCGCTCATAGGAAATATCCGTGGGGCTATGATGGGTTTCAATCCGCCGATTTTGGACCCACGGGCACACCCGGTCCAGCGCCGCTCGCGCCTGCCGTGTGGCGGATTCGGCCGGAAGACCGTCCTCAGGCAGGCGTGCGCGCCTTCGGCGTAGCCGCTGCGGATCGCGGTCAGGCGTGCGCTCCGCCGCACTTCGACGTCATCATCGCCTTCGCGGCCAATCCCGTGTCCGACGTATTTGCAGACCTGCCTGAAATTGCGATCCGCGGCCGCCTCCATGGCGCTGGCGGCCTTAGACACGCTCGCATCAGTCGCAAATCTACTCAGTAGGGTGTCAGTTGCTTCGCCGCGTCGTAATTTGCGGGACCAGGGCTCGGCCGCTGGTAACCTGGGCGGCACGAGCGCCATCGAGACTTTTTGGGGAGCGTTTAACATGTCCGCACACACCCTTGATCGCGAAGCCCGCGAGGAACTCAGCGATCGCGGCTATTCGCGCCGGCAGATCGGGCGCATCGCGATGCTGATCGGGGCCGGCGCGGCGGTCAGCCAGATGATCCCCGGCGCGGTCGAGGCGCAGCAGTCCGCCAGGGCGATGGTCGGCGGGGTGAGGATCGGCTCCAACGAATGCTGGGCGGGTCCATTCCCCGAAGGCGTGGCCGCGGCGACGGCAAACGCCATAACCGGCAACCGATATGAGCCCGACAACGATCACGCCAAGCTCTTCGCGGCCGTCGCCGCGGTGGAAGGCATTCCGACCGAGTACGTGCTCGCCTGGCCTGGATCCAGCGATCCGCTTAGCCGCTCGGTCGTCACGTTTTGCTCGCCGGACCGAGGTCTCGTGACCGGCAACCCGTCATACGAGCAGAGCTGGGGCACCGCGGCCTGGATGGGCCTGAAGCCGACCCGCGTTCCTCTGACGGCTGACTACCGCCATGACGTCAAGGCGATGCTCGCCGCCGATCCAAGGGCCGGCCTCTACTACATCTGCTCGCCTAACAACCCGACGGGCACCCTGACGCCCATCGCTGACATCCAATGGCTGTTGGCGAACAAGTCCCCGGACGCAATCGTGCTGGTCGACGAGGCCTACATCCACTGGGCCGATGCGCCCAATGCGGCCAAACTAGCCTGCTCGCGCAACGACATGATCGTCATGCGCACCTTCTCGAAGCTCTTCGGCATGGCGGGCATGCGCCTCGGCCTCACCATCGCCCACCCCGACATCTACAAGCGCATGATGCGCTACGACGGTCAGCAGGTGAATTACATGCTGCCGATGACGGCGGTCGCCTGCGGCACGGCGAGCCTTGGTCTGGCGGACAAGATCGCGGCGCGCCGCGGCGAGATGATCTCGGCGCGCGAGGAGACCCTGGCGCATCTGAAGAAGCGCGGCCTCTCCTACATCCCATCGCGCGCGAACATGTTCATGGTCGATTGGGGTGCGGGCAAGTCGCCGAAGGCGATGATGGCCGCATTCCTTGCCGAAGGGGTGCAGATCGGCCGCTCTTGGGATGCCTATCCGACGATGAGCCGAGTGACGGTGGGCTCCGCCGACGAGATGAAGACGTTCCGCGCGGCGCTCGACAAGATTCTCAAGGTCTGAACGACCCCACCGCCGGCTGGTCGCCAGGTCAGCGTGGCGGCGCTATTTTGGCAGTCATTGCAACGCTGCGAACGGGGGCCTCCACATAAGCCGCCCCGCGCTAGGGCCGCGAGGCGGCCCAGGCGAAGGCGGCCGGGTTCTCGAGATTCATCGCCATGCGTAGGCCCGCGGGATCAGCGCCTGGTAGGCGCTCCACCGATTGGCCAGTCTGGGATCGGTGGCGGCGCTCCTGACGGCCATTCGCACTTCCCGCATCTGGCCACTGCCGCCGTCCCCACCGCGTCCGCAGCCGACGAGCGCCGCCGCCGCAACGCAAAGCACGGCCAGGAGGGGACGCATAGGCTTCAACTGGCTTACCGCTCCCTGCTGATCGTGGTTCGAACGCCAGCGACCTGCATGCCAGCGGCGTGTGTCGCCGGGTGTGAAGCTATCGGACGGTTGCGTGGGGACAGCCGTGGCATTTGTCCGCCGGGCCGTGTTCGACCCTTTCGGCGTCGGCTGTGAAGGCCCGCGACCCGACGGACCGCTGGGTGCAGAAGAGCGCGCGACTGGCTTTGCGCTGCAGGCGCTGTCGCCGGGGCGCAACTTGCAATCAGGCGAGAGCAGATGCCCTGAGGGTCAGCTGGCGCCGCCAGGAGCGGACGTTGCGCTGGCCGCCGAAAGCGGACGTTCAGCCTCGCTGGCGAGCTCCTGCAAACTGCTGTTCAGGCAAAGTGAGCGCGGCCGCGCTTTTCAGCGGTGGGTCGAACGCGTCGATTCCCGTTTGATATTCCTCGATGTGGGCGCGCATGCGCTCGATCTCGCGGTCGGCGACCACGCCAGCCAGGACTGTCGCGAAGCCAAATCGTATCTTCACGCTCGCGAGCTGAAGATCGAAATGCTCCATCGCCCAGGTTCGAACCCCCGAGGCGAAGATATCCGTCAGCGTTTCACCGATGTGGCCAGGATCTACGCCGTGACGCAGCAGGCCAGCCTTGCCGGCGTGGCCACATAGCTTCTGGAAGGACAGCAGCGGTTGGCGGGCTGGCTCGAGGTCGCGATCCGGCGCGTAGGCCTGGGTTGCGCGGAACAGGGCCCGGTAGAACGGCTCGTTCAGCGCATAGAAGTCGATGCCCCACCGCACGCGATCGAAGATGTGCTCCAGTTCATCGACCGAGCTGTAGTGATTAACCGTTTCTCTGAACCGCTCGAGATCTTCGACCAAGATTGCGCCAATGACGCCGGCTTTCGCGCCGAAATATTCGTAGGGCGTCCGCAAGCTGACCTGGGCCCGGGCCGCTAAGGCCCTCATCGGGAGGTCAAAGTCTCCCGTCTCCTGGATGAGTTCGCGAGCGACGGCGAGTATTCTCGCCTTTTTCTCGGCTACTTGCTGCTCGGCGGTATTCATAAAGACTAGCCTGGGCGTTTCATCAACGTGAGTCCGATCGTAGGGAGTTTAGCTCGAACTGCGAAGGCCCCACGGCGTCCAACATCGGACTCTCCTCCGCCCTACGCGAAGGCGTCTGGCTTCGCTATGAAGGGTCAACTTTACCAAGAGTCGACCCAGGCGCGCTTCTTACCCGTTCGAGGCGCAGGTGGGGGCGCCGAATCCAAGCCCATGATCAGCCACTTTCTCGTCTCTGACGGATCGATGACGTCGTCGACCTCCATCGTCATCCCGGCGTTCAATGCCTTTGCCCAATCGTAGGCGGACGCCACCAGCTGGTCGTAGCGGGCCTTGCGCTCCCCCAGATCGGTGATCGCCATGAGCTCCGCGCGGCGGCCGAGTTTGATCGATCCCTCCAGTCCCATGCCGGCGAATTCTCCGGTCGGCCAGGACACCGTGAAGAACGTCTGATCGAAGCTGCCGATCGACATGGCCAAGGCGCCCAGGCCGTACGACTTCCGCATCACGACGGCGAAGAATGGGACCGTGAGGTTTGCGCCGGCCAGGTACATGCGCCCGCAGTGTCGGATCAGCGCGGTCTTTTCCGCTTCCGGCCCGACCATGTTGCCCGGCGTGTCGATCAGCGAGACGATCGGAATATCGAAAGCGTCGCAGAGCTGCATGAAGCGCGACGCTTTATCCGCCCCATCGGAGTCGATCGCGCCGCCGGTCGGCGAGTTGGAGTTGTTGGCGATGACACCCACTGCGCGGCCCTCGATGCGGATGAAGGCGGTCATCATCGAGACGCCAAAGCGGGGCCGGATCTCCAGCATTGAGCCGACGTCGCCGAGGGTCTCGACGACCTTGCGCAGGTCGAACACCGCGCGACGGTTCTCGGGCACGATATGGCGCAAGGGTCGCTGGTCGTGGGCGGTCCACTCGCCGGTGCGGCCTTGGAAGAACGAGAGGTATTGTTTGGCGACAGCGGTCGCCTCCGCTTCGTCTTCGACCAGGATGTCGATGACGCCGTTCGGCTCCTGGATGCTGACCGGCCCGACCTCGCCGGCCGCATAGGCGCCCAGGCCGCCGCCTTCGATCACAGCCGGGCCGCCGATGCCCATGCTGGAGTCCTTAGTGGCGATGATCACGTCGCACGCGCCGAGAAGGACGACATTGCCGGCGAAGCAGTAACCGGAGTTGACGCCGACGAGGGGCACGAGGCCGGAGAGCTTACCCAGCTCGCGCCAGGTCCGGACGTTGAGAGTGCCAACCGCTGAGGCCGCCACCGGCCCGCCGCCGCGGGGGCCAGCGGTTCGCCCACCGCCCCCCTCCGAAAAGAGCACGACCGGAAGGCGGTACTTCTCCGCCACGCCCAGCATCCGGTCGGTCTTCTGGTGGTTCTTGATTCCCTGAGTGCCGGCCAGGACCGAGTAGTCGTAGCAGACGATCGCGCAGCGGGCGTTCTCGCGGCCGACGAGGTCGCCGTTGACGCGGCCGACGCCGATCACCATGCCGTCGGCGGCGGTTCGAATGACCCGCTCTTCCATCTCCTCGCGGGTGTCGGAGCGTAGGCGTCCGGCCGTCACCAGCGGGCCGTACTCCATGAACGAGTCCGCATCGCAGAGATCGGCGATGTTCTCCCGGGCGGTGCGCTTGCTTCCGTCGTGACGCCGCGCAGTCGCCGCGACGCGTGCTTCATCAGTGGTCAGATGATGGAAGTGAAGAATTTCAGCCAGGTCGGGGCGGATGCTGTCCGGGTCCGGCGCTTTCGCCTTCGCGTAGTCGCCGCCTTCGACATCCGCCGGCTCGATGAACAGGATCGGGGTGTCCTCGAAGATAGTGTCGCCGACCTCGAGGGCGATCTCGCGGACGAATCCGGACACGTCGGCGGTGACCACGTGTTCCATCTTCAACGCTTCCATCACGCAGATCGGCTGGCCCTTTCGAACCGCGTCTCCCAAGCCGACAGAGATGCTGACGATGGCGCCCTGCAGCGGCGCTCGGACCGCAACGGTCCCGTCGGGTCCCTCGACATAGGCCGCTGGCGTCGCGGCGCTGACCGCTGGCGCGGCCGGCTTGAGGCTGAGCACGGCGAGCGGATCGTTCGGATCGACCCGTACCCCAGCTTTGCGCACGTCGCGTTCGGCGGGCTCGAAGAAGCGCACGGGCGGCTCGGCGATCGCGAGCAGGTCAGCGAGATGGTCCTCCACGTAGCGCGTGTAGAGCTGGCGCTCGGCCAGGGCCGGGCTCATCAGCAGCGCCCTCAGGAAGGCGATGTTGGTGCGCGCGCCGGCGATCTTGAATTCGCTGAGCGCGCGGTCGGACTTGGCGCGGGCCGCGTCGAGACTTTCGGCGTGGACGATTACTTTAGCCAGCAGCGGATCGTAGCGCGCGCTGGTGGCGTAGCCCGCGTAGCCGAAGCCATCGACGCGGACCCCAGGGCCCGCCGGTGGCTCGTAGGCGCTGAGGATCCCGCCGCTGGGCCGCACGGACCCGTCCATGGCCATAGTCTCGAGATTGACCCGAGACTGAATGGCGACGCCGCGCGGCGCCGGCACGTCGGCTTGCGCCAGGCCGAGTTCGTGCAGCGTGGCGCCGCTGGCGATCTTCAGCTGGAGCGCCACCAGGTCGAGGCCGCTGATGGCCTCCGTCACCGTGTGTTCGACCTGAAGCCGCGCATTGGCCTCGATGAAGGCGAAGTGGGGCGGGACACCTGCACGCGCATCGATCAGGAACTCGATCGTCCCGATGCCGCGATAGAGCGAAGCCTCGCCCAGTCTGCAAGCCGCCGCCAGCATCTCGGCGCGCATGTCGTCGAGCAGGCCGAACGCAGGGGCGATTTCGACGATCTTCTGGCGCTGACGCTGCAAGCTGCATTCGCGGTCCCAGAGGTGGACGCAGGCGCCGGAGCCGTCGCCAACGATCTGCACTTCGATGTGCCGGGCGCGTGGGAACAGTTCCTCAACATAGAGCGCGCCAGAACCGAACGCCTTCTCGGCTTCCGAGCCGCACCGCTCGAACGCCTCAGCCAGTTGGTCTGCGCGCTCGACCGGGCGCATCCCGCGACCGCCGCCGCCGGCGATCGCCTTGAGCATCACGGCGCCGCCGGGGCCGAGGCTCTGCAGGAAGTCTCGCGCCTCGCTCAGAGTGATCGCGTGGCTCAGCCCCGGGAGGACGGGCACGTCGAGCGCCGCGGCAAGCGCGCGCGCCTCGGTCTTGTCGCCGAACATCCTCAGCGTGGCCGGCGTCGGCCCGATAAACGCCAGACCGGCATCCAGGCACGCTTGGGCGAAATTGGCGTTCTCGCTGAGGAAGCCATAGCCCGGATGGACGGCGTCGCAGCCGGCTTCGCGGGCGATCTCGACGATGCGCGCGCCGTCGAGATAGGCCGGCACGCCGATCGCGCCCAGGTCCAGGGATCGGTCGGCGACACGGTTGTGCAACGACTGCGCGTCGTCCTGCGCGTGGATCGCGGTGCAGTGCAACCCGAGGTCCGCCGCCGTGCGGGCGATGCGAATGGCGATTTCCCCACGGTTGGCGATCAGTACGTCTTTGAACATGCTCTCGAAATCTTCCTTCGACCCGAGTTCAGCGCCTAGGCCTGCCGTGGGGCGGCAAGCTCGCGCAAGACATGCTTAGCCGCCAACGCGTAGTGCAGGCAGGCCCACACTCTGACCAGAAGCGTGAACTGGAGCCCGACCCGGGTGGCGGCGGTGATGCTGGAACGGCAGGCATGCGCGAGGCCGATCGCCGCTCCCACGTGCGCCTTTCCGCCTGGACAAAGCGCCTGAAAGTTGCCGTGACCGCCGCTCGCGAAGAAATGCTGGCTGAGGAAATCGATCAGGTAGCCGGTGAAAAACGGCCCGCCGCCCAGGCCGACGAAATTCTGGAACAGCAGGATCAGCGCCATCCCGGTCGCGACCAACCGCACGCCGACCAGCTTGTGCATCACGCTGAGCGTCGGGATGATGAACCAGTTCATGAAGAACCCATTCAGGAACCCCCAGGCCACCGCGATCCTCCAGTCGGCGACCGAGAAGTGCAGCCAGGAGCATGGGATCGAGATCGCCAGGCCGATCAGCGGGAGCCAGACGTGCCACCTAGTGTCGCGCTGGGTCAGTCGATCGGTTAGTCGGCCGCCGCTGATGAGGCTGGCGGCGCTGGCGAGGCCTCCGGAGAGGCCGAACACCAGGCCAATGGTCCCATAGCTCAGCCCAAAGGCGCGCACGAAGTAAGGCTGGCTGAAAGCGCCAAGGGCGCCTGAAACGAAGCTCGCCAAGGTGAAGCCGATGACGATGTGCACCAACGCCGGACTGGTGACGATACGCCGGGCCACCGGTAGCACGCGCGCCGCCTCGACCTCGGTTGCGCTTCGCTTAGTCTCCACCCTTGGCGGGTCTTTCGACACCAGCTTCAGCGCCGCCGCCAGCAGCAGTCCGGGCGCGCCGACGACCACGAAGGCCATCCGCCAGCCTACTTTGTCGGCGATGAACCCGGCTGATATGGCGCCGATCGTCGTTCCGATGGTGGCGCCGAGTTGGTAGATCGAGAGCGCCCGCGAGCGCTGCTGCGGCGCGAAAGCGTCGGCGATCATCGAGTGGGAGCACGGATTGCAGCCGGCCTCGCCGATGCCGACTCCGACCCGCAACAGCAGCAACTGGGCGTAATTCTGCGCCACGCCGCAGATCATCGTCATGGCCGACCAAGCCACCAGGCAGATCGAGAGCAGGTTGATCCGGTTTCTACGTTCGGCGAGCCAAGCCAACGGCAAGCCCGTCACCGAATAGAGCACGACGTAGGCGAAGCCCTGCAGGATGCCGAGCTGGCCGTCGGTCAGGACCAGGTCGACCTTGATCGCCTGAGCCAAGGTGCCGACGATGCTGCGGTCCATGTAGTTGACCGCGTAGGCCAGCGACAACATCCAGAGCAGCGGCACGCTGTAAACCGCGACGCGGCTGGCGCTCCAACCGGCTTCGACCGGTACCGAGGCTGGCAGCGTTTCCGACACGGGCGCGGTCATGGCTGGCCGGACAGGGCGTGTCCCAACTCTTCAAGCACCTCCGCGGTATGCTCGCCGAGCAAGGGCGCCGGTCGCGTGACCGGTGGACGGTGGCCGTCGATCAGGTAGGGCGGTGAGGCCATCATGTGACGCCCGACGTGCCGCCGAACGATGTGCATCCAGGTGCCTCGCGCCGCCAGGTGCTCGTGGTCGATCAGTCGGAGCGCCCCTAGCACCGGCGCCGCCGGAACGCCGGCCGCCTGAAGTTCCGCGGCGGCGGTGTCGGACGTTCTTACCGCCGCCCAGGCGCCGATCGCGGCTTCTATTTCGTCGGCGCGCGCATTGCGGCCATTGGCGGCGGCGAGGGCCGGGTCTTCCGCCCAGTCGGGTCGTTGCAGCAACGCGCAAAGCGCGCACCATTCGTCCAGACTAGTCACAGACACCGCGAGGGGCGTATCGGGGTCGAGGGTCGCAACCACGCATCGCGGGGCGACATGCGGATGCCGGCTCCCTTGCCGCGGCGGCGGGCCTTCCAGCTGAGCGGCAATGATCGCCTCGGCGCCGAGCTGAAACAGACACTCGACCTGGGCCAGGTCAGCCCATGCGCCGCCCAGCCGATGGCGGCCGTTCAGCAGGGCCAGTGCGGCGACCGCGCCGTAGACGCCGGCGACCGGATCTCCGTAGGCGCCGTGCTGAAGGGCGGGCGGCCAGTCGGCGCGGCCGTTGACCTGCGGCATGCCGGACGCCTGCTCGACCGTGGCCCCGTAGGCGCGGAAATGGCTCCACGGCCCGCTCGCTCCGAACGCCCCCATCGACACCATGACCAGGCCCGGCCGCAAGGCTTGCAGCACGTCGTGGCTGAGGCCGAGTTTCTCCATCACCCCCGGCGCGTAGTTCTCAATGACGATGTCGGCGCCGGAAACCAACGCCTTGGCCTTGTCGCGCCCGTCGTCGGTGGTCAGGTCCAGCGTCACGCCCCGCTTGCCGCGGTTCATGACGTTGAAGACCATCTTCAACTCGTACTCCGGGGGATCCGACGCGCCCGGCGGCTCCCATCCCCGCCACCAGTCGTAGTGCGTCTCCGACTCGATCTTGACCACGTCGGCGCCTAGGTCGGCGAGGTGGCGCGTACAGAGCGGGCCGGCCCAGCCCATCGAGAAATCAACCACCCGCAATCCGCTCAGCGGGCCGGGGCCGCGCGCCGCGGGGAGTGCGCGTTGATGACCGTCGAGGGCCGTGCGAAACGGCAAGTGCGGGCCCAGAAGCGGGCTATCCGCCCAGAATGGTTGGAAGCTTCCGCGCAATGTCCATTGCGGGGTCGCCAGCAGCTCGGCCGGCCCCGGCACGGGCGCCATGGGGATGCGGAGCTTCTGTCCCTCGGTGTACCAGAACTCTGTCGTTCGGGCGGCGAATAGCCGATCCAGGACGGCGTCGATCTCATCTGCGCGTTCGACTCTTCCCCGCGACGTGGTGAGGCCAGGATCCGCGGCCCAATCCGGTCTGTCGATCAGCTGGCAGAGCCCCTGCCACTGCGCCGGCGTCAGGGTGGTCACGCCGACATGTCCGTCCTCAGTCGGATAGATGCTCATCGGGTGGTTGGCTGCGGAGCGATTGACGCCCAGCCGATGGCCGCGGATGCGCGTCCCCTCCAAACTGGGGGGACCGGTCTCAGTGAACGCCAGGGCCGCCTCGAGAACGTCGACGTCGACCCTTTGCTCGCTCAAACCGCATCGGCGTCCGAAGAGGGCCGCGGCGCCGGCGAGGAAAAGCGTCGCGCCGGCGATGATCTGAGGCGCGCGGCCCTGGGGGATGTACGGCAAGCCTTCGGCCGGTCCGAAGCCATTGACCACGCCGATCAGCGATTGGATGAGCGCGTCGTCGCCGCGCCAGTCTGCATACGGCCCCTCCATCCCGAACCAGGTCAGTCCGAGGCGCAGGGTGTCGAAGCCAGCCCGCTCGATCAAACCATCGGCGTGAGTGACGGCTTCCGGGGTCTGGCCGGCGATCACCACATCAGGCGTGCCGCCCAGTGCGCGGCACGCCGCGTCGATGTCGGCAGCCCGCGCCTTTCCTTCGTCGAGCCATTGCCCGAAGGCCGCATCGCTTGGGGCGATGTCATCCGCCGGCGCCGCGCCAACTTGCACCACCTGAGCGCCCAGCACCGAGAAGAGTCGGCCGCAGTAGCGCGCCCCCGGCGCCGTCGCGAATTCTAGGACGGTCACGTCCGCAAGCGGGCCGCTACGATCACCCGAAGACATCCACGCCTCCTAGCCGCCCGCCGCCGCGCCGACGCTTAAGACCCGAACTTCTTCCACACCTGCAGGCCGACCATCCGCGGAGGCGCGTAGTTGGCGGCGGACCAGCCGAGGGACTGCAGCTGCGGGATCTTGCCGGTGGCGTAGAGTTCGTCGGTGGCGTTGTTCGCGAACACCGCTGCATTCCAGCCGCTGGTCTTGATGTTCCGCCACTCGAGCCGAAGATTCAGCGTGGCGTAAGGCGCCTGCGACACCCCGTTCAGGTTCCCGGGGAGCAGCTGCAGGTCGCGCGCCGCCGTGGCTTCGAAAAAGACCCGGCTCTGGGCGTAGACCGTGCCGGAGAGGACGAGGTCGCCAATCTGCGGATCGACTGGAAGCGTGTAGCTCGCGGTGACGTGGCCCTGGTGAGCGGGCATCAGCGGGAACGGATTGTTGGTCAGATCGAGGAAGCAGAGACCGGCGGGCGAGGAGGGCACACAACCGGGGTCGCCCGCCTTGGCAAGGTTGAACGGGTCCTGGCCCGTCCACTTGGTGTAGTGCGCGTCGTTGTAGGAATAGCCGAAGCTGAGATCCATGCCTGTGAACGGCAGCAGCGTACCGGCGACCTCGACGCCCTTTAGGTTAGCGGCCGCGATATTG
Source organism: Caulobacteraceae bacterium (assembly GCA_036494265.1). Taxonomy (GTDB): domain Bacteria; phylum Pseudomonadota; class Alphaproteobacteria; order Caulobacterales; family Caulobacteraceae; genus Acaudatibacter. Next base: position 8,329 of record DASXOP010000007.1, on the reverse strand, counting down.
ACGTTGTAGCGGACGCTCGTGGCGCCGATCAGGCCGGTGAAAGTCTGGAAGATGTTGGAGAAGTCGTTGTTGTAGAAATCGAAGTTCAGCCTGGCGTGCATGCTGCCCAGGTCGAACTCGGTCTTCAGCCCGATCTCTTCCTCCAGCACCGTCTCGGGCGCGTAGGTCGGCGAGAAGCTGGGCAGAGACGTAGCCGCCTGACCGAGCGCGTTGACGCCGCCTGGAACGTAAGCCCGGGCCACCGTCACATAGCCCATGACGCGCTGGGTGAACTGCTCGGAACCCGAGAAGGTGTAATTGTACCCGGAGCTCGCCGTCGTCGTGGTCGAGGGGGCGCCGCCAGGGGCGTAGACGCCGGTCGCGAGGTTGAGCACCGGGGTCCGGGTCGTCAGCAGCGAGTCGTCCCAGCTGTCACGATAGCCCGCGGTCAGACTGACGCCATGGATCCACTGGTCGAGGTTGAGGGTGAACTGCGTGAACCATGCGCTTTCGTGCGAGTTCGATGCGTCGATGAATCCGACCGCGTTATTGTAGCCGAGGTTAGGGTTCGAGACGCCGCTGAACAGCTTGTAGAAATTGGTCGTGCCGGCGCTGTCTTGAGGCGCTTGCTGGTACTGGTAGAAGGCGCCGATCGTTCCGACGAGCAGGCCGTCCTTCAGGTTGCCGTGAACCTGGAATTCTTCCGTGTAGGTCAGCTGTGGCGGCCCCAGCCGCGCGTCCATTCGGTTGCCGATTTCGTTGTTCGACCCGAACGTCGAGTAGAAGGCGTTGGCGAACGCGCCTTCTTCGGCGATGCCGCCCAGCCCGTCGTCCGTAATCGCTGAGTCGGACGTGTAGCTGTCGTAGGAGAAGATGTTCTTCACGTTCAGCGCCAGCTGGCCGATGTTGCCGAAGTCGTAGTCGGTCACGTTGACGACGCTGCCGTGCCGGACCTTGTTGAACAGCTCTTGCCCGTCGTAGCTCGGGTAGGTCGACCGAGCGGCGTCGGGGTTGGACTGCCGAACGAGTTCGGAGCGAATGCGATTGCCGATATTGTTCGACAAGGTGGTGCGCTGGTTGATGCAGTCGCCGACGTTGGTGGCGAAACCTTGGGCGACGGCGGTCGTGCAGACCGCGGTAAAACGCGCCGGACCGTTGGTCACGTTGTAGAGCGCGAAGTTGGGGTTGGCCGCTGCGAGCACCAACGACGTCGCCGGCTCGTCGACGTTCAAATACGAAGCGATGAGCTCGTTCTCGAAGTTCCCCGCCTTGAACTCGACCGTCGCCCGATATTGCTGGTTTTCGATCCCGTCGAGGCTTTGAGACGTCCCGAGCAGATGCGTGTAACCGTCCACGTGATTGGCGTTGGCTGCGAGCCGCACCGCCAGGTGATCGGCGACGATCGGAATGTTGACCACCCCAGTGCCTTGCACGCGGCCGTAGTTGCCGACCGTGCCGTCGACGAGGCCGCCCCAATTGTTCAGATCGGGCTTCTGCGGGTAGATCAGCACCGCGCCTGCGGCGCTGGAGCGTCCGAACAGGGTGCCTTGCGGGCCGTTCAGCACTTGCACCGAGCCGATGTCCATGAACGGCAAGCTGCCAACGCCGCCGCAGCATGGCGCGTCGGCGAAGTAGGTGGTCACGCCGGCCGACAGCCCGCGCACGGCGAAGCGTTCGTTCAGATCGTTGAAGTAGGAGGCCACCGACAGCGACGGGCTGATCGTCTGCAGGTCCATCACCGCGACGATGTTCTGAGTGCGGATTTGTTCGGCGCCGACGGCAGTCACGGTGGCCGGAACGCGTTGAACGTTTTCCTCCACGCGGCGGGCGGTGACGATCACCTCGGTGAGGCCCGTCGCGTCTTTCACTGTCGTGGCGGAGTCCGTCGCATCTGCTGCTTTGGCCAGAGTGGCGGCGCCTAAGCTGGCGGCGATGGCGACCGCGGCGGACGTCAAAAGGCGATTCCTGAGCAAAGTCATTTGCGTTCCCCCTGCAACGCTCCCAGCCCCGGCGGCCTGAGCGCGCTCAATCATTTTTTATGTAGGAAAAGCAACGAGTTGGACCGGCCCCATGGGGCACGTTCCCAATTCCAACGCCTTTCCGGTAACTTGCTACCGACGAACTGATAACCGGTTACACAAACGTGTCAACACGCCAGTTGGGTGGTCAGTCGTATCTTGCCGGTCGGCTGAGTAACGCGTTATTGGCGGCGACAATCTAGCGGAGAGACCAATGCCCCTCGATACGGCCGCCGACGCCTACGAGGTCCCGTCCGACCTCGCCGAACGCATCGACGCGCTGCAACTGCGCGAGAACGTCCGCGAGCTCGTCGACAACGGCTACACGGTGATCCAGGACCCAAAGGGCCACGCGATCGCGGACTCGGTTCGCGAAGCAATCATTCGGTGCGTGCCCGCCGAACCGCACGAAAAGGCGCCGACGCGCTTTACGCTCCTCGATCAGGATCCGATCTTCGCTCAGGCGATTACGGTTCCGCGTCTATTGGCTCTGGTCGAATACCTGCTGGGCCGCGGCGCGGTATTCTCTCAACTCTCGGGGTCGAGGCGGCGGCAGGGGCCGAATTCCCTTGGTCTGCATGCCGACAACAGCTGGTTTCCCGAGCCGTTCCCTGACTGGGAGATCATGTGCACCGCGTGCATGGTCACCGATGACTTCACCGAGGAGTCCGGCGCCACGCTGGTGATGCCTGGCACGCACAAACTGAAACGGCACCCGCCGCGGGACCGGCGCGAGAGCCTTGAGGGGGCGATCCCAATCGTCGCGCCTAAGGGATCGATCTGCCTGTGGGACGGATCGGTCTGGCACGGCAACTATCCACGCCAGTTGCCGGGCGAGAGGGTCGTCCTGCACATGACCTACACCCGCGTTGGGATGGCGCCCATCGAGACCTACGACCATCTCGGCGACGATTGGTTCGCGGGGAAGGACGAAGCGCTGCCGACCTTGCTCGGACGCCACAACTTCCTCGGGCGTCGTCACGGCTGGAAGGAAAATCATCGCGCGCTACTGCGGGAGACTTACGATCAGGTCCGGGGATCGTGAATGACATACGCGCGGCCACGACATCGAAGGTAGCCGCTCTCTCGCCGAGGCGTGAAGGAGCCTGGATCCAGCACCACGATCGCGAGACCGGTAGTCCGCTACTGCGTGGCGGTGCTGTCAGACCAAAGTCGACTTGTCTCCGGGAGCACGCAGCTCGCCCAAGCCCGACTGGCCGAACTCGATTCCGCTACCCTCCCGGATAGGTCGCATAGCCGTTGTTGGGCCACAGGAAGTTGGTGAACGTGGAGGTGACGCTGAAATCCAGCGCCTTGACCTGATGCCACCAGGCCAATGGCATGAAGAGGATCTCACCTGGCTCCAGAATGACCTCATATACCTTGGCCTCGACCAAGCGCGGGAGCCGCGCTATGTCCAGGCCCGGGTCCTCCAGATCGCTTATCTGGCTGAAAACGTGCTGGTGATTGTACAGTTTGCCGACTTCCGATGCCGGCAGGATGTTCAACCGTTTGCGACCAACAATCTGGGCGATGAAGTTGTTGGTCAGATCGTGATGAAGCGAGGTCAGCGTGCCCGCGGGGCCGATCCACATCATGCCGGTAGGAGACGGTGCGTCTCGGGTCAAGAATTTGTCAAGGAACCCCATGTCCTCGGCCAGCGGCGCCAGGGCTGCTTGGTTTCGGTCGGAATTGTAGGCGGTGATGTAGCTGTCGTTACCGGAGCCGCTGGACTGGATGGCCTCGATGAAGGCGTCGAAATGGCTTTGCCGCCGGTGACGGTCCTTCTCCATTTCGAAGAGCGGGTTGTCCGCTCGCCCTCCCTGATAGTCGATCGTCGCGGACCCGACCTTGGCCTTCAGGTAGGCTGGAGTCCAACGCGTGAGCGCCGGCCAGTCGCGCAGCTCGTCGACTAAGATCACCGGGCGGGCGGGCGCATAGTACCGTTCCAGAAACTCCTGCGACGTCAGTCCCGACCGCCGTTCGATGCCCACGGCGACCGGCGCGAGATAGCGCTGGCGCTCCAGGGTCTCCAGCAGCCATTCCCGCTTGGCGAGTGCGCGCCGCAGGGCGGCGACGTCTTCCGACGCAGGCGCGGGTTTCGATCGGGATGTGGTCCAGGCGAGGTCATCGACGGGCGCGAGCGGGATGTCCGGGGTCGCGGAGCGATCGAAGGGGCGGAGCCTCAGCTTCGCGCGGTGATCGGAAACCAGAGCCTCTCCGCTGACATCGACGCCGCGATAGTAGTGCTTCTGCCAGCGGTCAGCCGGCGCTTTGGGCGCGTCGCCTTGCATCTTAGCGTGAAAGGCGTCGCGCGCCTGGCTCCACGCCTGAAAGCCCGCCTCGGTCGCCGGATCGGCGCCGAGGGGGGCGAAGGCCGGCTTGAAAGCTTCCATGGCCGCGCGTTCGACTGGGAACAGGAAGCAGAACGGTTCCATGACCTCGAACCGTATCCACTGCCCCGGCCGCGTGAAACGCCAGTTCATCGTGAAGGTGAACGGTGACCAGTCGGTCTCGATCACGCCCGTCAAAGGGGCGATGGCATCCTTTGGTCGGTTCGGCGCGCCGCCCACCCACAGATTCCAGCCGGGCGGGGTGCGCATGATCGCCTCGACGTGGAAGGTGATGACGCCCTGACCGAACAGCGAGACGGGGGCGCGCTGGGTGTCCGAGCCGGGGTCAAGCTTGATGGTCACCGCGTCAGGGTTTGTCCCCCCCTCCCAGATGGCCTCAAAGCCGCAGGGGCTGAGCACCTCCCAGCCGTGGGCATTGGCGATATTCAGCGGCAGGCAGCGATAGGCGAAGGATTCTGGCGTCGCATCCATCCAGGCGCGGGTCGCCGGCGCCGGCCGGATCAGCGGCGCCCAGCCGGGATGAAGGTAGGCTGTCAGTTCCATGGGTTGTTCCCGGACGGCTGATCGCAATGGGTCTGGCTAAACCCAAGCCACGGATGCTCCCAAGCTCGAACGACCGTCGCCGCTAGAATGTATACCGATAGTCGATGCCCACGTGGGCGCGGCTGCCGACGTAGCCGGAACCCGCTACGCCGGCGACGAAAAAGCTGACCGCCGAGTGGTTAGCGAAGGCGTAGCCTGCGTGGACGCCATACTCGACCCAGGTCTGCTCGCCCGCCGGGGCGGCCGGCACCAGGCCAAATCCGTCCACTACTACGTTCAACTCTTGAACGGCGCTGACAGCGTGCGCCAAGGCCAAGCCACCGCTATACTCCCAACCACTCGAGGCGGTGTGGTTGTACCGGACGCCGATTTTGCCGACGTCCATAGCGTCGACTCCTGGCGTCACCAACGCCTCGAAGGGGTCTTGTTGGGACAAGGGCTCAAGATAAGCGCCGATAGATTGGCGCACATACTGGTACTCGGCGTAGGCGCCCAGCTGATCGGACTTGCTGGTGTCCCAAACCCAGCCCGCGCGGCCCCAAATGGCGCTGGTTTTCAAGGCGCTCGATCCCTGTCCCGTCGATGTGCCTACGCCGTTTGCGTAGGTGCGGGTGAAGGTGGCGCCCCCGCCGCCGCTCAGCAGCCCGCCAACCTCGATTAAGGGCCGGGAAGCACTCCAGTTGGTCGGCGCATAGCGGGCCGCCAGGGTCGCCATTACCCCCGTGCTGGTCCGGACGCCCTGATAGTCCTGCTCGCCTGCTTCCAGGCCGGCGAGCAACATTAGGCCGCTGGGAAGGGTCCAGCGTCCGCGCACCCCACCGCCTACGCTGCCGGCCTCGGCGAAGGCGTGCATCTGGCTAGGGGCGACCAGCGGATCCATATCGTCGGTGATTGGCGACAAGAAGCCGCGGCTTTGCACCAGCAACTGCGTGCGTTCGCGCGATAGCTGGTTCACCGAGGCCTGCACCGCCGCGTAGGTTGTGATCCCGGCGATCGGAGTTGGAGTAGGTGTCGGGGTTGGGGTTGGGGTTGGGGTTGGGGTTGGGGTTGGGGTCGGAGTTGGAGTTGGGGTTGGGGTTGGAGTTGGAGTTGGAGTTGGGGTCGGAGTTGGGGTCGGAGTAGGCGTCGGTGTTGGCGCCGGAGTGGGAGTGGGTGCAAGATCAGCCGCCGTGGCGATCCCTCCACTGGTGGCCGTCGCCCCGTTGGTGGCATCGACATAGCGGATCACGTAAGGAATTTGATCGGGAAAGGTCGGGTTGCCATTGGTGGCAAGCCCGGTTTTGGGATCGGTGACCGTCGCCAACCCGGAGATGAACTGGCCGTCGCGCGTAATTGAAGTCGCACTGGCGAGGAAGACTCCGCCGAGTTGCACGCCGGCATTGGTCAGCAGCGTGTTCAAATCCTGAATGCCGGTCGCCTGCGTCCAGCGGAACGCGTGAGCATAGATCTGCGCCAGGGGCGGCGTCGCCAAGCCCTGCGATGTCTGACTGAGCAGTGAGCCATTTGTCAGTTCGTCAAAGCCGACAACAATCTTGCCATCCGCTGACACGGCCGTCGCAAACGAGCCGTTCGTGGGCGCGGTGCAGGTGCCACAGCTGGGGAAAAAGAAGTCCAACAGCGGCGATGCGGGCAGCGCAAACGCGCCAAGATCGACCATGCCGCTCGCTTGCGTCCAGCGGAAGGCATGGGAGCCGCCCGTGATGTCCGATCCGCCGATCACCACCGAGCCATCGCTGCTGGTGGCGATCGCCTGGCTCGAATTGTTCGCGCTTCCAAGCGCGCCGAGATCGGTTGTCGTACCCGTGCCGGTCGCCGGGTTGGTCAGCACCCAGCGGAAGGCGTGGGAGCCCAGACTGCTGCCCAGGATTTGATAATCGGCGTCTTCGATTTCGGACTGGCCAACGACCACCGAGCCATCGTCGCTGGCGCCATAAGCTGCCGAGTTGCGCGTCGCATTGCCCGCCAATGTGCCGAGATCGACGAGGCCGAGCGCCTGCGTCCAGCGGAAGGCGTGTTGGGCGTAGATGGGCGTTGGTGCGGTGCCAGCGGCGTTGTTCGAGATGTAGCGTACGGTTGCGGCCTCGCTTTGCCCGACCACCACCGATCCATCGAGATTAACGCCATAGGCGACGGATTGCCCGGTCGCACCGCGCAACGTGCCTAAATCCTGATTAGCGCCGGTCGCCAGATCATAGCGATCTGCGTGCTGCGTGGTGTCGCCGCTCGGCAAGGTGAAGTCGGTGTAGCCGACTGCAACAGGATCGGCTGAGTTTGCAAGTGTCCCCTTGTGGAGCCCTGAAGCATTCGAGGCTCCCTGTCCGGCATAAACAATCTCTGCTTTGTTTCCGGCGCCATCTGGAATAATAACGATAAATCTTGTGAGAGTAATTGAGTCCGGACATTCAACTTGAATATTTTGAACGATAAATGAATTCCGGACGGGAACAACCGCAGACCCCACATCTCCCGGTGTAGGGGACGTCCCTGGGGCGTGAATTACCACGAGAGACGCAGCCGATGTGACCGTTTGGCTCGCAATCGAACCGTTATAAGGATCGGGCGCGGTGGGCGTAGCGCCCGCAAAGTTAGAAAAATCCTGGATCGCCTGCGCCCCTTGTGGGTCGTTGCCCGGAGTGATCGGCGAGCCAGACGGTCGACATGTGTGCCCGTTGATCGAGACAAGACCGTCGGGATCGACCGTGAGTCCAGACTGTTGCGCCCGCGCCGACGGCGCCAGCGCCAGCACCGACGTGCCCGTAAGCAGCGACCAGGCAAGACCACGAATGTTACGCGCCAACCGACCCATATCGCCAATCCCCTGCGCCGATCAGCTGGCCGCGAGGGCGCGTCGCCGGCGTCCACCCACACCTCCGCGGCAGAAAGAATCTTTTGCCGTGAATAGACACTGTTGGTCTGGCCCTGAACCCGAGTTCCGTGTTCGAGTAGCCCGAGGCGCCCCAATGATGTATACGATGTGAACATATCGCGGATGCTCACGGTGTCAACATTGGCGTGAAGCCCTACCACCACGGCGATCTTCGCGCCGCGCTGATCGCGGCCGGGCTGCGCCTGCTGGCAGAGCGGGCCGGGGGAGACCTGTCGCTGCGCGAAGTGGCGCGCGCCGTCGGCGTGAGCGCGAACGCAGTCTACCGGCACTTCCCGGATAAGCGGGCGCTGATGGGGGCCCTCGCCCTCGAAGGGCTGACGCAGCTCGGCGCCGCCCAGCGCGCCGCGGCGGAAACGGCCGGTGGCGGCGTCGCTGGATTCAACGCGACGGGCCGCGAATACATCCGCTTCGCCATGCAGAACCCGGCGCTATTTCGCCTGATATTCTCCAGTTCGGAAGAGCCAAGCCTGGTGTCCCATTCGGACGGCGAAAGCTCCGATGCGATGAGGTTCTTGCGCGCGAATGCGGCTCAGTTCGCTCCGCCGGGC
>DASXOP010000006.1:0-103409 GCA_036494265.1 Caulobacteraceae bacterium | reverse complement strand
CTCCAGCAACTTCATCACGTTGGCCGGCGAGAAGAAGTGCAGGCCAATCACCCAGTCGGGTCGCTTGGTCACCGAAGCGATCTCGTCGATGTTCAGGGCCGAGGTGTTGGTGGCCAGGATCGCGCCGGGTTTGCAGATCGTATCGAGCTTGGTGAAAATGTCCTTCTTGATGTCCATGCGCTCGAACACCGCTTCGATCACGAGATCGCAATCCGCCAGTGCTTTCATATCGAGCGAGCCGGTCAACCGGCTCATCCGCACTTCGGTCTCTTCCGGCTTGGCGGTGCGCGAGCGCTCATAGTTGCGGCGGATGACGCCGAGACCGCGGTCGAGCGCCTCCTGCTTCATCTCCACGATCGTCACCGGAATGCCGACGTTGATGAAGTTCATGGCGATGCCGCCGCCCATCGTTCCGGCGCCGATGACGCCCACCTTCTTGATCGGGATCGTCGGGGTGTCGTCCGGAACGTCGGGGATCTTGGCCGCCTGACGCTCGGCGAAAAAGCCGTAGCGCTGCGCCGCCGACTGCGGGCCGCTCATCAACTCGCCGAACAACTTGCGTTCGGTTTTCAACCCTTCTTCGAACGGCTCGTTCACCGCCGCCTCAATGCAGCGAATGTTGTATTCCGGCGCGAGGAAGCCGCGGAACTTGCGCGCGTTGGCCTTGCGGAAATTCTCGAAGATCTCGGGGTGGCCACGGGCGGCTTCTACCTTCTCGTTGGACGCGCGCACCTTCTTCAGCGGCTTGCCTTCGGCCGCGATCGTGTGGGCGAAGGCGACGGCGCCTTCGCGCAGTTTGCCTTCCTCGACGATCGCGTCGACCAGCCCCATCGCCAGGCATTCGGCGGCCGGCACGTGCTGGCCCGAGGTCATCATCTCCAGCGCCCGCTCGGGACCGACGATACGCGGCAGCCGCTGCGTGCCGCCGGCGCCCGGCAGCAGGCCGAGGTTCACTTCGGGAAGGCCGCAGCGGGCGGAGGGAACGGCGACGCGGTAGTGGGCGCAGAGTGCAACTTCCAAACCGCCGCCCAGCGCCGTGCCGTGGATCGCCGCGACGACCGGCTTGGTCGAACCCTCCATGGCGTCCTGCACGTCGAACAGGCTGGCGCCCTTCTGTGGGCCGCCAAATTCGGTGATGTCGGCGCCGGCGATGAACGTGCGGCCCTCGCAGACGATCACCACCGCCTTCGCGCCGGCGTCGGCCAAAGCCGCGGCCATTCCGCCGGCCAGGCCGTCGCGCACATTGAACGACAGCGCGTTCACCGGCGGCGAGTTCAGCGTGATCACGCCGACGTCGCCGTCCAGGGCGTAGTCGGTCACGGCGTTGATGGCGGTCATGGGGGTTTCCTCGAGCGACGCTGGGCACGCGGCGTTTGAGAGCCGCTTTTCAAACGATTGTATAAGCCCCGCCGGACCTGCGGCCGTCAATGCCGGCAGCGCTACGAGGGCGCGGCCACGTCTTCATCGCCGGGCGCAAGACGCTTCAGACGCCGCAGCGAGTGAGTCAGCCGCGGCTCCTGGCGCAGCACCTCTTCCAGGTGGAGCCCGGCGAGCCGTTCGACCAGGGCCTCCCCCGACGGGGTCAGGCGCAGCAACACCGAGCGCCGGTCGGAGGGCGACGGCGTGCGCATCGCGAGGCCAGCGGCGGCCATGCGGTTGACTAGCTGGACGGCCGCATGGTGGGTCAGCAGCAGTTCGCCAGCCAGGTCGCCCATGGTCATCGCCTCCGACGGCCACGTCCTGATCGCGAGCAATGCCTGGTACTGCTGCTGGGTGACGCCGGCGGTCTTGCTGATAGCCTCGGCGGCGGCAAGGAAGCGCCGCAGCGCGAGGCGAAAGCCGGCGAGGCTCTGGTAGCTTTCCGAATCGAGGCTCATGCGACCAGGAACATAGGCTGCCGACCGCCGCTTCGCGACTGCTCGCGCATCAAGTCGACCGACTTTGCCAAGCGCGAATAGACCGCGTGCGCTTGCTGGCGGGCTAGTTGCTGCCGCTGCTGCGCATGACTGTGCCACCGATCTCGCCGCTAGGGTTGGCGTGAGTGTCGATGTCGAAGGTCCAGCGACCGGCGTTCAGATCGGCGATCTGCGCGTCCGTCAGATGAACTTCGGCGTGAACTGGGCCCGCCTTGCCGTCCGCTGGCGTCGACACCGCCGCCTTGACGCCGGAGTCCTTGCCGTGAAAGCCGGTGGCGACGGCCGGGCCGGTGAGCCCGCTGAAGGTCACGGTGTAGTCGAGCAACCGACGGTCGGTATCGAGCACGCCGATCATCTCGCCGCGGCCGGCGGCGGAGGTGGGCGGCGACTCGCTGGCGCCCTTCAGGATCGCTTCGTAGTGCAGGATGCCGGCCTGCGCGGCGCTCGCGATCATGGCGGCGGCCGAGCTAGCCGCGGCGATGGCTCTGATGTTCATTTCGTGTCCAGTTCCCTGTTCAGCGGCCCCCAGTTACATCCCGGCGTGATATTGAAGGCCGAGGCACGGGGTCGCGGTTCACGTGGGTGCTTTATCATATCACGAGAGGATATTAAAGCGGCGGCAGCCAAGGGGAAGCCAAGGAGTCCGGCGCGGCTGGATCCGGGCGGTGTCTGAAATCGCGGTTATCACCTGCCGCCACGTGACCGTTTCACCGCTCAGTCCGGTCGGCTAGGGTTCCGAAAAAGCGGAGGAACGGGTAGGCGCATGGCTGCCGCGGACGGACCGTCGGGGGAAACCAGGACGCCGGGCGAGATTGTCGCCGAACGGCTGGCCGCAATCGCGCACCGCCAGTTCCCCGCCTCGACCGGCATCGCCCGCGTGACCCGTCTGACCGCCGGCGCCACGCAGGAGATCTGGCGCTTCGAGTTGCTGCACGAGGGCGCCGAGACGCCGATGATCCTGCGCAGATCACCCCGCGCCGAGCAGGCGCCGAGCGCATCGAGCATCCCGCTGGAGACCGAAGCCGAGATCCTCCGGCTAGCCGCGAAGGAGGGCGCGCCAGTCCCGATCGTGCGTCACGTGCTGACGCCGGAAGATGGGCTGGGACATGGCTTCATCATGACCTTCGTCGCCGGCGAGACCTTGGGCGGGAGGATCGTGCGCGACCCGCGCTTCGCCGACGTCCGGCCCAAGCTGGCGCGCCAGTGCGGCGAGATCCTGGCGCGCATCCACGCCATCCCCGTCGAGGCCGCGCCGATGCTGCGGCGCGCCAGCGCGGCCGAAGTGGTCGACCAGTGGCGCGCGTCGTACCAGACGACGGATTGGCCGCGGCCGGTGATCGAGCTCGCGTTCAAGTGGCTGGCCGCTCACCTACCGCCGACGCTGGACAAACCCCGGCTGGTGCACGGCGATTTCAGGAACGGCAATCTGATCTTCGACCCCACGGTGGGAGTCGCGGCCGTCTTGGACTGGGAGTTGGCCCACATCGGCGATCCGATGGAGGACCTGGGCTGGATCTGCACCAACCCATGGCGCTTCGGCCAGGTCGACAAGCCGGTCGGCGGCTTTGGCGAGCGCGAGGACCTGTTCGCCGGCTACGAGGCTGCGGGGGGTGATCCGGTCGACCGCGAGCACGTCAAGTTCTGGGAGGTGCTGGGCTCGCTCAAGTGGGGCGTGATGTGCGCCGGCATGGTCGTCGCCTTCCGGGCCGGCGACAGCGTCGAGCGCGGCGTCATCGCCCGGCGCGCATCGGAGAACGAAGTCGATCTGATGCGCCTGCTGGCTGGCGTGGGTGCAAGCTGATGCAGGACGAACCGCGCCCCGAAGAAATCCTGACCACGGTCGCTGGCTTCCTGAAGGGGGCCGCGACGCGGGAGACTGGTCCGCATATCGCCTTCCAACTGCGCGTCTGCGCCAACGCGATCGAGATCTGCCAGCGTCAGCTGACCTTGGCGCCCAAGGCCGAAGCCGAGGAACTCGGCCGCCTGCGCGCGCTGCTGATGACCGACGGCGACCTGCCAACGCTCAACCGCGAGCTGGCCATGCGTATCCGCGCGGGCGACCTCACCCTCGAGACCCCCGGCCTCGGCGAGCATCTCTGGGCCACGACGATGGCCAAGCTCGCCGTCGACCAACCCAACTACTCCGGTTACCGCGCGGCCCTGGCCGAGCGCGGGACCCCACCCCAATAACCCGAGGTGACCGATGGACTTTGATATCCCCCAAGACATCCAGGACTACCTCGACGAGCTCGATCGTTTCATCGAGGCCGAGATCAAGCCGCTGGAGCAGAAGGACGACAACATCCGCTTCTTCGACCATCGGCGCGAATACGCTCGCACCGACTTCGAGGCGGGCGGGCTGCCGCGCAAGGAATGGGAAGCGTTGCTCGGCGAGGCGAGGCGGCGCGCCGACGCAGCCGGGCACCTGCGCTATGCCTGGCCGGTGGAGTGGGGCGGCAAGGGCGGCACCAACCTCGCCATGGCGATCATCCGCGAGCACCTCGCCGCCAAGGGACTGGGCCTGCACAACGACCTGCAGACCGAGCACTCGATCGTCGGCAACAACCCCTTCATCATCCTGTTCAAGGAATTCGCCACCAACGCCCAGTACGACCGCTACGCGGAGCGGCTGCAGCGCGGCGAAATCCGCACCGGCTTCGGCCTCACCGAGCCTGACCACGGCTCCGACGCCACCTTCATGGAGACCCGCGCGGTGCGCGAGGAGAAGGACGGCGTCGCCGGCTGGCGCATCAACGGCGAGAAGATGTGGACCACGGGCATGCACGTGGCGAACTACATCATGACCTTCGCCCGCACCTCGGGGAAAGACGGCGATGCCGACGGCCTGACGGTGTTCCTGGTGCCGGCCAACGATCCGGGCGTGAAGATCGAGGAGTACCTCTGGACCTTCAACATGCCGACTGACCACCCGCGGGTCAGCATCAAGGATGTCTGGGTGTCGGACGACGCGATCTGGGGCGTCGAGGGCAAGGGCCTGGGGCTGGGCCAGAGCTTCGTGCACCAGAACCGCATCCGCCAGGCGGCCTCATCACTTGGAGCGGCGGTCTACTGCGTGAACGAGAGCGTGAAGTACGCCAGGGTGCGCAAGCCGTTCGGCAAGCCGCTGTCGGACAACCAGGCCATCCAGTGGCCGCTGGTCGAACTTCACACCCAGTGCGAGATGCTGCGGCTCCTGATCCGCAAGACCGCGTGGGAGATCGACCGCATGCCGCACAAGGAAGTCGAGCGGCAGATCTCGGACAAGGTCAGCATGTGCAACTACTGGGGCAACCGGCTGGTCTGCGAGGCGGCCGACCGGGCGATGCAGGTGCACGGCGGCATCGGTTATTCGCGCCACAAGCCGTTCGAGCACATCTTCCGCCACCACCGCCGCTACCGGATCACCGAGGGCTCGGAAGAGATCCAGATGCGCAAGGTGGGTGCGTTCCTGTTCGGCTACATCGGCCCGCGCCGCAAAGAGATGTCCGCTGTCACCTGGGACGACGTCGACTACCGTCTGCACCCGGCGGGGTAGTCTCTACCCCTTGGCAGAGCGGGCGGATTCGCTGCTAAGAACGCGGCGTTTCATCTGGCGATTTTCCAAGGGAATGATTCATGAAGCCTATTCTCTACGCCGCCGCCATCGCGGCGCTGATGACGCCTGGCCTGACCTCGGCTCAGCCGGTCTCAGGCATCGCGCCGACCGCCGCCGCGCCGACGATGCCGGCGCACCAGGAAGCGTTCATGCCGATGCGCGACGGCACGGTGCTCGCCGCCAACGTCTACCTGCCCGCCGGAACTGGTCCCTGGCCGGTGATCCTGCAGCGTACGCCCTATCTGAAAGACCCCGATCCGACCAGGGTCCCGCCTCAGATGCTGACCGGGCTGACGGCCTCGATCAACCGCTACACCGCGGGCGGCTACGCCTTCGTGGTGCAGGACGTTCGCGGCAAGGGCCACTCCAAGGGCTTCTACTCTGCCTTCAATGACGACATCCCGGATGGCTACGACACCGTCGAGTGGGCGGCCAAGCAGCCGTGGTCGAACGGTAAGGTCGGGATCACTGGCGGCTCGGCGCTCGGGATCACCGCGAACATGGCCGCGATCTCGGCGCCGCCGCACCTGGTCGCCGCCTATGTGATCGTGGCCCCCAACGACCGCTCCGCCAACAGCTATATGGGCGGCGCCTTGAAGGACAAAGACACCATCGGCTGGACCAAGGGGCAGGGCGCGAGCGACGAGGTGCTCGACGGTATTCGCCGCGGTGTCGTCTCCAACGTCATCTCGGTGCGTGGCGACATGAGCCAGGGCATGGCCTACATCCGCATCCCGATCTACAACATCGGCGGCTGGTATGACATCTTCAACTCCGGAAATATCTATAACTTCCAGTATCTTCAGAACCAGGGCGCCGCCGGCGCGCGCGGCAACCAGAAGCTCTTCATGGGCCCGTTTGGCCACGGTCCGCTCTCCGGCGATCTCGCCTATCCCGGCCTCGACCGCGCCACGGCCAGCGCCGCGGACGAGATGCGCTGGTGGGACTACTGGCTGAAGGGGGTGCAGAACGGGATCATGGACGAGCCGCCGGTGCACGTCGTGATGATGGCGTCGGCCCGGAAGGGCGACTTCTCACCGAAGAACCGGATCATGGCCTTCGCCAACTGGCCGCCCGCCAGCCGCGCGGTGAACTACTATGTCACCGCCGACCACGGCCTCACCACCACGCCGCCCACGGTGGTCGACGCCAAGCTCAGCTACAAGTTCGACCCGGCCCATCCCGTGCCCACGGTCGGCGGCGCCAACCTTACGTTCGAACGCGGGCCGATGGACCAGCGCGCAATTCCGGACCGGCCCGACTATCTGCGCTTCGAAACCCCCGCCCTCGACCACGACGTCGCCATCGCCGGTCACGTCAGCGTCGATGTCTGGGGCGCTACCGACGGTCCGGATACGGACTTCATGGCCAAGCTGGTCGATGTGTACCCGGACGGTTACGAGGCGCTGGTGCTCGACGCTCCCATCCGCGCTCGCTACCGCGACGGCCGCATGCCCGACCAGATCAAGATGATGACCCCCGGCGCGCCGGAGAAGCTCACCATCGACATGTGGAACACCGCAATCACCTTTGAGAAGGGCCACCACATCGAACTGGTGATCACCTCATCGAACGCCCCACGCTTCGACGTGAACCAGAACAACGGCGCCGAGCCGGGCGACAAGACCACGCCGCTCCGCATCGCCACCAACAGCATCTACCTCGACAAGACCCACCCGACCTCGATCGTGCTGCCGGTGATCTACCCCGACGACGTTAAGTAGCGCCGACGACACTCTTCCCCAGCCCTCCCCTTCATGGGGAGGGAAGACTGCGAAGCGGTCGGGTGGGGGAGTCTGGTGAGGTGCGCTGCCTCCGAGAGTAGCGTTGAAGCTTCGGACATCCCCACCCGGCGTCACGACGCGCCGCCTGCCCTCCCCATAAAGGGGAAGGACGGGGGGAGGGGTTCGTTTAGCCCCAAACGCCCTTCAGCGCCGCCGCCAGCGCCCGGCCCTGCGCCAGCCCGGCCTTCGCGGCCGCAGGACGTACGCGGCCGTCCATCAGGTTGGCGCCGAACGCGGCCTGGCTGGCCTCGTCGGGCGTGATCAGCTCGACCTTCGCTCCGTCGTCGGTCAGCGCCTTGATCTCTGTATCGAGGGCGCGCTTCGACCGCTCCGCCTGCTCCGGATCGGCGCCGCCGGTGCGCAGCGCGATCAGCACCACCAGTTCGTGGCCCTTGGCGATGTCGGCGTTGGTGCCCGAGCGCATGCCGCCGTCGATATAGCGCCGCCCGTTGATGGTCACCGGCGGGAACACCCCCGGCACGCTGCAACTCGACGCCACCGCCTTGGCCAGCCCGACCTTGCTCTCATTGTCCCAAACGACGAACTTGCCGCTGACTGCGTCGACCGCGGTGCAGGCGTAGCGGCCCTTGGGCCAGGCGTCGGCTTGCGTCTCGGCGAGCGAGCGGCCAAAGCCGCGGATGAAGGCGTCCTCGTCCTGGGTCTTGGCCTCCAGCGCGAACTGGCCGATCTCGCGGCGCACTTCGAGCGGATCGCGCGTGCCGGACGCGGCTTCCTGCATCTTCTGGAACAGCACCGAGAGGTTGGGCGGCGCTGGGCGCTCTTCGCCGTCGGCCTTCGGCGTCGGGATCGGGCGCGGCCGGTCGGCCTCGGCCAGGATCGCCGCGGCCATGTCGCCAGCCTTCTTGCCCATCGCCAGCTGCGAGCCGACGAACGACCCGGCCGATGTGCCGAGGATGTAGTCCGCGGCGGCGAGGTCGACCCCGCCCTCGGCCAGCCCGGCGATCAGCCCAGCTTCCCAGGCGATCCCCACAGGCCCGCCGCCACCCAGCACCAGCGCACGCGACATCGGTCGTCCTCCCTCGGTCTTTAGGCTCTTGGAAGCACCCTATGCCGCTGCCGCCGGGCCGGCGAGTCATCTAGCATCGCCGCAACCTTGCCTCACCCGCGACTAGCCATGCCGACCTCCAACGCCCTGCCGGCCTCCGCCGCCCGCCTGCCGGGGCTCGACCTACTGCGCGCGACCGCGATCGGCTGGGTGATGATCTACCATGCCTCCAACTTCGACCTGATCTCTGGTCAGCCCTGGTTCGTTGCGTTCGGTTGGATGGGCGTCGATCTCTTCTTCGCCCTCAGCGGCTACCTGATCGCCGGCCAGCTGCTGCGGCCGTGGGCCAGAGGGCAGGCGCCCAACTATCCGCACTTCTTCGCGCGGCGACTGCTGCGCACGGCGCCGGCCTACCTAGTGGTGCTCAGCCTTTATTTCCTGTTCCCGGTCCTGCAGGAGTGGGATCGCATCCTGCCATTGTGGCGCTTCTTGACGTTCAGCCTGAACCTCGGCGCACCCTCGCCGGCCGGAACGAGCTTCTCTCACGCCTGGTCGCTCTGCGTTGAGGAGCAGTTCTACCTGGTCTTCCCGCTGGCTGTAGCACTGCTGGCCAGGCGTCCGACCGTCGCCAAGGTCGTCGGCGCTGTCGCTCTGCTGGTCGTGCTGGGGATGATGCTGCGAGGGTGGGTCTGGCTGGACCGCGTCGCCGCCCCGCCGTTCGACCTTGCCGCCCAGCCGCATGCCGGGGCCTACATGTCGTTGATCTACTACCCGACCTGGGCACGGCTCGACGACCCACTCGGCGGGATCAGCGTCGCCCTGCTACAAGTGTTCCGGCCGAGCTGGTGGGCGGCGCTGACGCGGCGCGGGAATCTGCTGCTCGGAGGCGGCCTAGCCGGGATCGGCGGCGCGATGTGGCTGTTCCAGGACGAGATCGGAGGGTTCTTCGCCGCGACGTTCGGATACCCGCTGATCGCGCTCTCGATGTCGCTGCTGGTGATCACCGCGGCGTCGCCCACCTCCCTGATCGGCCGCCGCGCCCTGCCAGGCGCTGCAGCGCTCGCCGCGGGGGCCTACAGCCTCTATCTGAGCCACAAGATCGCCTATCACTTGGCGATCGTGTGGTCTGGCGCGTGGCCCGCGCCGGCAAGGATGCTCACTCTGCCGGCGGCCTTGGGCCTCGCGCTGATCGCCGGCGGCGCGCTCTATTGGCTGGTCGAGCGGCCGTTCCTGAAGCTGCGCGACCGGTTCCGCGATCCGCCTAGGGCCGACGTCGTTGCCGTAGCAGAGCCGGCGTCCGTCACCGCCCCTTGAAGTCGGCGGGCCGCTTCTCCGAGAACGCCGCCATGCCTTCCTTCTGGTCCTCGAAGGCGAAGAGGGAGTGGAAGAGGCGGCGTTCCAGCTTCACGCCTTCAGCGAGCTGGGTCTCGTAGGCGGCGTTGACCGTCTCCTTGGCCATCATCACCGCCAGCGGCGAGAGGCCGGCGATCTTCTTCGCGGTCTCCAGCGCGTTCGGGATTAGCTCTGCCAGCGGGACGACGCGGCTGACCAGGCTGCAGCGCTCGGCCTCGGCGGCGTCCATCATCCGTGCGGTCAGCACCATCTCCATCGCCTTGGACTTGCCGATGAACCGGGTCAGCCGCTGGGTGCCGCCGGCGCCCGGCATGACCCCGAGGTTGATCTCCGGCTGGCCGAAGCGGGCGTTGTCGGCGGCGATGATGAAGTCGCACATCATGGCGAGCTCGCAGCCGCCGCCCAGCGCGTAGCCGGCCACCGCCGCGATCACCGGCTTGCGGCAGCGCGTCACCCGCTCCCAGTTGCGGGTGATGAAGTCCTCGGTGAAGACGTCGGCGTACGACTTCGGGGCCATCTCCTTGATGTCGGCGCCGGCGGCGAAGGCGCGGTCCGAGCCGGTGATCACGAAGCAACGGACGGCCGCGTCGGCCTCGCCGGCGTCGAGCACCGCGGTCAACTCGTCCATCAGCGCGCCGTTCAGGGCGTTCAGCGCTTCGGGCCGGTTGAGGCGGATCAGCCGCACGGCCTCGTGGTCTTCGACGATCAGGGTCTGGTAGGCCAAAGCTCGGGGTCCCTTCAGGCGGTGGGCAGCGGCGACCATTCCTCGCCGGCCGGCAGCGCTGCGAACATCTCGTCGATCAGCGCGTCGGATGTCTCGGCGAGGGTCGCGGGATTCCAGACCGGGGCGTTGTCCTTGTCGACGATCACCGCCCGTACGCCTTCGCGGAAGTCGGGCTGCATCGCGACGTGCGCCGCCAGCCGGTACTCGGTGACGAGATCATCGGCGAGGGTGGCGGGCGCCAGGCCGCCGGCGATCAGGCGGAACGAGACTTTCGAACTCAGCGGCGACTTCGGCCGCAGGATCTCCAGCTGTTCCTTCGCCCAGGCCGAGCCATCGGCTTCCAGCGCGGCGACAACGGCCTCGACGCTATCGCCGTCGAACAACCGGTCGATGGTGCCTTGCTGGGCGATCAGCGGCGGCGGGCCAAGGTCGGCATGGCGCTCCTGCACGATGCGCTCGACTTCGTCAGGCTCCTTCGCCAGCGCCGCCTTCAAGCCTGGAAGGTCCTTCGAGGAGACCACCTCGGTGGCGAGGCCGGTGTACTTGCAGTCCGAGGCCTGCAGCCGCGCGCCGGTCAGCACCATCCAGAGCCCGATCCGCCCCGGCAGTTTGGGCAGGAACCAACCCGCGCCGACATCAGGAAAGAGGCCGATGCCAGTCTCCGGCATGGCCAGGCGCGTGCGCTCGGTGGCGATGCGATAGCGTGAGGGCAGGGCGATGCCGACGCCGCCGCCCATGGTGATCCCATCCATCACCGTCACGATCGGCTTGGGGTAGTCGCCCAGCAGATGGTTGAGGCGATACTCGGTGTGGAAGAAGGTCATCGCCGCCTTCCCATCGCCCGCGGCGCTCTCGGCCAGCATGCGGATGTCGCCGCCGCCGCAGAAGCCGCGCTCGCCGGCGTGATCGATCAGCACGGTGATCAAATCCGGATCGTCCCGCCAGTCCAGCAGCGCGTCGGTCATCGCCACGCACATGCCGGTGGTCAGCGCCCCCAGCGCCTGCGGCCGGTTCAGCGTCAATCGCCCGAGGCCGCCGACGCGGCTGACGATGACTTCGGATTCGTCGCTCATGATCGCAGCAGCTCCCGGGCGATGATCACGCGCATGATCTCGTTGGTCCCTTCCAGGATCTGATGAACGCGCAGGTCGCGCACGATACGCTCCAGAGGGTAGTCTTTCAGATAACCGTAGCCGCCGTGCAGCTGCAGCGCCTGGTTGGCGACTTCGAACGCGGCGTCGGTGGCGAAGCGCTTGGCCATGGCGCAGAGCCGCGTCGCCGCCGGATCGCCGGCATCGAGCGCGGCCGCGGCGCGGCGGACCATCAACCGCGCGGCCTCAAGCTCGGTCGCCATGTCGGCGAGGCGAAACTGCAGCGCCTGAAAGTCGGCGAGCGGGCGGCCGAACTGGCGTCGTTCGCCGAGGTAGGCCCTGGCGGCGTCGAACGCCACGCCGGCGCCGCCGAGCGCGCAGGCGGCGATGTTCAGGCGCCCGCCGTCCAGCCCCATCATGGCGAAGCGAAAGCCAGCGCCCTCGTCGCCGATCCGGTTGGCGACGGGCACGCGCACATTGTCGAAGTGGACCATCGCCGTAGGTTGGCTGCGCCAGCCCATCTTGCGTTCGTGCGCCCCGAACGAGAGGCCGGGCGCGCCCTTCTCGACCACGATCGCCGAGACACCACCCGCGCCGTCGCCGCCAGTGCGCGCCATCACGACGTAAAGTTCCGAGGTTCCGGCGCCGGAGATGAACGCTTTGGCGCCGTTCAGCACATAGTCGTCGCCCTCGCGCCGCGCGCTGGTCTTTAGCGAGGCTGCGTCGGAGCCGGCGCCGGGCTCGGTGAGGCAATAGGAGGCGATCAGCTCCATCCGGGTCAGCCGCGGCAGGAAGCGCTGGCGCAGCGCCTCGTCGCCGAACCGGTCGATCATCCACGAGGCCATGTTGTGGATCGAGAGGAACGCGGCTGTGGAGACGTCGCCGCCAGCCAGGGCCTCGAACACGATCGCCGCGTCCAGCCGGGTCAGGGCCGAGCCGCCGACGTCGTCCTTCACGTAGAGACTGGCGAAACCGAGTTCGGCCGCCTTCTTCATCACCTCGACGGGGAAGATCGACTCCTCGTCCCAAAGCGCGGAATGCGGAGCAAGCTCGGCCGCGGCGAAGTCGCGGGCGGCGTCCTCGAGGGCGCGCTGGTCGTCGGAGAGCTCGAAGTCCACGGGCTACCTACCCCAACCGCGGTCATCCCGGACAAGCCGCGCGAGCGGCGCAGATCCGGGATCTGCACGTGACGGGAGTGCCGGAGGTCCCGGATGACTCCGCTTCGCGGGTCTCCGGGATGACAGGGAGGGGGGAGCCACGCGGAGGACTATCGCATGGTCGGGATGATGAAGCTGGATTCTCCCTCCAGCCGGCTCTCCGGCCAACGGGCGGTGACCGTTTTCACCTTGGTGTAGAACCGAACGCCCTCCATGCCGTGCTGGTTCGCATCGCCGAACGCGCTGCGTTTCCAGCCGCCGAAGGTGTGGTAGGCGACCGGCACCGGGATCGGCACATTGATTCCGACCATGCCGACATTGACCCGCGCGGCGAAGTCGCGCGCCGCGCGGCCGTCGCGGGTGAAGATCGCCACGCCGTTGCCGTAG
Organism: Caulobacteraceae bacterium; assembly: GCA_036494265.1. Classification (GTDB taxonomy): domain Bacteria; phylum Pseudomonadota; class Alphaproteobacteria; order Caulobacterales; family Caulobacteraceae; genus Acaudatibacter. The sequence continues at coordinate 90,396 of DASXOP010000006.1, read as the reverse complement.
GGGTGGTTCGACGGCAGCGACAACGCCTCGTCGAAGCTCTCGGCGCGGGCGATCTGCAGCACCGGTCCGAAGATCTCCTCCTGGTAGGTCTTCATCGACGGCTTTACCTGGTCGAACAGAGTCGGGCCGATGAAGAAGCCCTTCTCGTGGCCCTGCAGCGCGAAGCCACGCCCATCCAGCACCAGCTCGGCGCCTTCCTTCACCCCAAGCTCGATGTAGTCCTCGACGCGCTTGCGGTGCGCCGCCGAGACCACCGGGCCGTACTGGGCGTCGGGGTCGGTCGCCACGCCCACCTTGAGGGTCTCGATCTCGGCGAGCAGCTTCTTGCGCAGCGCGTCGGCGGTCTTGGCGCCCACCGGCACCACCACCGGCAGCGCCATACAGCGTTCGCCGGCCGAGCCATAGGCGGCGCCGATGATGTCCTTCACTGCCGCGTCGAGGTCGGCGTCCGGCAGCACGATGCCGTGGTTCTTGGCCCCGCCCATCGCCTGCACGCGCTTCCCGTGCGCCGCGCCGGTCGCGTAGACGTAGGCGGCGATGTCGGACGAGCCGACGAAGCTCACCGCGGCGATGTCGGGGTGGGTCAGGATCGCATCGACCGCCGCCTTCCCGCCATGCACCACGTTCAGCACGCCGGGCGGCCCGCCGGCGGCGACGAACAGCTCTGCCAGCCGCAGCGGCACGCTGGGGTCCTTCTCCGACGGCTTCAGGATGAAGGCGTTGCCAACCGCGATCGCCACGGCGAACATCCACATCGGGATCATGGCCGGGAAGTTGAACGGGGTGATCCCGGCGACCACGCCCAGCGGCTGGCGCATCGAATAGACGTCGATCCCTGGGCCGGCGCCCTCGGTGTATTCGCCCTTCAGGGCGTGCGGGATGCCGCAGGCGAACTCGACGACCTCCAGGCCGCGCTGTATGTCGCCGCGGCTGTCGGCGACCACCTTGCCGTGCTCGGACGAGAGCAGGTGGGCGAGCGAGTCCATCTCAGCCTCGACTAGGCGCTTGAACTCGAACATCACCCGCGACCGCCGCTGCGGGTTCAGCGCCGCCCAGGCCGGTTGTGCAGCCAGCGCCGCCGTCACTGCCTCGTCGATCACGGCCGCGCCGCCCAGGCCGACGTGGGCTTGCACCTCGCCGACGCTGGGATCGAACACGTCGCCGATGTCGCCCTCGACCTGGCGGTACGGCTTGCCGGCGATGAAATGGGGAATGTCACGCATGACTGGCGTCTCCTCCTGGGTGGCACCCATACACGATCCGGCGCCCGTGGATCACCGTCAGTCACGCATGACTGGCGTCTCCTCCTGGGTGGCACCCATACACGATCCGGCGCCCGTGGATCACCGTCGCCCCGTCATTGCGTCACCGAGATCGGATTACCACTGATGACGCCGCCCCAGGGCTGGCGGCTGACGGTCAGCTGCGGTCCGCCGGGGTCCTTGGTCGCCTTGGCGTCGACATAGAGCGCGGTGATCGTGATCGGCGTGTCGGTCAGGATGGTGAAGAGGCACGCGCTGTAGAAGGTGCGCTTGGCGCCCACCGCCCAGGGCGTCTTCACGTCCGGGCTGCGCGTCGCGGTGCAGATCTGGTCGCCGGCGACGAGGGTGATCTGCTGGGCGGCGTCGGGCGCCTGGGCGGTCGAGGTGGCGGCGGCTCGAACCAGATATCGGCCGGCGGTCATGGCCGGCACGGCGCACTGGGTCTCGGCGGCGTTGACGCTCTTGCAGGCGCTGGCGGCGATCTCCGGCTCGGCGTAGCCGGCGGCGGTGAAGAGCTTCGGTGGGACCGGTGGCGGCGTGCTGGCTGCCGGCGGCGCGGCGCTGGCCGCAGGCGCAACAAAGAGCGCGGCGGCGAGGGCGAGGGCTGGACGCATGGAGTCTCCTTCTTGGGACGGTGCTTAGCCGGCCCGCTCGTCCAATCAAAGGCGCGGCTGGCGTCGCGAGGTTGACGAGGCCGCCCGCCTCGCGCTCTTGGCGTCAGGGCTGCCTAGGGGAGACGATCGATGGTCAGGCATTCGTGGCTCGGGTTGCTGGCGCTGCTGCTGACCGCTGGCGCTGGTCTCGCCGACACCCCCAAAGCCGGCTCGCCACGGGTCAAGACGGACGGCGGTTGGGTGGTCGGCAGCGAAGAGGGCCCAGCCCACATCTTCCGCGCCATCCCCTACGCGGCCCCACCGGTGGGCCCACTGCGCTGGCGCCCGCCGCAGCCTGCCAAGCCGTGGGTGAAGGACTTTCCGGCGGTGGCCGACGGTCCGGCGTGCATGCAACCCGTGAACGCCAACGGGTTTCCCAACGGCGGCGGCTACGCCGGTCCGGTCAGCGAGGACTGCCTGACCCTCGATGTCTTCACGCCGGCCCACGCCGCCAAGGCGCCGGTGATGGTGTGGATCTTCGGCGGCGGTAATACCGCTGGCGCAGACTCGATCGCCCCAAACGACGGCCGCTTCTTCGCCCGCGACGGCGTGGTGCTGGTGGCGATGAACTACCGCCTGGGCGCGCTAGGCTTCTTCGCCCACCCGGCGCTGACCAAGGAAGCCAAACCCGGCCAGCCGCTCGCCGACTACGGCCTGATGGACCAGATCGCGGCGCTGAAGTGGGTGAAGCGCAACATCGCCGCGTTCGGCGGCGATCCGAACAACGTCACGATCTTCGGCGAGTCCGCCGGCGGACTGAACACGCTGACGCTGATGGTGACGCCCACCGCGCGCAGCCTCTTCAACAAGGCCACCGTCCAGTCCGGTGGCGGCTGGGGCGCGCCGGTCAGCTTGGCGCAGGCCGAGACCAAAGGCGTCGCAACCGCCGGCGCGCTCGGGCTGGCAGTCGACGCCACCGCCGATCAACTCCGCGCCATCCCGGCCGACAAGCTGGTCGGCACGGGCGTGGCCGGGATGACGGTCGATGGTCGGCTGCTGACCGAGACCGCCGCGCAAGGCTTTGCCCGTGGCCACCAGTCGCCGGCGCCGCTGATCATCGGTTCGAACACCTGGGAGGCGTCGTTGCTGCCGCCGCCCAACTACGCCGCATACGTCGCCGTCGCGCCCGACGCCGTGAAGGCGGCCTATCCGGACCTGACGTCCGACCCGGCCAAGCTCGCGCAGGCGATGTTCACCGACGGAACCATGGGCGCGCCGGCCCGCTGGTTCGCCGCCCAGGCCTCGAAGAAGGCGGGCGCGTGGCTCTACGAGTTCTCCTACGTGCGGGTCGGCCGGCGCGGGAAGATCCCGGGCGCCAACCACACCTCGGAAAACCCATACGTCTTCGACACCCAGATGATCGTGCCGAACTACTCGGCCGAGATCGTCGACGAAGACCGCGCGGTCGCCGGCTTTATGCATTCCTGCTGGGTGGCGTTCGCCAAGACCGGCAAGCCCGGCTGCGACGCCGACGGCCTCGGCGCTTGGCCGGCTTACGACCCGGCGAAAGACCAGCTGCTCGACTTCGACACCAAGCCCACGATCGTAACCCACTACCGCAAGGCCCAGCTGGATGCCCAGCAGGCGGCGCAGGCTGCGGTGATCGCGCCGTAACTCCCCTTCCCCTTGCGGGAAGGGGTTGGGGGATGGGGTGCGGGCTCAATGGTTCGGAAGAGGGCTGCCACCGCGTCTATCGGCGAGCCCGGCGCTGACACCCCCACCCCTAACCCCGCCCCGCAAGGGGGCGGGGAACTGGTTGAAGCGCCGGCGGCGTCTAACCCTTCGCCCGCTTCATCGCGAACATCGCGGCGTCTGCGTCGGCGATCTGGTTCTCGGGGTCGATCGCGGGGTCGAGCTGGCGCACGCCCCAGCTGATCCGGATCGGGGTCAGCCAGTCGCCGACCTGCACCGGCTCGGCTTCGACCAGGCGGGCCAGCATCTCGGCCTTGGCCTGCGCCGTCGCCTGGTCGGCCTGCACCAGCAGCACGCCGAACTCGTCGCCGCCCATCCGCCCGACGACGTCGGACTCGCGGACGTGGGTGGCGAGGCGGTCCGCCACCGCTTGCAGCACGGCATCGCCCGCCGCGTGGCCAAAGCGGTCGTTCACCGCCTTCAGATCATCGACGTCGAAGTAGACCAGGCTCGCCGGCAGGTCGTAACGCTGCGCGAAGGTGGCCACGCGTTTCACCTCGCGGATGAACGCGCGGCGGTTCTTGGCGGTGGTCAGCGGGTCTTCGTCGGCGATCAGTTCGGCTTCCTGCAGCCGCGCCTTCAGCCGCTGGATCTCGCTGCGCAGGTCGTTGAGCTCGATGACCAGGGTGGCGATCGCCGCGCGGACGGCCGGGGTCAGCTCGGTCTCGGAGACGCCCAGGAAGCTCGCCTGATCGGTCGGCGTAGCCGTGCTGATCTTCGCGCCCGCCTCGGCGAGATTGCGCCGACGGATGCTGGAGAAAGGCTCGGCGCGGGCGCTAGAGATTTTCATCTGGTCGAATCGGTAAAAGTGTTCCTGAGAAAATCCTAGGTGAGCTCGGTTGCGAGCGCAAAGCGGGCGCCTATACTCCGCGCCTTTTCCGGAAGGCGGGCATGGATACAGAAGCGCCAGTCGCGCTCATCATGGGAAGTCGCTCAGACTGGCCCACGATGAAGGCAGCGGCCGAAGTATTGTCAGAACTCGGCATTTCCTGGCGTGCGCGCGTCATTTCCGCGCATCGCACGCCAGATCGACTCTATGCCTTTGCCAAGGGCGCGGAATCCGCCGGGGTGAAGGTGATCGTCGCTGGCGCGGGCGGCGCGGCGCACCTGCCGGGCATGACAGCCTCGCTGACCAACCTGCCGGTGTTGGGCGTACCGGTACGCTCGAAGACCCTCGACGGCCTCGATTCCCTGCTCTCGATCGTGCAGATGCCGGGCGGCGTGCCGGTGGGCGCGATGGCGGTGGGCGAAGCTGGAGCGCGCAACGCCGGGCTGATGGCCGCACGCATCCTCGCGCTCTCCGATGCCGCCGTGGCTCAACGCCTCGCCGCGTTCACACAAGCTCAGACCGATGGCGTGCCCGAAGAGGTCGAGGATTGAGCGGAGCGGCGTTTCCGCTCGCCCCAGGGGCGGTGATCGGCGTCCTCGGCGGCGGCCAGCTCGGCCGCATGCTGGCGATGGCCGCCGGCAGGCTCGGCTTCGACGTCGCCGTGCTCGACCCTGAACCCGGGTCTCCCGCCCAACGCCTGGCCGCCCACGCCATCGAAGGCGCTTATGACGACCCTGCCGCGTTACAGCGCCTGGCGGCCGTATCGGACGTGGTGACCTTCGAGTTCGAGAACGTGCCAGCGGCCGCGGTCGAGGTGCTGGAGGCGGCGGGCGTGGCGGTGGCCCCGGCGGGCCGTGCGCTGGCCATCGCCCAGGACCGGCTGGCGGAGAAGACGTTCCTGAACCAGGCCGGCGCGCCGACGGTCCCCTTCGCCGAAGTCAACGCCCCGGCGGACATCGCGGCGGCGCTGGAGCGCTTGGGTCGTCCGCTGCTGATCAAATCCCGCCGCGGCGGCTACGACGGCAAGGGTCAGGCCTGGATCGAGAGCGGGCGCGAATCCGCGGCGGTGTTCGCGGCGGTGGGCGGCGGCGCGGCTATCGCCGAAGCGCCGGCGGATTTTCGCCGCGAGCTATCGGTGATCGCCGCCAGGGGCCGCACCGGCGAGATCGCGCTCTATCCGCTGGCCGAGAACCACCATGAAGGCGGCATCCTGCGCCGCACGATCGCGCCGGCCCGCGCTACAGCGCAGACCACTGCCCAGGCCGAGCGCATTGCCGCGACGCTGCTGGCTGCGCTGGACTATGTCGGGGTGATCGGGATCGAGCTCTTCGAGCGTGACGACGGCCGGTTACTGGTCAACGAGTTCGCCCCGCGGGTCCACAACACCGGCCATTGGACGCTGGATGGCTGCGAGGTCGATCAGTTCGAGCAACACATCCGCGCCGTCGCCGGCTGGCCGCTCGGGCCCACCCACGCCATCGCCCGCGTCGAGATGACCAACCTGATCGGCGACGAGGCCCACGACTGGCCGCGGCTGGCAGCCGAACCCGAGACGCGGCTCTGGCTCTACGGCAAGTCCGAGGCGCGTCCAGGCCGCAAGATGGGCCACGTGAACCGACTGACGCCGCTGAGGTAGCCGCGGCCCAAGGCTGACTCCAACCTGCAACGCTTACCATGGCTTCGTTTGAATCGGCAGTTGGCCTACGCTCGGATTGTACTCTCGGTGGGTGAAGGCCGTCTCAGCGGCGGGGCGGGGGGACTTTGGCTATGAGATGGATCGCGTTGGCGACCTGCCTCGGGTTGAGTCTGTGGACAGCGGCGGCGACAGCGGCGCCGATCGACCTTTCGCGGACGAGCGGTCCGAACACCTACTTCAACCGCCCCGGCGCTAACTTGGCGATACACGATCTCGAACTGCGCGAATGCCTGGTGATGGCCTCCGCCGCCCGGCAGCCCCAGGGAACTGCAGTCGGCCTCAACGTCATGGGCGCCGTCGTCACTCAAGGTCTGCTCGATGCGCAAGCAGAGTACAAATCTGTCGTCGCGATCGGCGCAAACACCGAGAACTGCATGGTCGTGCGCGGCTGGAGGGTCGTTCAGGTGACGGCGGACACGGCCGAAACCGTCGCCAGGCTGAATCAGCCAGACTTGGCGGCGTGGCTCCGCCCGCGGGTAGGCGCCGCTTCGCCGCCGGGAATCGTGCTCCGCCAGTGGTCGAACGCGCTGACCGACCGCGCGACAGTCAGGTTCAGAGCCGAAGCCTGGAGCGGGACGCTCAGCCTTAGCCTGAGGGCCCTTGATCGTTCGCACGACCCGCAGTTGCCGAAACCGAGTGGCTACACCGCTTGGGGCGCCAAAGATGCGGCCAGAGTACTCAAGGCGGACGAGCTCGCGACAGCGCCGTCGAACGAGGCGGTCATCATCTTCCGCATCACCGGGGCCGGCTACCGAACCGGTAGTGGCCTCACATTTCGGCGCGATACCGCGACGGGCGGCGACGGCCAGCCAACGGTGTTCGAGGGGAACGTGGACATCGGAAATTTCCAAAACGCACAATGGTTTGTCTTCAGGGCTCAACCCGGCCGGTGGAGGATAGAGTCATTCAGCGTCGCGCGAGATGCTTTCGTCGTGAACCTGTGCCTGGGCTCGCCTTCGTTCGAGGCTCGCGCCGGCGACGTCATCTATGCGGGCGCCTTCGACTATGCCGCCCAGAGTCTAGAGCCCGACCTTTCGCTGGATCCCCTCCGACAATGGTTAGGCAACCACTGGACCGACCGCGTCAGACCGGCGGCCTACGTCAACGGCGACCGCAGCCCCTGTGCCGGAACCTATATCTACGCCTACGAGATCGACGGCGCCGGCTACCAGCCTGGGTACAACTGGGGCGGCGCAGGTGCGGGCGCGCACTGACTGCGAGTCCGCGTAGGTCCAGCGCTGTGGGGCGTAAGACTTGCGCTGGCAGCCGCCGTCGGATGGGGCTCCCTATCTCCCGTACCGCAGCCGCCCCAGTGCGCCGGCGCCCCAGCGACCGAGCTCTATCTTCTGTACCCGCGCCTTTAGGCGCTCGAAGCGCATTACGCCCTCGATGCGGCGGTCGAGGTGCGCCTCGGCGGCCTCTTCGCCGCTGGTCAGCCGCACGAGCAGGGTGCTGGTCAGGATTCCGGCGAGGAGGGCGCGCTTGGTGTAGTGGTTGGCGTCGGTCGAGGTGTCGCCCGCCCAGCGCCAGATCACGTCGGCGCTCTCCCACACCAGCCTGAGGCCCAGCGCGGCGTTGGTCGGCAAGGCGAGGTAGCCCGCGAGCCGCCGGGTCGCCGCCTCGTGCGCCATCGCCGCGCCGATCCGGGCGAGCGCGCCGGCGCGGATTCGCAGCCGAATCTTGAGCGTGGCGGGGTCTGTCCCCGCGAGCGCCGCCATCGTCGCCGCATCGCAGGCGCGGGAATAGAGCGCCGCCAGGTCGCGCGGCCCGCTGGGCAGCAGCAGTTCGGTCTCGCCACTCGAGAACCCCGCCGCTGCGCCCGCGGCGCGGGCCATGGTCCAGGTCCAGCCCTGGTCTGGCGCGAGCTTCAGCGCCTCGGCCAGCACCTGTGCCTCGGCGACGGTGGCCCAGTCGTCGGTGGCCACACTTTCCGGGCGGATGTTGGCGGGGTAGGTCATCGTTCACATCTAGCCGCTAGGCCCGCAAACGTCTTGCCCTCATGTGGACAAGGTGGGGGCGTTCTGGTATCAGCCGCGCCCTTCGTCAGGGCAATGGCGCCAAAGGAGGACGTGTCATCGTCCAGATTTTCGTTCGCGACAACAACGTCGATCAGGCGCTGAAAGCGCTCAAGAAGAAGATGCAACGCGAAGGCTCGTTCCGCGAAATGAAGCGGCACGTGCACTACGAGAAGCCGTCGGAGAAGCGCGCCCGCCAGAAGGCCGAGGCCGTGCGCCGCGCCCGCAAGCTCGCCCGCAAGCGCGCTCAGCGCGAAGGCTTGATCGCCGCGCCGAAGAAGCCGCCGCCCCGCGGCGCCGCGAGCTGATCTGGCGCGGGGCTCTACCCCGCCCAGAATCCGAAGCTGAACAGCAGCGTCAGCACGCCTAGCCCGAGGCAGCAGACCAGCGTCCAGACGCGGTCGAACACCGGCCCCCGCCCGAGTTGTGCCGGCGCCAGGAAGAGCGCCGGCATCGCCAGCGCATAGCGATGCATGCCCAGCGCCGCGCCTGACGTCGCCACCACCGCGAACGTCGCCAGCCCATAGAGCGTCAGCGCCTTGTCCCGCCGCCAGAGCAGGACCGATGTGACCAGCGCAGCGACGATGCCGAAGAGCTCGGTCAGGTCGTAGGCCCGCGCTTGAGGGTCACCGCCGAGCAAGGTCTCTGCGAAATCGGTCCAGGCGTCGATCGAGGGACCGATCGCGAACGGCCAGCGGCCAAAGTAGCGGGTCTCGACGAAGTCGAAGTCACGCCCGAACAGCAGCCGCCAGCCCGCATAGGCGATCACGGGCGAGGCGGCGAAGATCGCGCGGCCGATGGAGCGGCGATCGCCGAGACCCAGCCAGGTCAGGCCGAACGGGATCACCAGTAAGACGCCGGTCGCCCGCGTGAACACCGCCGCCACCGCCAGCGCCGCGGCCCACCCCCAACGGTCGCGCTTCATCATCGCCAGCGCGCCGAACGAGAGCGCCAGGAACAGCGCCTCGCTATAGACCTGCGCCATGAACATCGCCGCCGGCCAGACCGCGAGGTAGAAGGCGGCGCGCACCCCGTCGCCGGCCTCAGCCTCCCTGTCGCTCAGCGCCAGATCGGCCATTGCGAACATCGCGAAAAGCGCACTGACCAGCGAGACAGCCACTCCGGCCAGAGTCGCAGCCCCAACTTGCTCGAAGCCCAGCGCCGCCAACGGTCGCGCCATCAGTCCCATGGCGAACGGATAGCCGGGGAAGAAGGCGTGGTTCAGCGAGACCCAGTTGGCGTGGCCCTTCTTCGGCCCGGCCACCTCGGCGTCCGGCGTCGAGCTGGGGCTGGCGGCCCGCATCGCCGGGTCTTCGTAACCGTGCAGCGCGATGGAGATGTAGAACTCGGAGTCCCAGGCCGCGTGGCCCTTCAGCACCTGGCTCTGCAGGTACGGATGCCGTGCTGCGGCGCTGGCGTTGGACCAGGAGCCGGTCCAGTCTTTGACGTTGTCTGGGCGCTGCAGCTGGAAACGAGCCTGGACGAAGTCCTGGAACCCCACCAGCAGCACCGCCCAAGCCAGCCAGACCAGAAAGACGCTGCCAAACAGCCGGCGCGGATCGGTGGCTCGGCGACCGCCGCCCGCGCCCTCCGCGTAGCCGACGCGCGCGGTTATCGGAAGTCGTCCCCGACAAAGACCGACCTGAGGGTGACCCCGATCGCGGCCAGAGCTTCGGTCCCGCCCTCCTGCCGGTCGACGATCACGAGCGCCTGGTCGACGATGGCGCCGACGGCGCGGGCGGCCTCGATCGCCTTGATCGTCGAGCCGCCGGTGGTGGCCACGTCGTCGGTCATCAGCACCCGTTTGCCGGCGAGCGTCTCACCAGCCATCAGGCCTTCGATCACCTCGTTGGTGCCGTGGCCCTTGGCCGCCTTGCGCACGAAGAAGGTCTTCACCGGCCGGCCTTCGATGTCGCTGACCACGGCCAGCGCCGCAATCACCGGCACCGCGCCCATCTCCAGCCCACCGACGTAATCGATGCCCGCCGGCACCCGGTCCAGGAACGCGTTGCCGCAGAGGTGGGCGCCGCGCGGGTCCATCATCGTGGTTTTGAGGTTGAAGAAGAGATCGCTCTCGCGGCCGGATGTCAGTGTGAACTTGCCGCGCCGGAACGACCGGGTGCGGACCATCTCCATCAGCTCCTGCTCACTTGCGCCGCGCGAGCGGTCGAGCTTGGCGGCGACGGCCATTTGGCGGACCTCCTGGGTCGAGTCTGGAAACGCTCAAAGGATCGCGGCGAGGGGCGCCGGCGTCAAGCGTTCGAGGCGGACGTGACGCTTGCGCTGGGAGTGGCCAGCGGTGAGACTGGCCATGAGGCAAATTCACCGTTGGTTCGGGTTGGTCGGGCAGGTCAAATCTTGGTGTTAGTCGTTCTGCGCAGGCCACTCGCCGTCGCCGCCGCGATCTGCGCCGTGACTGGGTGCAAGCCGGGAGCCGATTCGGCGTCCGCCCGGCTGCTCGAGACGCTGACCACGAAATACTATGCTCAGGACGTCGCCTTCTCGCCGGATGGCGCGATGATCACGGCCGGCGCTCAGGAATGGAAGCTCGACAGAAAAAGCTACACGGGCAGCGGGCGCTGGACCGAGTTCGACGACGGTCACCACAACGCCGCTGGGGTGGTCGCCTATTCGCCAGACGGCAAATACGTCGCCACGGGGTGGACGACCGAGACCCAGGCTTTGATGGTGTGGAACGCGACGACGGGCGCGCAAGTCAGCCACACGTGGGTGGGCGCGCCACTGCGCACAGCCGCCTTCTCGCCCGACGGGCGGACGCTGGCGACCGGATCCGATGACAAGCGGGTGTGGCTATGGGACACGGCCAGCGGTCATCCGATCGCATCGGGGACCGGCGCGCCGAGCTCGATCTCATCGCTGACGTTCTCTGCCGACGGCAAGACCCTGAAAGCGGCGTGCTTCGACGGCTCGTCGCTCTCCTGGGACGTTCATACCCCGGTGCAGCGAGACGCTGCGGACGCCATCACCCAATACGGCTCCGTCGAAGGACACCCCTGGGCGAGCGCCGAGCCCGCCACATCGGGCGAGACGGAGTTTTCGCCGGACGGACAGCTATTCGGTCACGTCGCGCTCGACCATTTCTCGATCTGGTCGGTCGCTAGCCAGGCCAGGCTGGAATCGGTCGGCGTGATTCCCGTCCCACCGCAGGGCGGCGACTTCCGGGTCCTCGGCGCGGCGCGGTTCTCGCCGGACGGAAAGACCGTAGCGCTGGCGGTTACCGCCAAGGGTGGGCAGACCACCGAGCTCTGGGACGTAAGCAGCGCCAAGCGTTTCGCGGTGCTCCCCACCGGCGAGGCGACCCGCCTCGCGTTTTCGCCGGACGGTCACTCTTTGGCGGTCGCCCAGGCGGAATATCCGGAATCTCACGTAGAGATATGGGACATCAGCCAGCCCCTCGCCTCATTGAAGCGCTGAGTCGGTGGGCGGTCAGGCGCGCTCGCCGCGTCCCGCGATGCTGGCCAGCATCAGTCGGACGTCGAAGCGGCCGCTGGCCAGTGCGCCGGTGCGGAAGGCGCGGCCGGCGACCCAGAGTTCGACGCCGGTCACCGCGAACATCAGCGCCGAGGTGCCGACGATCTGCCAGAGCGGCGGGTTGCTGGCGGCGCGGGCGGCCATCAGGAACGGCGTGAACGGCGGGATCCACGACAGCGCCTGCAGCGCCGGCGAGTCCGGATGCGCCACCGCCTGGCCCATGAACACGATCGGGACCGTCAGCAGGATCATCAGCGGCCCGAGCAGCGTCTGCGCCTCGCGCGTTGTCTCGCAGAATGCGCCGATGGTGGTGAAGAGGGTGGCGTACATCAGGTAGCCGCCGACGAAATAGAGCAGGAAGTAGAGCGCCAGGCCGTGATGGCCGAGCACGCCGGCGATCTCGAACAGCATGTGAGGGTCGCGGTTGAAGAAGCCGAACCCGGCCACCGCCGCCCAGGTCGCCAACGCCGAGGCGGTGACCATCGCCGCGCCCAGGATCTTGCCGCCGATGATCTCCGGCACCGACGCCGAGGTCAGCAGCACCTCCAGGATGCGGCTCGATTTCTCCTCGATCACGCTGTTGAGCAGGATGCCGGCGCCGGTGAGGGTGAGCGCGTAGAGCACGAAGCCCAGCGCCAGGCCGACGAAGCCCGGCAGGTTGTCGCGCTGCGAGACGACGCCGGCCGTCTCGCTCTTCGGCGAGAAGTGCCCCACCTTCGGCGAATAGTCGTCGAGGCTGGCGATCTTGTCGGGCGAGAGCCCGGCGGAGACTAGCCGCGCATGCCGAACCGCCCCGCCCAACGCATCCGTGAGGCGCGACTGCAGTCCCGGCTCGACGATGTTGCGGGTCCAGAAGTCGAGCTCGGGATCGCTGGCCGGGCCATGAACGATGGCGACGGCGTCCAGCCGCTGGCCCGAGGGCGTCACCTTCTCGCCGATCAGGTAGGGCTTCAGCGTGCGCGCCGCGGCCTCAGCGGTGGGATAGGGCCCACCGGGCGTCGGCACGATGATCGCCGGGAGCGGGGCCAGTTGGCTGGCCGCGCCGGACGGCGCCGAGGTGATCGCGCCAGCGAGTGAACCGGTGAAGCCGCCGCCGGAGAGGTCGACGATCACCACGTGCGGCGCTCCGGCGACCTTGGCGGTGACGCTGGTGGCGTAGATCGCGATCAAGAGGCCAGCGGGCATCAGGCAGATCGAGAGCCAGAAGCCGACGGTGCGCACGAACGCGAGGTATTCGCGGATGGCGATGGTCAAGAGCCGGCTCATGCCGCGCCTCCGCGCTCGGTGAGCACGATGAAGGCGTCGTGCAGGTGCGGTTCTTCCAGCTCCAGCCTGCTGACCTCCAAGCCGCGGTCGAACACGGCCTTCAGCGCCGCTGGCGCCGAGGCGTCCTGGTCGAGGGCGCTGGTCAGGCGGGTGCGGCCGCCGTCGAGCAGTTCGGAGATCGCTGGCCCGAGACCGGGTGCGCCAGCCAGCGCATCCGGCCCGAAATCGCCCTCGACCACCAGCCGGCGGGGCGCGGCGGCGCAGGCTTCGGCGACGCTGCCGTCGAACACCTTCTGGCCCTTGGCGAGCAGCACCACCTTGTCGCAGAGCCGCTCGGCGTGCTGCATCACGTGGGTCGAGAAGATCACCGTCGAGCCGTTCGCCGCGAGCCGGCGGATGATGCCTTCCAGGCCTTGCTGGTTGACCGGATCGAGGCCGGAGAACGGCTCGTCCAGCACCACCAGCTCGGGGTCGTGGGCGATCGCCGAGAGCAGTTGAACCTTCTGCGCCATGCCTTTCGACAGCATGCGAATCTGCCGGTCGGCCGCTTCGCCGAGACCGTTCTCGGTCAGGAGCTCGCGCGCCTTGCGCCGGGCTTCGGGGCGCGGCACGCCTTTCAGCTGGGCGAAGAAGGCGATAGCGCCAACCCCGGTCATCCGGCGATAGAGGCCGCGCTCCTCGGGCAGAAACCCGATCCGGCCGCGCAGCCGGCGGCCTTCCGTCTCGCCCAGCACCTCCAGCGTGCCGGCGCTCGGGGTCACCAGGCCCATGATCATCCGCAGCGTCGTGGTCTTGCCGGCGCCATTGGGGCCGAGAAACCCGAGGATCGTGCCGGGTTTGACCTCGAAGGAAAGGTCGCGCACCGCGGTGAACCCGCCGTAGCGCTTGGTCACGCCTTGAAGCTTCAGCGCCGAATCCATCAGGACCCCTTTAGGGGCCAAGTGTTAGCAGGACTTTGCCGCCGCCTCGACTTGCTGGATCGCACTGACGATGTGGCTGGCGAACCGCTGCCCGAGCAGCGAGGCGTGATTGGCCCCCGGCACGTGCAGCACCAAGCCATGGCGCGAGGCGTCGGCCGGCGCGGTCTGGACGGTGTGGCGGCCCGCGGAGTGTCGCCCATCGCCGGTGAGAACCACGGCGAGCGGCCATGCCGGATCGAAGTCGCCGGCGGTGCGGGCCTGCCGCGCGTCGGCATGCCAGGCCTCGACCTCAGCGGCGGCCCAGCGGTTGTGGACCGGATCGGCGAACGCGCGGCGCTTCTCCTCTTTGGCCGCCGCCGGCAGGCCGATGGCGTCGCCGAGCGCGCCGGCCAGCGGCCGCTGCAAGCCGATCTGCGCCCCCCAGGCGGCGAGCTTGGAGAGGTTGTTGAAGTGGTCGACGAACTGGCTCGCGGCCGGATCGTCCATCGCCTCTGGCGTGGTCGCATCGACCAGCACGATGCCGGTCACCTGGGGGGCGTTGCGGGCGGCGAAGAGGCGCACGTGCATGCCGGCCATCGAGTGGCCGCAGACGAGGTAGGGGCCGGGTTCGCCCAGCGAGGCCAACAGGCGCTCGAGGTCGCTGACGATCGCGTCGCTGTCGCGGGGGATGGGGCCAGGGTCGGAGACACCGAGGCCGGCGCGGTCGTAGGCCAGCGAGCGCAAGCCTCGCGCCGCCAGACCCTCCTGCACCGCCGCCCAGTCGGCCGAGAACCCGAACGAGCCTGCTTCGAGCAGCACGAGCGGCTGGGGCGACGTGGGCGGTCCAGCGAGGACGTAACGCATCCTGCGCGCGCCGCCGATCTCCGCCATCCGCCCCCTCGGGACCACCGCCTCCGCGGCCGCGCTCATCGTGCGATCTCCAATCCAACGCCCGAGCTTCGTGGGCGCGTCCTGAATGCAGGATGTATGCGGCCCTCGTCGGGCGGCAAGTCTCAGCCCGTTGCACCGGCGACACAGCCGGAAACTGCTTGGTCGGTGCGCGGCGGGAATGGCGTCAGCTTTGCGACCGGCGTCGTCTAGGGCGGACAGGGGTCGATCGTGAACCAGCGCTCGTGCAGCGCGCCCGGATGCAGCCGCGGGCACAGCGAGTCGCCTTCGTCAGTGGTTTGATAGATCGAGCGCGGGACGTCCTGCCACCTCCCGCCGGGGAGCGGGCCCCACGATGACAGCTGCACCGTGTAGGTCGTGGTGCGGCCCTGGGAGGTGTGCAAGGCCATCACCGTCGCCCGGTACGGGTCACCGGGGCTGGCGTCGAACCTGACGTTCGCCTGGGTCGCCGCGCCGTAGCCGAGCAGGAGCCCGAAGGTGCTCATGTAGATCACCAGCTGGATCGGCGTGCGGACCGGCCGGCGAAGCAGAGCGGCGATGGCCAGCGTCGCACCGCAAATCCCGGCGGCGATCCAGCTGGGTCCAAAGTCGACCAGATCCATCCCGATCGAGCGGAAGAACAGAACCGCAGCCGGGATGCCGGCGATGGGGTTGAGACCAACCTGCGGGGCTTCACCCCCCTTTGGCCGGGTGACATAGATGAACAAGTCCGGGGCCAAGAGGGTGATCGCCAGCGACGCCGTCGCGATCGCGATCGCCAGGGCCGTAAATGCCGGGCTGGGAAACATCCCCGACGTGAGCACAGCGAGCCCACCGAGTGTCGCAAGACCGTAGACGATCCAGCGCACCAATTTGGGCGCACGCGGCGTTTTGCTGATCTCGACTGTGCTCATTGCCTGGGGCCTCCCTCCGCAGCGGCTAGGTTGTGGAACCCGCGGCGGCTGCCGGCGCGATGCCGAGGAAGCGCCAGAGGTCGTCGTAGAAGCCGTGGCTGGGGAGGTCGTCGTGGTGGCCGCCGGGGACACGCACGAACGCCTTGGGCTGGTTGGCGAGGGCGAAGAGGGCTTGGCCCTGAGCGAAGGGGATCACCTCGTCCTGGTCGCCGTGCACGATCAGCACCGGCATGCGAACCTCGCCGATACGGCGGTCGGATTCGAAGCGGTCCCACATCAGGAGCCGCACCGGCGCCCAGGGAAACTCGAGCTCGCCCATGTCGAGCGCCGAGGTGAAAGGTGCTTCGAGCGCCAGCGCCCGCGCCGGGTGTTCCGACGCCAGCCGCACCGCGACGGCCGCGCCGAGGGAGTGGCCGCTGATGACGATGTCCTGCGGCTTGTAGCGCGCCGTGAGCCAGGCGTAGGCGGCCTCGGCGTCGGTGTGCAGCCCGGCTTCGGTGGGGTGGCCGGTCGACCCGGAGTAGCCGCGGTAGGCGACGTCCAGCGTGCCGACACCGGCGCGGGCGATCTGGCGCAGGTTGTCCGTCTGCCAGTTCAAGCCTTCGCCGTTACCGCCGAAGTAGAGCAGCACCGGCTTGCCTGGCGCCGGTGGCAGGAACCAGGCGACCAAACGCTCGCCGTCTGGAGTCGTGAGGTTGACCACCTGCACCTTCGGTCCGGACGGGTCGGGCGCCACCGGCTTCGGATCGGGCAGGTAGACCATGCTGCGCTGGAACGTGCAGGCGGCGCCGACGGCGAGCAGATAGAGGCCGGCGATGGCGAGCGCCGCCCGCACCAGAAAGCGACGCAGCGTGGCCGCTCGGCGCCCGGTCACAACGCTTTCACGATCCCTTCGACCATCTTCTTGGCGTCGGCGAACAGCATCATGGTGTTGTCGCGGAAGAAGAGTTCGTTCTCGACCCCGGCGTAGCCCGAGCCCATGCCGCGCTTTACGAACAGCACCGTGCCGGCCTTCTCCACGTCCAGGATCGGCATGCCGTAGATCGGGCTCTTGGGATCGGTCTTGGCGGCCGGGTTGGTCACGTCGTTCGCGCCGATGACGAAGGCGACGTCGGCGCTGGAGAACTCGGAATTGATGTCGTCGAGCTCGAACACCTCGTCGTAAGGCACGTTGGCCTCGGCCAGCAGCACGTTCATGTGTCCAGGCATCCGGCCGGCGACCGGGTGGATCGCGTATTTGATCTCGACGCCCTCTGCCTTCAGCTTGTCGGCCATCTCCCTGAGAGCATGCTGCGCCTGGGCCACCGCCATGCCATAGCCAGGCACGATGATCACCTTAGAGGCGTTCTTCATGATGAAGGCCGCGTCGTCGGCAGACCCCTGTTTCACCGGCCGGGTCTCGACCGCGCCGCCGCCGGCCGCCGCGGTCTCGCCGCCAAAGCCGCCCAGGATCACCGAGAAGAACGAGCGGTTCATCCCCTTGCACATGATGTAGCTGAGGATCGCGCCGGAGGAGCCGACGAGCGCCCCGGTGATGATCAGGGTGGTGTTGGCGAGCGTGAAGCCGAGCGCCGCCGCGGCCCAGCCGGAATAACTGTTCAGCATCGAGATCACGACCGGCATGTCGGCGCCGCCGATCGGGACGATCAGGGTGATGCCGGCGACCAGCGCCAGGCCGACCACCACCCAGAACGCCCACTTCGCCTCGCCGCCGCTCATGACCAGGAAGACGATCAGGCCGACGATGGCGAGCGCGATGACGACGTTCAGCAGATGCCGCGCCGGCAGCAGGATGGGCGCGCCCGACATATTGCCGTTCAGCTTGGCGAAGGCGATCAGCGAGCCGGTGAAGGTGATCGCTCCGATCGCGGCGCCGAGCGACAGCTCGATCAGGCTCTCCAGCTTGATCCCGGTTCCCTCGGCGATGCCGTAGGCGGCGGGGGCGAAGAGGGCGGCGGTCGCCACCAGACACGCGGCCAAGCCGACCAGGGAGTGAAACGCCGCGACCAGCTGGGGCATGTTGGTCATTTGCACACGCCGGGCGATCACTGCGCCGACTGTCCCGCCGATCGCCACCCCGCCCAGCATCAGGCCCAGCGTTACCGGATCGAGCAGGCCCTGGCCCCAGAGCGTCGCCAAGGTCACGGCGACCGCCAGCCCCATGCCGCACATGCCCATCATGTTGCCGCGCCGGCTGGTCACCGGGCTCGAAAGCCCGCGTAGGGTCAGGATGAAGAGGACGCCCGACGCGAGATAGGCGAGCGCGGCGATGTTGGCGTTCATGATCGCCGCTCGGTCGGCGGCGCGCCGGCTTGGGGGGGCTTGCGCCGCTCGACGCCGTCCCAAGACTGCCGATTGCGCAGCACCGAGACCGCCTGCGCCACCGCGGCCAGGCAGAGCGCGGCGACGGCGACGTTGGCGTTGAACCAGGCGCTGGTCGGCGACGCCGCCTTCACCCAGACCGCGACTTGGATCAGGCCGAGGCCGTTGAGGAAGAGGCCCGAGCCGTTGACCATGCGGATCACCCGCGGCCGCGTCGCGAGAACGGCGAAATAGATCACCATCGCCGCAATGCCGAAGCCGAGCGACGCCCAGGAGAGCAGGGTGGGGCTCATTTGGCGCGGTCCTTCTTGCGATACATCGCCAGCATGCGCTGGGTGACCAGGAAGCCGCCGAAGATATTGACCGAGGCGAGGCCCGCGGCGACCGCGCCGGCGCCCTTGGATATCCAGACCGTGTGGTCGCCCGGCGCGACGTGCGCGGCGGCGGCCAGCAACGCGCCGACCACGATCACCGACGAGACGGCGTTGGTCACGCTCATCAGCGGCGTGTGCAGCGCCGGCGTCACGCTCCAGACCACGTAATAGCCGACGAAAATGGCCAGGACGAAGATCGCCAGGCGGAAGACGGTGGGGTCGACGGTTTCCATGGGCGCTCCTCAGACCGCTTTCAGCACCGGGTGCACGATGGCGCCGCCCTTGGCCACCAGCGCCGCCGCCAGGATCTCATCCTCGAAGTCGGGCGCCAGCGCGCCGTCCTTCACCAGCAGGCCGACGAAGGCGGTCAGGTTGCGGGCGTAGAGCGCGGACGAGTCGGCGGCGATGCGGCCGGGCAGGTTGGCGATGCCGACGATCTTCACCCCGCCGTCGGTCTGGGCGATTTCGCCCTTTTTCGAGCCGACGACATTGCCGCCCTGCTCGACGGCGAGATCGACCAGCACCGAGCCCGGCTTCATCGAGGCGACATGCTCGGCGCTGACCAGCTTCGGCGCCATCCGGCCCGGAATGAGGGCAGTGGTGACGACGATGTCCTGCTTCTTGATATGCTCGGCGACCAGTTCGGCCTGCTTGGCCTGGTAGGCTTCGCTCATTACTTTGGCGTAGCCGGCGGCGGTCTCGGCGGCCTTGAACTCCTCGTCCTCGACCGCGACGAACTTGGCGCCCAGGCTCTCGACCTGCTCCTTGGCCGCCGGCCGCACATCGGTGGCGGTGACCACCGCGCCCAGGCGCCGCGCGGTCGCGATCGCCTGCAGGCCGGCGACGCCCGCGCCCATCACAAACACCTTGGCCGGGGCGACCGTGCCGGCGGCGGTCATCATCATCGGCATCGCCCGGCCGTAGACCTCCGCGGCCTCGATCACCGCCCGGTAGCCGGCGAGGTTGGCCTGGCTGGAGAGGGCGTCCATCACCTGGGCGCGGGTGATCCGCGGCACCAGCTCCATGGCGAAGACGGTCACGCCCTTGCGGGTCATGTCTTGCACCGCCTCGCGGTCCTGGAACGGGTTCAGCAGGCCGACGACGATCGCGCCGGACTTCAGCGCCGCGATCTCCTCGTCGGCGGGCGCACGCACCTTCAGCACCAGATCAGCGTCGGCGAGCGCGGCGGCCGGCGTCGCGACGATCTTCGCGCCGGCGGCTTCGTAGTCGGCGTCCGGCATCGAGGCAGCGAGGCCGGCGCCCGTCTCCACCACCACGTCCAGTCCCAGCGCGATCAGCTTCTTCGCGGCATCAGGCGTCACCGCGACCCGCGTCTCGCCGGCGCGGCGCTCCCTGGTGACGGCTAGGATAGGCATCTAACGGGCCTTTTCGGGCGGCGAACGCGTAACTCTAGAAGGCGAGGGAAAGTGGGCCGGCGACTCGGCCCTTGTCCAGCCTTCGCTAGTGCGCTGCGCCCGGCTTTTCGCGCAGGAAGAAGATGCCCGCCGCGGTCACGACCACCGCCGTGACGGCGCCGGCGATGAAACCCGCGCCGATACAGAACCAGAGCACGAGCGCGATCAGCAGCACCGCGATCGCCAGCGAGCCCCACTTCATCATCTTGCCGAAGGCGCCGAAGGTGGCGACCTGCTCGCCGATTTCCATATCGCCTGGGTGATAGTCGTGGGCGGCGTCGGTCATCGTGGCTAAGGCTCCTGCGGCGTCAGAAATTCTGGCCGGGTGCTACACGATGGCGCCGCCAGGCTCAAGCCGGCCAGACTGCGAGCAATGTACGCAGGGCGGCGACCAGCGCCAAAGGCTGGTCGACCATGATGTGGTGCTCCGAATCCGGGATCGCGACGGACGGCACGCCCTCGGGCACCAGCTCCGAGCGCATGCCGGAATCGCGCCGGCGCATGATCGCCGAGCGGTCGCCGAAGATCTGGGCCATCGGCGGCGCGGTCTTAGGATCGACCGCGCCCATGGCGCTGCGGTCGAGCTTGCCCCACAGGAACGGGTCGAACTTCCAGGTCCAGCCTTCGCCCGAGCCGTCTGGCATCGGCGCTCGCTTCAGCGATTTACGGGCGATGTAGTCGGCGACGTAAAGATTGCCCGGGACCTGCGGCGGCATGAAGCGGAAGCGCGTCAACGCCTCCTCCAGCGTCGCGTAGACCTTGTTGGGTCGGGTGCGACTCACCGGACCACGCCAGCGCCCGCCGCCACCGGCCTTCTCTTCCTCGCGCCGCCACTCTTCTTCCTGCTCCTTGGTCGGCGGTCCGCCGAAGCCAGTGTCGAGCAGCAACGCGCCGCGCATCCGCTCGGGGTGCTTGGAAGCGGAGTAGAACACCTGCGAGCCGCCGAACGAGTGGCCGATGTAGACCGGCTTGACCGGCGCCTCGTAGAGCCCGGCCGCCTTGGCGCACTCGAAGATCTCGGTGGCGAAGGTCTCGAATGTGTAGGTCTCGCGCCAATCGGAGTCGCCCATGCCGGAGAGCGACAGCGCCGCGACGCGGTAGGTGTCGGCCAGATAAGGGGCGATGAAGCTCCACCAGTCGGCGTGGGCGCTGTTGCCGTGCACCAGGATGAGGCCCGGCTTGCCGATCTCGCCCCACGTCAGGAGTTCGATGTTAGCGCCGTCGACCGGGACCATCCGGCGCTCCGGCGCCTTGGCGAGCGCGGCGTCGAACCAGGCCGGCGCGAGCGGCTTAGCGCCGGCGAACGGGGCCAGCGGCGAGGCGATCTCCGGCGGCAGGTCGCCCTGCAGGCGCACCGGCTCGTCGTCGTCGAGCTTCTCGTCGAGTTGGGGGTCCAGATTAGCGCTCTGATCGTCAGCCATGCCCGACTGACTAACAACCGTTTGAAAAATGGCAAGCGCTACGCTGCGCCGCAGCGAAGGATGCCGCAGCCCGGCGCTGCAGCGGTCAGTGGGCGGATGTCGCCGAATTCGTCGGCTGGGCCAGGGCAGGGGCTGGCGCCGGCGGCGCTGCGGCTGGACGCGGCGGCGGGGGCGGCGCTGTCGGGTCAGCTTGGCCCAGCCCGACGACCTCGCCGCTGGCCAGCACGTGGCCGGTCAGGTCGGCGCTGAGCGCATCCCACGTCAGCGCCGGGTCGACCGCGATGTCGCGGTCCAGTGCGAAGACGGCGAAGTGATAGTGGTGCTTGGCCCCGGGGGGCGTGTGCGGGCCCATGTAGGCGTGGTTCGGACCGCGCACGTTGGGGCCGTAGCTGGCGCCGGAGGGCGGCGCGGTCATTCCGGGCGAGAGCTTCCAGACGTTCATCGGGATTGCGTACATCGACCAGTGCAGCAGCGGGCCGCCGCGGTAGTTTACGTCGCCGTCCTGCATCACGATCGCGAACGAGCGCGTTCCATAGGGTCCCTTCGACCAGTTGAGGCCGGGAAAGACGTTGCCGCGGTACTGGGTGTTTTCGAACGGGATGTCGCCGCCGTCCTTGAACGCTGGCGTGGTCACTTTCAGCGTCTTGCCGGCGTGGGCCGGGAAAAGGGTCGTTGCCAGCCCGGAGATGGCCGCCGGCGCCGCTGGCTGAGCCAGCGTCGGCGAAGCAATACTCAAAGCCAACACGCCGGCGACAATCAGAACGCGACGATCCATCCGAACGCCTCCCGTATCTTGTTCTTCTCGTTGCGGCCCTCTTGCCAGAGTTGCGGCGGCGCGGCCAGTGGCCTAGCGACGGCCACGAGGAGCAGAACGATGCAGATGGGCGGATGCCTTTGCGGCGCGGTGAGGTTCGAGGTGGCGGGTGAACTCGCCGGGATCCAGCTCTGCCACTGCACCATGTGCCGCCGGGCGTCAGGCGCCGCCTTCGCCGCCAACATGCCGGTGCGAGCGGACGACTTCCGCTTCGTCGCCGGCGAAGCGAAGGTGAAGGTTTATGAGAGTTCGCCGGGCAAGCAGCGCCTCTTCTGCGCCGACTGCGGCTCGCCGATCATCAGCCGTTCGGATGCCGCGCCCGGCCTGGTGAGGGTGCGCGCCGGCACGCTCGACGAGCCGGCGTCCACCCAGGCGCTGTTCCACTTCCATGTCGCCTCGAAGGCCAGCTGGCTGCAGATCACCGACCACCTGCCCCGGTATCCGGGCGACCGGCCGAAGTAAGCCTCACTCGGCCATCGCCGGCTCGTAGTATCGGTCCATCACCCGCCACTGCAGGGCGGTGAGGTTGGGACAGGCTTCGGCGGCCTGGCGGATGCGGCTGTCGAAGAACGGCGTCGCGGCGCTGGCGGTGAAGGCGAAGAGAGTGGCGTCAGCGCTGCACGGCTGGTCGCCGAACAAATAAGGCTTGTCGCCGAGCAGTTCCGAGGCGGCGGCGAAGTCGCGCGCGGCCAGGTTCGCCACCTCGTCGTCGGCATGCCGCCCGAAACCCTGGCCGTGCAGCACCTGCTTCATCCCGGCTTGCCGCTCCTTCTTCACCTCATCGGGCGCGCCGGCGAAGAACTGCGACGGGCCCTTGGCGAAGTTCGCATCGTTGGCCCACCGCGCGTGGACGATCGCCCAATAGAGATGGTCCTCGAGCATGCGCTCCATCGCCCAGGCGAGGCCCCGTTGCTCGGGCGACAGATGCGCGTCGAGGTCGACGCCGTGCGCCTCGCGCAGGTGATCGAGGATGAAGACGCTGTCGCCGAGCACCAGATCGCCATCGCGGATGAAGGGGATCTTGCCCTTCGGCGCCTCGCCCGGAACGGCCCGCTCCAGCTGGAACGGCACGCCGCCCATCTTGAACTGGGTGAGCGTCTTCAGCACGAACGGGCTGGGATCCGGCAGCCCGAACATCGGCCCGAAACCGTAAAGCGTGATCATGAGAGTGGCCTCCTTATTGAGGCCCATCTAACCATGTTCCCTGACAGTATCCTGTCAGTAGGAACGCGTCCTCAGGCGCTGACGTTTTCAGCCATCGATGTGGGGGCCGCGGCGGGCGCCAAGGCGGTGTCGATCGCTCGGATCAGAGCCGACAGTTCGATCGGCTTGGCGACGTGATCGTCCATGCCGGCGGCCCGGTAAGCGTCGATCTGGTGGCTCATCACGTTGGCGGTCAGCGCGATGATCGGCGTCGGCGCGCGACCCGCCGCGCGCTCGATCCGGCGGATCTCGGAGGTGGCTCTCAGTCCATCCATTCGCGGCATCTGTACGTCCATCAAGATCACGTCGAACAGGTCCAGGCGGAACGCTTCAATGGCGGCGAGCCCATCCGGCGCGACCGTCAGATCGACCCCGAGCGGCGCCAGCAGCGCCTTGAGGATCAGCTGGTTGGTCGGGTTGTCTTCGGCCGCGAGCACCTTGATCACGCGCTCCTCGCTCGGTGTCGCGTCTTGGCTTGGGTCCGGCGACGCAGCGACGGCAGCGGCCGCGCGCTCCAGCGGCAGGGTGAAGGCGAAGGTCGAGCCGCGGCCAGGCTGGCTCTGAACCGTGAGCTCGCCGCCCATCAGGCCGACGAACCGCTGACAGATCGCCAAGCCTAGCCCGCTGCCACCGAACCGCCGGGTGGTCGACGAGTCGGCCTGGGTGAACTTCTCGAAGATCAGCGCCAGCTTATCGGCGGAGACGCCAATGCCGGTGTCGGCGACGCGGAAGACGAGCCCGTCAGGTGTCGGCGCAACGGTAAGCGCGATCTCGCCCTTGGCGGTGAACTTCAGGGCGTTCGAGAGCAGGTTGGAGAGCACTTGGCCGAGCTTGACCCCGTCGCCGAGCCACGTCCCCTTGGCGTCGGTCGCGATCTCCAGTCGGAAGCGCAGATCCTTCTGCGCGGCCAGCGAGCCGAACGCCGCTGCGGCGCCGGTGACGGTCGCCTCCAGATCGAACGGGTGGGTCTCCAGATCGAACTTGCCGGACTCGATCTTGGAGAGGTCGAGGATGCTGTTGAGCAACGACAGGAGCGTGTGGCCGGAATCGGCGATCACGCTCACCTGCTGGCGCTGCGCCGCCGCCAGGTCGCCGCGCAGCATCAGCTGGGTCATGCCCAGCACGCCGTTGAGCGGGGTGCGGATCTCGTGGCTGACCGTTGCCAGGAACTCGCTCTTGGCGGTGTTGGCCGCCTCGGCGTCGGCGCGCAGACGGATCAGATCGGTGAACACCTTGGCGTTGGACAGCTGCAGCGCGCGGGCGTTGTAGACGTAGCAGAGGCCGATGAAGGCGAAGATCCACGACGAGGCGCCGTGGCCGATGCTGAACAGGTTCCACACGAGCGCGATGGCGGCTGGCGGCGCGGTGAACAGGAACATGCTTTTGCGCAAGCTGTGTTCGGCGGCGGCGACCAGCAGCACCGCGGCGGCCAGGATGGCGCCGAAGATCTGGTTGTCGTGGCCCGACAGGGGCGTCAGGAAGCAGGGGATGACGCAGGTCGCGCAGGAGATCGCGCATATCGCGATCAGCTCGGTCTCGAGCCGCTCGATCCCGGCGCGGTTTGCCGCCACGAGCCGCGATTGGATCGCGCGCCACCAGATCACCAGCGCGAACTCGCTGGCGACGTAGGCGCAGAACCAGGCGCCGGCGCCGAGCGGCGTCCAGACGCGCATGTAGCTGGTCAGCGCAGCGAACACGGCCATACTGACCATACGCAGCACGCGCTGGTCACCGTACGCGCGATGATAGAATTTCTCGAGCGTTTCGCGGTAGATCGGCGCAAGCATCCGGCAGCCTCCCAAGTAACTCTAGGAGATCGCTGCTTAAGAATTGTCCCAGTGCTCGGCTGAGCGGCGATCGGTCGCGAGCGACGGCGCTCGGACGGTCAGTTGCCCGAGACGCTGTCCACCTCGCCGAAGATCGCCTTGAGCCGCGCCTGCACGTCGGCAGGCAGCGGTGGGGCGAGGATGGCGTCGATGTTAGCTTTCAGGTGGGCCGGATCGCCGGTGCCGGTCAGGATCACGTGGGCGCCCGGCTCGTGGCGGCAGAACCGATAGGCGGCTTCCACGACCGACGGCGCGCCGGGTGCGTCGGCCAGGAAGCCGAGCGGATCGTCGGCGTCGACCAGCGCCGGATCGACCTCGCCGCGGGCGATCAACTCGCCGACCACCTTCTTCAGCTCGTCCGCGCGGCTCAGCGCCTCGCGCACCGCGAACATGATCAGTGTGCCGACATCCTGCCGGATCGTCGCCGGGAAGACGCGATCGCGGGCCGACGGATTCAACAGGTTGAAGCCGACCATCAGCACGTCGAACGGATCGTCGACGAGCGCCTTAGCCAGGAACGCGTGGCCGGTGTCGCCGCCGAACTGCTCGCTGGCGGCGATGAAGCGGATCTTGCCCGCCGCTTTCTGACGCTGCAGCTCGGGCAGGATTATCTCGGTGGCGTGCGCATACTGCGGCAGGGTCAGGCCGTGCAGCAGGAAGACATCGATATGGTCGGTCTGGAGCTTGGCCAGGCTCTCGTCTATGTAGCGGGCCATGTCGGCGGCTGAGACCAGCGCGCCGCCGCGGCCGACATTGGCCTTGGTCGAAACCACCACCTCGTTGCGACGGCCCTTCAGGCCGAGCCCGACCGCCTCCTCGGTGCCGTAGGCACGGGCGGTGTCGATGTAGGTGACGCCGAGGTCGAGGGCGCGGCGCACCATGTCGGCGGCGTGGTGGACATCCTTGCCCTTGGCCATGCCGAGCCGACTATGACCGCCGCAGCCGAGCCCGGCGACGCTGACATCGAGGCCGGTGCGGCCCAGTCGGACGGTTTTCATTCGTCGCCCTCCGACTGGGGTCCGCGTTCCGCTTACTTCCGGTCGGTCATCGCCGCATAGGCGCACCTGGCCGACAGCTCCCGCACCAACGGCGCGCCATCCGGGGTCGAGCCAGACTGGTTCTGGATCATGCCGACGACGATCATGTCATTGACCGGGTCGATCCAGAACCAGGTGCCGAACGCGCCGCCCCAGTAGAAGCTCTGCACGCCCTGACTGGTCTTGGCCGCCGCCGGATCCTGCACGATGGCGAAGTCCATGCCGAAGCCCAGGCCCACCGTCAGCGGGCTGTAGAGGGTGACGTTGACACCCGGCTCCAGCACGTTGGTGTGCATCAGATCGACCGTCTCCGGCTTCAGGTAGCGCCGCCCGGCGTATTCGCCGCGGTTGAGGATCATCTGGGCGAAGCGCCAGTAGTCCTCGATCTTGGAGATCAGGCCGCCGCCGCCGGCGAGGAACTTCGGCTTGGCGGTGTTGAAGATATTCGACGGGCCGGCGGCGCGGACCTTGCCGGCGTCGTCGTACTTGTGGATGCGCACGACGCGGTCCGACTTGGCGGCGTCGACCCAGAAGCCGCTGTCGACCATGCCCAGCGGCGCGAAGAGGCGCTGCTCGAAGAACTCGTCGAGGCCCAGGCCGGACAGTTTCTCGATCAGATAGCCCTGGATGTCGACGCTGGGTCCGTAGCGCCAATCCTTGCCGGGCTGGAAGCTCAGCGGCAGCCCCGCCAGGGTGTCGATCATGTCCTGCAGATCGCCGCCGCGCAGGTTCGCTTCGGCGTAGTCTGCCGCGCGCCCGAATCCCGCCGAGTGGCTCATGATCTGGCGCATGGTCATCGGCGAGGTCTGGGCCACCGGATCGCCATCCTTGGTCCGCACCTTCAGGCCCTTGAACTCGGGGATGTGGTCCTCGAGCTTGTCGTCCAGCGCCCACTTGCCCTCTTCCCACAGCATCATCATCGCCGCGCCGGTGATCGGCTTGGTCATTGAGGCGATGCGGAAGATGCTGTCGGTCTGCAGCGCGTCGGGCTTAGAGACGTCGAGCTTGCCGTAGGCGTCGAGATTTACGATCTCGCCGTGCCGGGCGACCAGCGTGACCACGCCGGCCAGCTTCTGGTCGTCGACCAGGGCGTGGAACTGGCGGTTCATGTCGGCGAGACCTGCCGCGCTGAACCCCTGGATGGTGCGATCTTGCGTTGCGACGCCGCCGTGATCGTCTGGCATGGTTGCGATCCCTAATGATTGTCGTTGGAATGGATTTCGTCTTGCCAGAGAACCGCGCTGGCGACCACAAAAAGCGTCAGGGCTGACTACAAAGTGAGTTTCGACCGAACTGGAGGGGCCATGCTGAAGATCGCCGTCCTCGACGACTACGCCGACGTCGCGATGCAGTGCGCCGACTGGTCCCGGCTCGAGGGCAAGGCCGAGATCACCGTCTTCCACGAGCATCTGAGCGAGGAAGCCGCGGCGCGGGAACTGGAACCGTTCGACGTGCTGGTCACCATCCGCGAGCGCATGGCGTTGCCGCGCACCCTGTTCGAGCGTCTGCCGAACCTGAAGCTGGTCACCATCATCGGCGCGCGCCTGACCAACCTCGATCTCGACGCGGCCACTGAGTGCGGTGTGATCGTCGCCCACTCCGGCACACGCAACCCGCTCTTCGCCAACATCAGCGCCGCGACCCCGGAGCTGACCTGGGGGCTGATGATCGCCACCGTGCGTGATATCGCCGGCCAGGACCGGCGGATGCGCGATGGGCTCTGGCAGGATCGGGTCGGCATGAGCCTGGCCGGCAAGACGCTGGGCCTGCTTGGTCTCGGCCGCATCGGCAAGCGGATGGCCGAGTACGCCAAGGTGTTCGGCATGGAGGTGATCGCCTGGAGCCAGAACCTCACCGCCGAGGCGGCGGCCGAGGTCGGCGTGCGGCGGGTGGAGAAGGACGAACTCTTCGCCCAGGCAGACGTCGTTTCGATCCATGTGGTGCTGAGCCAGCGCACGCGGGGCCTGGTCACCGCCCGCGAACTCGGCCTGATGAAGCCGACCGCGTTCCTGATCAACACCTCGCGCGGGCCAATCGTGGTCGAAGCCGATCTGATCGCCGCGCTGACCTCGGGTGCGATCGCCGGCGCCGGCCTCGACGTCTTCGATCAAGAGCCGCCTGCGCCGGCGCATCCGCTGCGGACGCTCGAAAACGTCACCCTGACCCCGCACCTCGGCTACGCCACGCGAGAGACGTTGACCGCGTTCTACTCGGACAGCCTCGATGCGATCGAGGCGTTCGCTGACGGCGCGCCGATCCGGATATCGAACCCCGAGGCGTTGACCGTCGCGCGGCCGGCTTAGCGAGTGAGGCAAGCGCCCCTCACCTCACCTCTCCCCACTCTTCGGTGGTGAGAGGGCTACTGAGAGAGCGCGACGGCGTCACCAGGGTATCCCTCTCCCCGCTCGCGGGGAGAGGCTAGGTGAGGGGGCTCGGCGCGCAGCGACGAGCGGCGCGACAGCGCCTACTCAGCTTCGATCGTTCGAGTGATGCGTCACGTCGTGGGTGGCGGAGCGGGTCTGAGCAGCCAGCTTGTGGGCGGCGGCCTTGGCGTCCGCGGCGAGCTTGCGCAGGTCGGTCGAGGCAGTATGGCCAGCCTTCTTGAAGTCGGCCTCGGCCGCCTTGACGTCGGCGCTGTGAGCCACCTTGGAGGCGGCGTTGTCCACCGAGCGGCCGGCGTCCTTCACGTCGCCGCCGGCCTTGTCGCCGTCGTGACCAGAGCAGGCGGCGGTGAGACTGAGGGCGGCAAGGCCGGCGATGATCAAGGGCAGGCGCATGGCTCGTCTCCGACGATGCGGTGGGAACGAGCGCGGGCGTCGCCGGTTCCACGCGCTTGCCTCCGGCCTGCGCGTCGCTAAACCCTGACGACATGCGCGTCGCCTTCTTCGGAACGCCGGATTTTTCCGTCGCCGGCCTCGCCGCCATCGTCGAGGCCGGGTTCGAGGTGGTGTGCGTCTACTCCCAGCCGCCCGCGCCGAGGGGGCGGGGCAAGAAGCTGTCGCCGTCGCCCGTGCACGCCTTCGCCGAGGCGAGGGGCCTCGCGGTGCGCACGCCAGCTACGATGCGAGCGCCAGACGAGATCGCCGCGTTCCAGGCGCTGAACCTCGACATCGCGGTGGTGGTGGCGTTCGGCCAGATCCTGCCGCGCGAAGTGCTCGAAGCGCCGCGGCTGGGCGCGTTCAACCTGCACGCCTCGTTGCTGCCCAGGTGGCGCGGCGCCGCGCCGATCCAGCGGGCGATCATGGCGGGCGACAAGCTGACCGGGGTCGCGGTGATGCGCATGACCGAGGGGCTCGACGAGGGGCCGGTGCTGGCCGAGGAGCGACTCCGGATCGATGCGGTCGATACCGCCGGCACGCTGAACGACCGTCTCGCCGCCGCCGGGGCTCGGCTGATGGCCACGACCTTGCCGGCGATCGTGGCCGGGACTGCGACTGAGACGCCGCAGCCGGCCGACGGGATCACCTACGCCAAGAAGATCCGCCCGAAGGAAGCCCGTATCGACTGGCGCAAACCAGCCGCCGAGGTCGACTGCCGCATCCGGGGCCTTTCGCCATCGCCCGGCGCCTGGTTCGAGGCGGTCGGAGACAAAGGACCGGTGCGGATCAAGGCGCTGCTGTCGCGGGTCGAGGAGGGCGAGGGCGCGCCAGGCCAGGTGCTCGACGACCGCTTGCTGATCGCCTGCGGGACCGGCGCCGTCAGGCTGCTGACCGCGCAGCGCGAGGGGCGGGGCGCGCAAACGTTGGACGATTTCGTGCGCGGGTTCCGGCTCGAAGCGATCCAGCGCTGATGCCGCGCTATCGGCTCGACCTCGAATACGACGGCGGCCCCTACAAGGGCTTTCAGGCGCAGCCCGGTCTGCCGACCGTGCAAGGGTCGATTGAGCGCGCGGTGAAGGCGTTCTGCGGCGAGGACCTGCGCCTGCAGGCGGCTGGCCGGACCGACACCGGCGTCCATGCCCTGCACCAGGTGGCCCACATCGACTTGGAGCGCGACTGGCGCCCCGAGGTGGTGCGCGATGCGCTCAACGCCCACCTCGTCCCCGAGCCGATCGCGATCATCGCCGCCAGCCTCGCGCTGCCGGACTTCCACGCCCGGTTCTCGGCCAAGGGCCGACGCTACCTATACCGGATCCTCAACCGCGCAGCGCCACCGACGTTGGAAAAAGGCCGGGTGTGGCGCCTGAAGAAGCCGCTCGATGTCGAAGCCATGAGCTTGGCGGCGGCGGCTCTGATCGGGCACCACGACTTCACCACCTTTCGCGACGTCGACTGTCAGGCCAAGTCACCGATGAAGACGCTGGACGTCGCTACGGTCTGGCGCGAAGCGGACGAGGTGCGGCTGGAGTTCGCCGCGCGCTCGTTCCTGCATCGCCAGGTCCGCTCGATGACCGGCAGCCTCGCCGAAGTCGGCGCTGGACGCTGGCGACCGGACGATCTGAGGGCGGCGCTGGAAGCCAGGGACCGCACCGCCTGCGGACAGGTGGCCCCGGCCGACGGGCTCTACCTGGCGGGCGTGGAGTACTGATACGCAGGCTGCCGGCCAACAGATGTTGACGTATCGTTAAGCAGCTCATGCGGAAGCTTGCCGGCGATGAGCCTCGCCGTCGCCATCACCCCGACCGCTGGCCTCGCCGTGGCGAGCGCTACGAGCGCGCCCGTCCAGGCCGCCGACGTCGCCGCCATCGCGACGCAGGTGCTCGCCGACGTCGAAGCGGCGACCGAGGCGCTGGTCCCATCGCCGGAGACCTCGCCGCTCACCGCCATGGTCAGCGAGGCGGCCACCCGCCAGGAAAGTCTGGCCCCGTTGTTGGCCGACCTGCAGGTCGCTGTGAACGCCCCGGCGCTGCCTGCCGACATTCGAACGACCGCCGCGCAGATACTGGCGACCCAGACGCCGCTGGGTCCAGGGGTGACGGCCGATCAGTTGCAGGCCTCCGCGCAACGTTCCGGCGTGTTCTTCGAAGCTAGCCTGGCCGCGGCCGCGCAGAGCGAGGCGGCGCCCGCGTCGTTGCCGCAGGATATCAAGGCGCTGTTGTTGCAGCTGACCAACGAACTCGCGCCGCTGCTCGAAGGTCCCGCGCAGCTTCACGATCAGCCGGCGTCGAACGCCGCGCCGCGCACGACGGCCTCGGCGCGGCTGGCCGCCGACCGACCCGCTCCGCCCATCGCCGGCGGCGCGACCGCCGGGCAACCGCCGGCGCAGACGTCCATTGAGCCCGACGCTCATGTCGAAACGCTCGCCCGCACGCTGCAGCAGGAGGCCCAGGGCGCGCTCGCTCGGGTCCAGCTTTCGCAAGCCGCGTCGGTTGAGCGCTCGGGCGAGCCGGCGCGCTGGCTGTTCGAGCTGCCGATCGCGACACCCGACGGTACGGCGATCGCCCAGTTCGAGATCAGCCGAGACGGCAAGGGGCCGGGCGCCCCGGCCGCCGAACCGAGCTGGCGCGCACGTTTCTCGGTGAACGTCTCGCCCAGCGGACCGATCCATGCCGACGTCATGCTGGGCAAGGGGCGGGCGCGGATCACCCTGATGGCCGAGGATGCGGACGCTCGCCAGGCGCTCGAGGCGGGCCGCGGCGAGCTAGCCGTCGCGCTGGCCGATGACCAGAGCCCCGATGTCGCCGTGCGGATCGTCGGCGGCGCCCCGGCGCCGGCGCCGCAACCAGCCGGCCAATTGCTGGACCGTCGGTCATGATCGCGCCGGAGACGCCCACCCTCGCCGTCGCCCTCACCTACGAGAAGCCCCGCGCGCCGCGGGTCGTGGCGATTGGTCGCGGTTGGCTCGGCGACAAGATCATCGAGACCGCCCACGCCCACGGCGTGCCGCTGCGCAACGACCCGGCGCTCGCCGAAGCCTTGGCCAGCGTCGAGCTCGAGACCGAGATACCGGTGGAACTCTACCGCGCAGTCGCGGTGGTAATCGGCTTCGTGCTCAAGACCAACGAAGCGCGAGCCGGCTGACCAGAACAACCTTCGGTCTTTGTCATGCTCCAGCGAAGCTTTTGGAGGTCTTCCAGCCAAAGCGCGCCGGCGAACATGGTTAACCGGCAAGTAACCGGTCGATCCCACTTTGTGCGCAAGCTGGAGACCGATTCCATTGACTGCATCCCCGAGCCGCGAAGACACCGACGCCTGGACCAGGGCGTTCGCGGAGGAGAACGCCAAGCGTGCGGGCATGTCCGTTCGCGACTGGCTGGATCAGTACGTCGCCCAGGAGACGGCCCGCCTGACGAGCCCCCATCCGGCGGTTGAGACTCTGGAGCTCGTCGAACCGGTTATCGAAGACGCCGACCTCGGCGAAGCCCTGAACGCCGAGGCCGCTTACGCCATATCTGCGATCGATGATCCCTTCGAAGATGAGCTGGCGCTCGATGCGCCCTGGGAAGAGCCTGTCGTCGCCGTGACGCAGGCTGCCCTTGAGGCGATGGATCCGCCCCAGGATGACTGGGCCGATCCAGCTTTGGACAGCGCACCTGAGGACGCGGCAGACGCGGTGATCGACGCGGAGACGAGCGAAGACGCCACGCAGCGCCTGGACGGTCTCGAATTCGAACTGCGGCAGGTCCGCGAGCAGGTCGAGTCCGCCGAGCAGCACGCTCAAGCGGTGCAGCAAGAGGCCGCGAGCACCCACCAGACGCATCCCGCCGCCTTGGCCACAACCGGCTCTGGACAGAGCGAGGCGATCGAGCGCCTCGGACGCGATCTCGCGCTCCTGGCCGAGGTGGTCGAATGTGGGTTCGAACGCATCGAGGTTCTCAGCGAGAAGCAGATGGCGGACCTGCGCGGCGAAGTCGTGCAACGGTTCGACGAACTCGGCTCGCGCATCGGCGAGCTTGGACGACCCTCAGCCGACATTGAGCCGCTTGAGCTCGCCGCCACGGCTGAGCTTGAAAGCGCCGACCTCGACGAACCGTTGGAGATTGAAGAGCCGACGTCGGCCGAGGTCGCGCCGAATGAGCCTCTGCTGGCCGCATCGTCCGAGCTTGAGAGCGATGAATTCGACGAACCGCTTGAGATGGAAGACGCCAATCTGAATCACGTGGTGGAAGCCGCCGCGGTTGAAACGGCAGATTCCGCCACGCCCGAGACGGCGTGGCCATCACTCCAACGAGATGAAGAGGGCGCCTTCGTCGCGCTCGACCACTCCGAGCCGGCCCTCGAAGCCGCGCCATTGGAGGCGAGTTCGAGCTTCTGGGCTGATGAACTCGTCGGAGAGGCGCAGGTCGAGCCCCGCCAGGAAGCTTCGGATACGTGGCCGGAAGACACCTTGTTCGAGCCCACCGAGCCGGCGACGGCGTCCGAGCGGGTGCAAGCGCCAGCGCGCGGCAAGATCTCGGTGCTGCCGTGGCTTGGTTTCCGTCGTAACCAATCCGCGCGAAAGACCGCTTAGCTGGGCGGGCGGGTCAGCCGACCAAGCCCCAGTGCGCGAACTTCGAGACCACAGTGCGATCAGAGGCCGTGGCCGCTCCGATGTCGGCGGCGCTACCGGTAGCGTCTCCTTGGCCGCGCTTAACCAACCCACGCAGAAAGAGGGCGTCGGCGCGCGCCGGATCGATGGCGAGCGCACTGTTGAGGTCGTCGAGCGCCGACGGGAGCTTCCCCAGCCGTACGTAGACGAAGCCGCGGTTTGACTTGGCATTGACGTCGTCGGGGTCGAGCTTGAGGGCCTGATTGCAGTCAGCCAGCGCCTGATCCAGCGCCAGGTTCAGCGCAGCGCGGGCGAAGCATCGGTTGCTGAACGTCCGCCCGAGGTCGGGTTTCAGCGCGATCGCCGAGTCGTAGTCGTGGATCGCCTGGCTGAAATTCCCCTGGTCCGCGTAGGCCGCCCCGCGGTTGGCGAAGGCGACGGCGAAGGCCGGATTCAGCCGGATCGCCTCGTCGTCGTCGGCGATCGCGTGCTGGGCGTCGCCGGCGGCGTGGTAGGCGATGGCGCGGCGGAGATAGGCGACGGCCATGTTCTGCGGCGCGTCGGCGCCTTCGCGGATGATGACGCTGCACCCGGCGACGGTGGGCGACTCATCGCATCCAGCCCAGTCCGGCGCAGGCGGCTGCGGTGCGGCGCTCGCCGCGGCGGCGTTCGAGCCTAGCGGCGCGACTGCATTGGCCGCGGTTGTTGGTGGAGCGGCTGCCGGTGCGAACAAGCGCAACGCCAGCAGCAGCACGGCGACCGCTGCGACAGCGCCTCCCGCAATCTGCCAAACGGGCAGTCTTCTTGGCGTGGGAAGCGGAAGAGGGGAGGGTATGGGCTGTGGCAGGACCGGCTCGATCGGCTGATCGTCCAGCAGCCCGCGGACAATTCGCACCAGATAGGCCAGGTGGCGCTGCAGCGGCGGGCTGAAGGCGTCGAGCCAGTGCTGGGTGGAGATGAAGAAGCCGAGCGAGCGGCTGGGCGAGACCCGCTCCAGCCTGACCGGCACGATCGGAATGCCCCGGCCCACCGCCAGCTCCACCTCGCGCTGGATTTGATGCGACTCGTTGGCGTGCTGCGAGAACAGCAGGACGAAGACTTTTACCTCGCCGATCGCGTCGATAATCGAGGCGCTCCATTCGGCGCCGGGGGTGATGTCGCGCGGTGCGATCCAGCAGCGGATACCCTCGCTCTCCAGCACGGCGCAGGCGGCGTCGGCGGCCAGCTTGTCCTTGCTCGAATGGCTGAGGAAGACGTCGTGCGGCATCGAGGCTTAGGCGGTCATGCCAAAGCCGGCGAACTTGGCGGCGACGGTTGGGTCGAGCGCTTGGGCGGCGCCGACGTCACTGCCGTCCGTCTGCCCGGTCTTGGCTTTCGTCGCGACCGCCCGACCGTAGAGGGACGATGCGCGCCTGGGATCGGCTTTCAGCGCGGCGCTGAAATCGGCGATGGCCTGGTCGGGCTGGCCCATACGCAGATAGACCAGGCCGCGAGCGTCCAGCCCGTCCGGATCGCCCGGCGCATGGGTCAGTCCGATGTTGCAGTCGGCCATCGCCTGGGAGAGCGCCTGGTTCTGCCGCGCTCGCGCCGCGCAGCGGTTGATGAAAGCGGCCGTGCGGTTTGGGTCGAGATGGATCGACTGGTTGAGATCGGCGATCGCGAGGTCGTACTGGCCCTGGTCCATGTAGACGCGGCCGCGATTGTCGAGGGCGATCGGGTTATTGGGCTGCAGGCCGATCGCTCTGTTCAGATCGGTCAGCGCCTGCGGATATTCGTCCAGCGCCGCGTAGGCGATGCCCCGGTTGGTGAGCGTTTCCTGGTCGTTCGGCTGCACTCGCAGCACCCAGGTGTCGTCATCGACGGCCAGCTGGTGCTCGCCCGAATTGTCGAACGCGGAGCCGCGGTTGAAGAAGGCGACCGCGAGGTTGCGGCGGGACTCGTGGCCGGACTCGATCAGGCTGGTGCAGGCCTGGGCGCGAATACGCTGGTCGGGGTTGGTCACGCAGGCCACCCAGTCCGGGCTCATCCCCGCGGTCGACGCGCCTTGCGGCGTCGGCGCGTAGCCGGGTGGCTGCGGCGCACTCGGGGCGGCGTTTGTCGATGGGGCGGGGCCGGATGGAGCCTTGGGCGCGGGCCGGAGCACGATCGCGGCGACCAGCACCGCAACCGCCGCGCCGGCCACGATCCACCAGGGTTTGACCCGCGCCAGGATCGCCGGCGTCGGCCGCGGAACCGGCCCTGGCGGCGCCAGCCGTTCGGTCGCGTCGGCGTCCAGCAGCGTGCGCAGGATCTGCGCCAGGTGCGTCAGGTGCTCTTGCAGCGGCGGGCTGAACGCATCCAGCCAGTGCGGCGTGGAGATGAAGTATTCCAGTGACTTGGTCGGTGGCACGTCCTCGATCCGGAACGGGACGATCGGGATGCCCTGGTGCACCGCCCGCTCGACCTCGCGCTTGACCTGGCCGGATTCGTTGGCGTGGGCCGAGAACACCAGCACGAAGGCCCTGACCTCGGCGATCGCGTCGATGATCGACTCGCTCCACTCCGAGCCGGGGGTCACGTCCCGCGGCGCGATCCAGCAGCGGATGCCCGCCGCTTCCAGCACCGCGCAGGCCGCATCAGCGGTCAGCTTGTCCTGCGGCGAGTAGCTGATGAAAACGTCGTGCGCCACGCCCGCCCCGCCCCTTGGCCTTAGAGCCCCAGTCTTCGCGCCTTGGCGGCGATGGTGAGGGCGAGGCGCTCGGCGATCAAGTGGTCGGGCGAGCCGGTCTGTTTGCACGCGCGGTCGGCGGCCAACAGTTCCGGCTGGATCTCGCCCAGGGGACCTAAGTCCCAGGCGCGGGCCTGGCGCAGGAACTCGCGCTCGTTCTTCCAGAAGACGCCCGACGCCTTGGCCGCCTCGGCCAGTTCCGCGCCGGCCGCGCGGAGAGTGGCGGTGCGGCGCAGTCGGCCGAGGTGCATGCTCATAGCGCGAACCGCGGCAGGGCCGCCTTCGCCCTCTTGCGCCGCGCGCCGCAGCCCAGCCTGCGCGGCGGCGAGCCGGCCGCCGAAAGCATCCTGCGCGGCGTCGGAGAGCGAGGCCTCGGGCTCGACGCCCAGGAAGTCGACTAGGTCGTCCGCCGTGCCGACGGCGCCGCTGCCGGGGCCGAGGAAGAGCGCCAGTCGTTCGATCTCGCGCCGCGCCACGCCACGCTCGTGCGGCAGGCGGCGCACGAAGATGTCGAGCGCCTCGGGCGTGAGCGAGACCTTGTCAGCGGCCAGCCCTTCGCGGGCGATCCGCACCAGATCGCCGATTTCGTCTTCGTAGCAGGGGATGGCCACCGCCCCGGGCGCCTTCTCGGCGGCGCGGCGCAGGGCTGAGTCGCGGCCGAGGTTGCCGGCCTCGATCAGGAAGAAGGCTTCCGGGTTGAACTCGCCGGCGGCGTGGCGCTCCAGAGCGGCGGCCGCGTTCTTGTCTGGCCCGGCGCGCTCGGTGGAGAGCCTCAGCCGCACCAGCCGCCGCCCACCCATCAGCGAATAGGCCATCAACTCGTCGATCAGCCGCGCCGGATCGGCGTCCATGTCGGCGTCGGAGATCATTGCGACGTCGAATGGATCGTCCGGGACCTTGGCGACCTTCGCGGCCAACCCCTGGGCGCGTTCGCGGACGACGCCGAGGTCGCGCCCGAAAATTAGCGCAACACGGATGGCCGCGTCCGGCGAGGCCAGGAACCGCTCGGCGTCGGGACGGCGGTTGAGCAGCACCGGCCGCGCCTCAGCCTGGCGCCGGGCGCGTGGCCATCCAGGCGGCGAGCCGAACCTGGATCTTCTGCGCGGCGTCAGAGGCCAGCCGATCCTGGACGTCCTGGCGCGCGGCGATGCCGGCGTAGGGTTGGACGGTCGAGTCGAAGCTTAGGTTGCTGAACACCTCGCCGGTGGTCGCCACCTTGCCGCTGACGATGTCGATCAGGGTGTAGGTGACGGTCAGGTCGAGCTCGTAGCGCTGGGCGGTGGCGTTCGCGGTCAGGCCGTGGGCCTGGCGCACCTGGTTCATCACCATCTCGAGCCGGAACTGCGGGGCGTCACCCTTCTGGTGACCGAGCGCGTCATCGAGATCCTCGCGCAGCAGGTAGCCGACGCGACCCTGCGGGGCGTCGACCTGGATGTGGGTCAGGCCGCCGGCGACGCCGGGCTGGGCGTAGAGCGGCGTGAATCCGCAGCCGCCAAGCGTCGGCGCCGCCAGGGCCAGCGCCGCCAGGGCCAGCCAGCGCCTCATGCGGCCACGATGTTGACGATGCGGTCCTTGACCACGATCACCCGCCGGATGCTGAGGCCCTCAAGGCGCCGCGCAATCTCCGGATCGTCAAGCACCATCTTCTCGACCTCGGCCTCGGAAGCCCCGGCGCCGGCTCTGATCTCGCCGCGGCGTTTGCCGTTGATCTGCACCGGCAGCACCCGCTCCTCGTCCTCGGCCAGCGTCGGATCGTAGATAGGCCACGGCGCGGCGGCGATCAGGCCGCTTTCGCCCAACCGCTGCCAGCACTCTTCGGCCAGGTGCGGCGCGTAGGGCGCGATCAGCCGGGCCAGCGCCGACAGCGCCTCGCGCCGTGCCTCGCCGGCCTCGGGATGCTGGCGCACCACGCCGACGAAGGCGTGCAGCCGGGCGATGGCGCTGTTGAACCGCCAGCCTTCGATGGCATCGGTGACCGCCTTGATCACCTTGTGGGTCGCGCGCCGCAGCTCAGTTTCGCGCGCCGGGTCGGCGGCCTTGCTGGACGGCTCGGCGTCGAACTCGGTCCAGACCCGGCCCACCAGCCGCCACGCCCCCTCGACCCCGGCCGAGGTCCACTGCACATCGCGCTCCGGCGGCGAGTCGGAGAGCACGCACAGCCTGGCGGCGTCGACGCCGTAGGTGTCGGCCATATCGGCCGGCGCCACGACATTGCGCTTCGACTTCGACATTTTCTCGATGTCGCCGATGGTCACCGGCTCACCCGTCTCCTTCAGCGTCGCGCGCCGGGTCGTCCCTTCGCTGGCGATGTCGACCTGCGCCGGCTCGAGCCACTCGCCGTTCTGTCGGCGATAGGTCTCGTGGGTGACCATGCCTTGAGTGAAGAGTCCCGCGAACGGCTCGTCGACCTCGAGCATCCCCTCGTCGCGCAGCGCCTTGGTGACGAAGCGCGCGTAGAGCAGGTGCAGCACCGCGTGCTCGATGCCGCCGATGTATTGATCCACTGGCAGCCAGTAGTTAGCGGCCGCCTTGTCGATCGGCTCGGCGGCGTCCGGGTTCGGATAGCGAGCGAAATACCACGAGGAATCGACGAAGGTGTCGAGCGTGTCGGTCTCCCGCTCCGCCGGGCCGCCGCAGCCGGGGCAGGTCGTAGTCTTCCAGGTCGGATGCCGCGCCAGCGCGTTGCCCGGGCGGCCGAAGTCCATCCCTTGCGGCAGCGTGACCGGCAGGTCGGCCTCCGGCACCGGAACGATGCCGCACGCCTCGCAATGCACGATCGGGATCGGACAGCCCCAACCGCGCTGGCGGGCCAAGCCCCAGTCGCGCAGACGGTAGACGGTAGTGCCTTCGCCCAGGCCCAGAGACTCGGCTTTGGCGATGGCGGCGGCCTTGGCTGCGCCGACCTCCATCCCGTCCATGAAGCCGGAATTGTAGATCCGGCCGCCATCGACGTAGGCTTCGTCGCCGACCGCGAAGCTAGCTGCGTCAGCGTCCGGCGGCAGGACGACCGGGGTCACCGGCAGGTCGTATTTGCGGGCGAAATCGAGGTCGCGCTGGTCGTGCGCCGGGCAGCCGAAGATCGCGCCGGCGCCGTAGTCCATCAGCACGAAATTGCCGATCCAGACCGGGACCTGCCACGCAGGATCGAACGGGTGGGCGACTTTCAGCCCGGTATCGAAGCCCAGCTTCTCTGCCGTTTCGATTTCGGCTTCCGAGGTGCCGCCCTTGCGGCATTCCTCGACGAACGCCGCGACGCGCGGATCGGCCGCCGCCAGCGCCTCCGTCAGCGGATGGTCGGGCGAGAGGGCGACGAAGCTGGCGCCGAACAGCGTGTCCGGCCGGGTGGTGTAGACGGTGACGCCATGCTCGAAACCCGCCGGCGCCGGGCCCGTGAACGGGAAGGTCAGGCGCAGACCCTGCGATTTCCCGATCCAGTTCTCCTGCATCAGCCGCACCTTCTCGGGCCAGCGATCCAGGGTCTTCAGGCACTCCAGCAGTTCGTCGGCGTAGTCGGTGATGCGCAGGAACCACTGGTTCAGCTTCTTGCGCTCGACGATGGCGTCCGAACGCCAGCCGCGGCCGTCGATCACCTGCTCGTTGGCCAGCACGGTCATGTCGACCGGGTCCCAATTGACCAGGCCTTCCTTGCGGTAGACCAGGCCGCGGCGCCACAGCCGCAGGAACCAGGCCTGTTGCTTGCCGTAGTAGCCCGGATCGCAGGTGGCGAACTCGCGCGACCAGTCGATCGAGACGCCCAGGCGCTGCAGTTCCTGGCGCATGACGTCGATGTTGTCGTGGGTCCAGGCGGACGGGTCGACGCCGCGCTCGGCGGCGGCGTTCTCAGCCGGCAGGCCGAAGGCGTCCCAGCCCATCGGATGCAGCACGTTGAAGCCCTGTGCGCGCTTGAAGCGGGCCACCACGTCGCCCATCGAATAGTTGCGGGCGTGGCCTACGTGCAGACGCCCCGAGGGATAGGGGAACATCTCCATCACGTAGTATTTGGGCTTCGCCGAGCCGGTCTCGGCGCGGAAAACCTGAGCCTCGGCCCAGGCGGCGCGCCACTTGGGCTCCACCTCTTTCGGATTGTAACGCGGCATGGCGGTCTTATTCCTTCGCCAGGGTCTGCAGGTCTAGGGGGAAGTGGACGAAACCCCCGAGCCCGGCCCGCGAAGGAAGAAAGTCGCGCGGCCTCTAAGCCCGGGGGCGGCTAAGCCCTGGGCGAAGAAGAATTGTGCGTGAATGCGCGACGATCATGGACGGAATATAGCGCCAAAGCGCCGTCGCCGCAACGAATGGGTCGCT
Source organism: Caulobacteraceae bacterium (assembly GCA_036494265.1). Classification (GTDB taxonomy): domain Bacteria; phylum Pseudomonadota; class Alphaproteobacteria; order Caulobacterales; family Caulobacteraceae; genus Acaudatibacter. The sequence continues at coordinate 49,962 of DASXOP010000006.1, read as the reverse complement.
TCAGCCCTTCAAGTTGGAAACTCTGAGCTGCCGCGCCCGGGTCAGGATCGAGTTCTCGACGTCGATCGCTGTCTGGTCCGCTGCCTGCGACGACACCCAGCCGCCTTGCCCGTTGCTGACCTCCTTGAACACCGTGACCTTCAACGCATCGCCGCGCAGACGGGTGTCGAGTATGTAGACGGTGCACTTGAAGCGCTCGTCCGGCTTCTCCGGATTGACGTACCAGTCGGTGATGATCACGCCGCCGTAGGGGTCGGCTGACGCCAGCGGCATGAACGCGAGGGTGTCCAGGGTGGCGCGCCAGAGGTAGCTGTTGACGCCGATCGCATTGGGGGCGACCGCGACATGCTGTGACGGGCTTGGGTGCAGGCATCCGGCGAGGCCGGAGAAGCCGACAGCGGCCAGTCCGACCAGGGCGGCGCGCGCCATGGACCCATTCTTAAAGGGCATTCGTTCCGTACTCCAATGCGTTGGCGACCCAGCGGTCGCACTGCGCCAGCGCGCCCCGTGAAACGCGTCTATAACATCGTCAGGGCGCCGCCAAACAGGAATCACGTGGCGGCTTGGCCACATACCTGCGTCACAATGCGCCGTTAAGGAACTCTGGCGGCGAGTGCGGCTTGACCTCAAATAAGAGTGGACCGTAATCAAAGTTGTAGAAAGCAGGCGTACTGTGTCCTGCATGCGTGGAAGGGGCGATTTCCGAGTGGCTTTGCGGCCAACAGGGCTGGCGATGGCGATTGCCGCCGCGTTCGCGATGGCGAGCGCAGCTGTGTCTGCGCATGCCGGCACCGCCGCTGACCTCTTCTCGCAGCACGACGACTTCACGCCGCAGACGAACCAGATCGGCCCGCAACCGCCGCATAAGTCGCTGCAGTGGAATACCAAGACTGGCCGTTGGGGTGTCAACCTCGACATGGCGCAGCCCGGTGACCGCGACGTGCAGTGGCGCGACGCGCGGATCGGGGTGAACTACGGCGTCGCCCCAGGCGTACGCACGGGCGTCGGCGTCTCGCTCGGCGAAGAACAGACCCCGGACGGCCGCAAGCTGACCACCGACGGTCCGTCTCCGCGGGTGCGCCTGGAAACCACCTTCAAGTTCTAGCCGCCCGTTAGAGCAGCGCTTCGACCGCCGCGAACCCTGCTGTCCGCGTTCGTGCGAGTTGTCGCGCCGTCGCGCCGCTAAGACCGCCCAACGCATAGACCGGCAATCCGGCGCGGCTCACCATCCCCGCGAATCGCAGCGCCCCCACCGGCCGGCCCGCCGAGGCGCTGCCGCTGGCGAACACGGCCGAGACAAACACCGCATCGACGCCCGCGCTCCGCGCTCGGACGATCGCAGGCTCGCTGTGAGCCGCGGCCGTCACGATCCAGTCAGGCCGCACCCGGCGCAGCCCTACAGAGGCGTCTGCCGCTCGCTCCGGCAGATGCACGCCATCGGCCCTGATCCTCGCGGCAAGCGTGGCGTCGGCGCCGGCGAGGACGATGACGCCCCGGCTGTGCGCCAAGCGGACCAAGCGCCGGCCCGTGCAAATCGCGTCTGGATCGCCAAAGGCGCGGTAGACGACGCCGGCGCCGCGCGGCAGACGGGCGATGACGGCGAGCGGATCGGGCGTCCGCACCGGGTCGGTGAAAAAGAAGAGACGCGGCAAGGTCTTCCCCCGGGCCCGCGCCGGCTTTAGCGTCCGCGCCCACCGCCAGAGGTCTTCCGCCGATCGTGACCGACGTCCGCTCACCAACTGAGGCCGCCTTCGACGCCGCCGCGGCGCGCGAAGCGATCCTGGCGCGCATCGCTGCGGCGGCGCGGGCCGCTGGCCGTGATCCCGCCGACGTCGGCCTGACCGCTGTCTCCAAGACTCAGCCGGAGGAGCGTGTCGCCTCGGTGCTCGCCGCCGGCCAGCGCGTTTTCGGCGAGAACCGGGTGCAGGAGGCGATCGGCCGTTGGAGCGAACGACGGGCGGGCGTCGAGCTGTGCCTGATCGGCCCATTGCAGACCAACAAGGCGCGCGAAGCCTTCGCCTTCTTCGACGTCATCGAGACGCTCGATCGTGGGAAGCTGGCGGAGACCCTGGCCCGCGAAGCCCAACGCCTCGGCCGCCAGCCCCGGCTCTACGTCGAAATCAACACCGGCGAGGAGCCACAGAAGGCCGGTGTCGCGCCGCCGGCCGCCGACGCCTTCATCGCCCGCTGCCGGGGCGAGTTCGGACTCGAACTCGAGGGCCTGATGTGCATCCCGCCGCACGACGAGCCGCCTGGCCCTCACTTCGCGCTCACCGCCAAGATCGCCGCCCGCAACGGGCTCAGCCAGCTCTCCATGGGCATGAGCGCCGACTTCGAAACCGCGATCCGCTTCGGCGCAACCTCCGTCCGCGTCGGCACGGCGCTGTTCGGGGCGAGGTAGCTCGTCGTTCGAAGCTGCCGCTGGCCCCTCCGCCGCTCCGCAGTCCACCTCCCCCGTTGGGGGAAGATAAAGGTGGCGCAGCTTCGATATCCTCCCCTGCGAAGGCAGGGGAGTGGGACCCCGAAGGGGTGGAGGGGCCGGTGACCGGCTTGGCGCAATCAAGGTCATTGAAAATCCCTGGTGGCCAAGGCACTAGCTCATCCGGGGGCGTCAGTGCATGCTGTAGGTGAATGGCGCGCGCAAAGACTATCCTCGTCGTCGACGACGACACCGACCTCCGCAGCCTGCTCTGCGAACAGCTTGAACTCCACGAGGAGTTCACGGCGAGCGATGCGCCGACGGCGACCGATGGCCTGCGCATGGCCAAGGAGGCGCGGCCGGATCTGATCCTGCTCGACGTCGACCTGCCCGACATGGACGGCCGCGAGGCGCTGAAGCAGATGCGGGCGGGCGGCGTCTCGTCGCCAGTGATCATGCTCACCGCGGCGTCGGGCGACAGCGACACCATCCTCGGCCTGGAGTCGGGAGCGAACGCCTATGTGACCAAGCCGTTCAAGTTCAACGTGCTGCTGGCCCACATTCGCGCTCAGCTGCGCAGCCACGAGCAGTCGGAAGACGCGGTCTTCAAGATCGGGCCCTACGAGTTCCGCCCGGCTGGCAAGGTCTTGATCGACCCCAAGGGGCGGAAGGTGCGGCTCACCGACAAGGAAACCAACATCCTGAAGTACCTCTACCGCGCCGGCGGCAAGGTCATCTCGCGCGAAGAGCTGCTGACCGAGGTGTGGGGCTACAACGCCGGCGTCACCACCCACACGCTGGAAACCCACGTCTACCGCCTGCGTCAGAAGATCGAGCCCGACCCCACCGGCCCCAAGATCCTGATCACCGAAGCCGGCGGCTATCGACTGTCGCCGTAGAGCATTTGCGCCAAGGATCGCTCCGGGCAACGCCAGGGGTTCCCCCGTTTTCTCGAAATCGACGCTATGGCCCATAGGGAGCCCACACGCGGGTTTGTGTCGTTACCTATAGTACCCTAGCCGAGCGGCCCGGCCGCGGGCTCTAGCGCCCCTCCAGGGCTCTTGGCGAGGCGCCCTGGTCGCCAGATCACGCCGGCTGCAGTTCGCGCCTTACCAGCCGCGAGAAGTCTTCCATCAGCGAGAGCGAGATATTGCCAGGGGTGAAACGGTAGTCGCCGATCTGCGCCACCGGGGTGACCTCGGCGGCAGTGCCGGTGATGAAGCACTCGGTGAAGTCCGCGAGCTCTTCCGGCTTGATGTGCCGCTCGACGATCTCGAGGCCCTTCTGCCGGGCCAGCGCCATCGCCGAGCGGCGGGTGATGCCGTCCAGGAAGCAGTCCGGGGTCGGCGTGTGGATGACGCCGTCCTTGACGAAGAACACGTTCGCCCCGGTCGCCTCGGCCACATAGCCGCGCCAGTCCAGCATCATCGCGTCGGCGAACCCGTCGCGCTCGGCGGCGTGCTTGGAGAGGGTGCAGATCATGTAGAGGCCGGCGGCCTTCGAGGCGGTCGGCGCCGTCTCCGGCGAAGGGCGCTTGTACTTGCCCCAGGTCAGGCGGATGCCCTTGGCCTTCTCTTCCGGCTTGAAGTAGCTGGGCCATTCCCAGGCTGCGATCGCCACGTGAATCTTGCTCGATTGCGCCGAGACGCCCATTTGCTCCGAACCACGCCAGGCGATCGGCCTGACGTAGCAGTCGTCGAGGCCGTTCCTGGCGCAGGTCGCCTTGCACGCCTCATCGATCTGGGCCACCGTGAACGGGATCGAAAAGTCGAGGATTTCCGCCGACTTGAAGAGACGCTGCGTATGCTCGGTCAGCTTGAAGATCTCGCCGCCATACATCCGCTCGCCCTCGAAAACGGCGGAGGCGTAGTGCAGGCCGTGGGTCAATACGTGCACCTTGGCCTCACGCCAGGGCGTGAACTGGCCGTCCAGCCAGATCCATCCATCGCGGTCGTCCATGGGCACGAGTGACATTGGTCCTGCCGCCTCCTCTCGATGCGGGCCGGACCATAGACTCAGGCGGGCGTGGATCGTCAAACGAAATGGCGGGCGGAATGGCCCGCGAAATAGCTGCGTGCTGAAGGCGGCAGGGCCAGTGAGCGCGCCGGCCGAAGTGCGGCATCTGCTGGTGGTCGACGACGACGACCGCATCCGCGAATTGATCAAGGAATACCTGGTCCGCGCCGGCTTCCGGGTCTCCACCGCGCCCGACGCCGCCGCCGCGCGAAAGGTCGTCGAACAGCTCTCGTTCGACCTCCTGGTGCTCGACGTGATGATGCCCGGTGAGGATGGCTTCGCCTTCGCCCGGTGGCTGCGCGGCAAGCCAGGCGACGCCGGCCGCACGCCGATTCTGATCCTCACCGCCCGCGGTCTGCCCGATGATCGCATCGCGGGACTGGCGCTGGGCGCTGACGACTATCTGGCCAAGCCGTTCGAGCCGCAGGAGTTGGTGCTGCGGATTGAGGCGATCCTGCGCCGTTCGGCGCCGCGAACGAGCGCCGGCGAGCGGCTGCGGCTCGGCCGCTGCAGCTTCGACCCCGCACGGGGCGAACTTTGGCGCGGCGACGATCCGATCCGGCTGACGGAGGGCGAGGCGCAGCTGCTGCGCCAGCTCGCCGTCGCCGCCAACGCGCCGGTCGACCGCTTCGAACTCGCCCGCCAGACCGCGGAGGCGGCCGGTCGCGCCGTCGACATCCAGGTCACCCGTCTTCGTCGCAAGATCGAGGACGACCCGAAGAACCCGCGCTACCTGCAGACGGTGCGCGGCGTCGGCTACATGCTGGCGCCGGACTCATGATTCGGCCCCCATGCGGCTGAACACGCCTACCTTCCAGCGCATTCTCAAGCGCAGGGCGCCAACCTCGCTGATGGGGCGCAGCTGGCTGATCATCGTCGTGCCGATCGTGATCATGCAGGTGGTGATCACGTTCTTCTTCTTCGACGCCTACTGGCAGCGGGTGAACGGCCACCTCACCGAGGGGCTGGCCGGCGACGTCGCCTGGATCCTGCAGGACTATCACGACGACCCGTCGCCGGCGGCGCTGAAGCGCCTTTCCGACCGCGCCGAGCAGTCGCTCGATCTCTCGATCATCTACCAGCCCAGCGGCAAGCTGCCGACCGTGCGCCACTCCGCGCTCTTCGGCATCGACAAGGCGATGGAGCGGGCGCTGACCGACCGGATCGACGCGCCGTTCTGGTTCGACACCACCCGCTATCCCGCCTACGTCGACATCCGGGTGAAGGTGAAGGATGGGGTGCTGCGGATCATCGCCCCGCGTGACCGGGCCTTCGCCACCCAGGCCTACAGCTTCATCTTCTACCTGACTCTGGCCACGATCTTGTTCATGACCGTTTCCGTGCTCTTCACCCGCAACCAGGTGCGGGCGATCGAGCGGCTGGCCGCCGCCGCCGAGGCGTTCGGTAAGGGCGCAGAGATCGACTTCAAGCCCTATGGGGCGAAGGAGGTGCGGCAGGCGGCCCAGGCGTTCCTGGCGATGAAGAACCGCATCCAGCGCTACGTAGACCAACGCACCACGCTCTTGGCTTCGGTCAGCCACGATCTGCGCACGCCGCTCACCCGGCTGAAGCTGGAGCTGGCCCTGGCCGAGCCCGGCGCTCGTGTCGAGGCGATGAAGCGCGATCTCGCCGAGATGGAGCACATGATCGACGAATACCTCGCGTTCGCCAGGGGCGAAGGCGGCGAGGCGCTGGAACGGATCGAGGTGGGGCCGCTGCTCGGCGAAGTGAGCGAAGGCGCTGTGCGCGCCGGCGCCGAAGTCCGGGTCGACGCCGACCGCGGGCTCGCCGCCACCGTGCGGCCGAACGCGATCAAGCGCGCGCTCTCCAACCTGGTGATGAACGCGGCGGCCCACGGCGAACACGTCGAAGTGGCGGCCCATGCGACGCCCGCCGGCGGGGTCGAGATCACCATCGACGACGACGGCCCCGGCATTCCGCCCGAACGCTTCGAGGAGGCGTTCACCCCGTTCGGTCGCCTCGACGAGGCGCGCAACCAGAACGAAAAAGGCGTCGGCCTCGGCCTCGCCATCGCCCGCGACGTCGCCCGCGGCCACGGCGGCGAAGTCACGCTCGATCGTTCGCCGTTGGGGGGGCTGCGGGCGGTGGTGCGGCTGCCTGGGTAGGTTGGGACGCTGGGTGCTGACCGGGTCCGGGTGCGACCCGGCTCATGGCGTCGGCTTTGCGCTCGCCCCTTGGCGGCCAGATATCAGCGTCATCGCCAGGGCGAGGGCCATCAGTCCGGCCGAGATCACGATCGGTAGGCCAGGCAGGGCGGGCAGGCGACGAAGCGCCCAGGCGAAGGAGAGGGGGAACACGGCCGGCGCCACGATGGCGGCGACGCCGCCGCTCGCCTGGACGGCGCCCTGAAGACGCCCTTGCTCCGAGGCCGGGACGCACCGTGACATCAGCCCCTGCAGGCTGGGCGAGGCGATGCCGCCGCCGAGTTCGAATATCGGCATGGCGATGAAAAACGTCGAACCGTTCGCCGATAGTCCGAGAACCGTGAACCCGGCGATCAGGGCGCCGTAACCCGCGATCATCGCCGTGCGCTCGCCGAAGTGTCTCACCACCGGCCCAACGACGATCCACTGCACCAAGATTTGCACCACCGCGACCAGGGCGATGGTCACGCCCAGGAAGCCGAGGCTCCAGTGATACCGCAGCGTGGCGTAGAGCACGAAGACGGCGGGCATCACCAACATCGCGATCTGGGTGAGGAAGTTGATAGCCGCGAGAAGCGCCAGCTCGCGGTGCGCGGTGATGAGTGAGAAACTTCCGGCCGGGTTGGCGCGCGCCCAGTCGAACGCCTTCATCCGGCGCGCCGGGGCCAGCGACTCCGGCAGCGCCACGAGGCCGTATATCCAGTTCGCCGCGCAAAGGGCGGCGACGACCAGGAACGGCGTCCGCAGCGGATCGAGCGCGAACGTCCCGAGGCGGACAGCCTGCGTCGCCAGCACCCCGGCAGCCGCCGGGCCCACCAAGAAGCCGGCGCTAAGGCCGGCGCTGATCCAGCCGAAGTTCTTCGCTCGCTGATCCGGTGGGCTGATATCGGCCACATAGGCGCTGGCGGTGGCGAAATTGGCCGACGTCAGGCCGCTCAGCACACGACCTACCAGCAACCAGGTGAGGCTGGGCGCGAAGGTCATCACCAGGAGGTCCAGCGACAGCCCCAAGAGGGAGATCAGCAGCACCGGCCGTCGCCCGAACCGATCCGAGAGCATGCCGAGAACCGGGCCGGCGACGAATTGCATCGCGCCCCAGCAGACCCCGAAGACGAACTGCCATTCCGCCGCTGCCGCCGTTGTCGCGGCGCTGACCGCGCCGAAGAACGAACGGATCAGATTGGGCAGGACAGGGAAGATCAGGCCGCTGGACACAGCGCTCATCAACACGGAGGTGAAAATGAAGCCGAACGCGGGTCGAGGGCCGCGGCTCATCGGTCGTGCCGGCCGTCGCGACTCGGCCCAAAGGTGCGGAACGCGACAGCCATCGCCGAGCGCGCCGTCATCAGAGAGCGCTCAGGATCGCGCCGACGTTCTCTTCGCCCTGGCGACGGCCGCTGCCAGCGAGCGTGTTGAGCGCCGCGCGGTCGTGCAGCAGCATCAGCGCATGTTCCGCGTGACCCTCCACTCGGTTCATGCAGATCGAGGCCAACTTCTCCTCATCGTCGCGGGACTCTTCCACGTGGACGAACGCCGCGAGGACGTGCTTGCCGGTCAAGACCTTGACCAACATCAATCCGGCGTCGGCGATCATCGCGGAGCGCTCGTCGATCGCCTCGCCGCCAGCCCAACCGAGGGCCAGTGCGATGTCACAGCCGTCGTCGGTGAGCAGACGTTTCACCTCCGGCGCCAGGTCCTTGAACCCCGGCACGGTGTAGCGGAGCACCGCAACCGCGCGACCGCCGAGCGGGTGCTGCGCGATGAAGCGTTCGGCGACACCGCCCATGTCGACGCGGGCGAATGTCGTGTCGGCAATTCCGATTTTCACGGCGGTTCCTTTCGAGTTGCTTGCGACGGCAGCCGCGTCAGTTCGCCGGAACCGCAGAAACCTTGGAAAGGAATGTCCGCACCTGCGCCGCCGCGATTCGGGCGCTAGCCGCCGCGGCGTCCGCCAGCATCCCATGGTCGCCTATCCAATCTCCGGCCAGGAAGAGCCCTGGCGCGTCGGCGACTGGCGCGCCGGCGCGGCGGCCACGGGTTTGCCATCGAGGAATGTCGTGGCTGACCGTGATGCCTACCAGACGCTGGCGGCGCGTTTCATGCGATCGCCACCTAGGCAAGAGATCGTCCGCAAGACGCTCGAGCTCAGAGATAGCCCCGGCGTTCGGGGTCTCTTCCGGCGCCAGATAGCGCACCAGGTGGGCCAGCACCGCGCCCTCCGGGGCTAGGTCTGCGACGGCTGAAGGGGTCGACATATAGGTTGGCGCGGTCATGCCGAGGGCGAAGCTGGCGCGCGGACGAACGCCCGGTGAGAGGCCGAGGTCGAGGCCCATCGTCCGCGCTGGACGAAGTTCCGACGATATGGCGGCTAGGGCTTTCGATGAGACTGCGATCTGGGCCGCGTCTGATGGGGGAACCGCCAATATGACGGCGTCGCAGACGATCGAGGGCTCGCCAAAGATGTCCACGCGCCAGCCGAACTCTTCGCGCACGACGGCCGAAACGCTGGCCTCGGTCCGCAGCTCGGCGCCGCCGCTGCGAGCGGCCGCGGCCAGTCCCTCGACGAGGCCGCCCCAGCCTCCATCGACATAGAACGCGCCGTCAAAGGCCAGCCGCAGCTGGTCGAAGGCCGCTCCAGCGTCGATCAGGTCGGGCGCATGCGCATAGCTTGTCACGCGAACGAGGGCCTCGATCACACTTCGGACTCGCGGCGGCAGCACAGCCGTGATCGCTCGCAGCGGCTGACCACGCCCGTCGTAGTCGCCCTGTCCGATCCGCCTCAGCTGTGCGCGAAGCGCGCTCCGATCCGCGGGATCGAGCGGGGGCGCGGCGTCGGCGGCTGGTCTGATCGGCCATCCATGGACGTCATCGCCCCAAAGCGCCAGGCCGTTGGCAACGTCGGCTTTCCCGCCGCTGACCTTGACGCCGAAGTCGTCGAGCGCTGCCTTGAACTCTGCCGCGAGGTACAGAGCGTGCGCTCCCTGATTGAAACAAAAGCCATCGGTGACGTTGGTCTGGGCCCGCCCGCCAAGCTGCAGCGCGGATTCCAGAAGCACCGGCTTCATCCCGCTGCGCGCGAGATCCGCCGCGGCCACCAGTCCCGCGATGCCGCCGCCGACCACCACCACTTGAACCTTCATCGTCAATCTCCCAATTCGGACAATTTGTATCCGTTTAATTCGGATGCTATCTATCCGCAATGAAAATCGCCGAGGGAGTCGAATGGGCGGCGCACGCCTGCGCGGTGCTGGCGGGGTTGCCGGCTGGCCAGGGGCTGAACGCCGCCGCGTTGGCGTCCTTCCACGAGCTGCCGCCGGCCTACATGGCCAAGCACCTGCAGGCGCTCTCCAAGGCCGGCATCGTGACCGCCGTCCGCGGCGCGCAAGGCGGCTATGCTCTGGCGCGCCCGGCCTCGAAGGTCACGCTGTGGGATATTCAGGCCGCCATCTCAGGGTCGGAACCCAGCTTCCGGTGCCAGGACATCCGCCGCAAAGGCCCTTGTGCCGGCTATTCCCCTCGTGGCGTTCCCTGTCCGATCACGTGCGCCTTCGCGGCGGCGGAAGCGGCCTATCGGGATCGGCTCAGCGCCACGCTGATCTCCGACGTTGCGCGGGAGGTAGCCGCCGGAATGGGAGCCTCCGGTCGAGAGGTGTTTCGAACGTGGGCCGAGCGGCACGGCGTGTCATTTGCGCGTTAAGTCGCTGACGATCCCTCGCCGGTGTCGGCAGCGCCTCAGTCTACTCGATCTCCCAGTCGATCTCGCCGTGGAGTTCCATCGGCACCGAGAGTAGGGCCGTGTGCAGGGTGTCGCGACTGCCGGTGCGGGGAAGGCGGAAGACGAAGTCGACCCGGTTCTTCACGAATGACCGGCGCTCCGAGATGATCCTGCAGCCACGACCCTCGAGCGCGCCGCGGTAGGCGTTGGCAGAGTCGGCGAGGCGTTCGTGCGGCATCTGCTCGATCCGCACCCGGCAGGCGGGCCGCGAGTCGAACACCCAGATCAGGACGAACTCGAACACCGCGGTGATCACCGCCAGGTGCGGCAGGCCGAGGCCGGCGATCAGGCCGGTTAGGGTGACGGCGATCAGCCGGCCGGTGTCTCTGGTCGAGCCGGTGTCGGTGCGAAAGCGGATCAGGCCGCCGATGCCGAAGACGACGACGCCGATGACCATGCCGAACTCGCGCACCGTCACCCCGATCACGGCGCTGACGAAGGCGTACATGATGTACACCTTGGGCATCTCGACCTCGGTCAGGGTGTCGACCGTGCGCGGCGTCATCGGATGGAAGCCGATCAGCGCGCCCAGCACCGTGGCCAGCACGAACGCGCCCAGCGAGTTGAGCATGAAGTGGGTATTGAGGAACCCAGCCCAACCCGCCGCATCCAACGGGCCGTTCTGCGACCCGTCGAACAACCCTGTCCCCTGCGCCGCCGCCTGACCAAGCAGGTGCGCGAACTCCAGCACCATCGTCTTACTCCCCCACCCGGCGCCCAGGCTGAACGCGGCCGCTCCAGTTTGCAAGTCAGGGTGCGGACCTTGACCGTCAAGGACCGATCGTCAGCTTGAGTTCAGCTGCGCCGCCATGCACTGTGGCGCGAACACCGCGCGCGCCGACGCGCCTTCAGGACGATCCGTTGCAGTCGCATTTGATTGCCGTTGGCGACTCGCTCTTCTCCGCCAAACCCGACTTGCGATGGCGGCTGCCTGGGTTCCTCAACGAGGTCTCCGGCCTGGCGCTGACCCCCGACGGCCGGGTGATGGGGCACGACGACGAGGTCGCGGTGATCTGCGAACTCGATATCGAGCGCGGCGAGGTGGTGAAGAAATTCTCGGTCGGGCGGCCGGCGGTGACCGGCGACTTCGAGGGCGTGGCCATCGGCGGGGATGGCGTGTTCTATCTCTCGACCAGCAAGGGCAGGCTCTACACCTTCCGGGAAGGCGAGGATCGGGGGTTCGTCGACTTCGAGGTCTACGACATCGGGCTGCGCCATATCGGCGAGATCGAGGGACTGGCGTTCCTGCAGGCCGAAGAGAAGGTGATCATCGCCTGCAAGACCAACTACACCGCGGCGCTGCAGGGCGCGGTGGCGCTCTACGCCTGGGCGCCTTGGAACCCGGAGCAATCCGCTCGGCCGTGGCTGACCATCCCGATGTATCCGCTCGCCGAGGCGGTAGGCGCACGTACCTTCCATCCTTCGTCGCTGGAGATCGACCCAGAGACCGGCCGGCTGGTGATCCTGGCGTCGCGGGAGAACGCCATGGTCGAGCTTGACTCCGAAGGCTCGCTGCTGGCTGCGCGCACGCTGGGCGAAGGCCACCGCCAGCCGGAGGGCGCGACCATCCTGCCCGATGGCGCCCTGGTGATCGCCGACGAGGGCGGCGACGCCGATGCTTTGATGACGAGGTATGCCCGTGTCACGCCTTAGGGGGCTCGCCGCCTTGCTCGCCGGACTGGCGCTCTGCTTCGCAACGCCGGCTTTGGCCCAGTCGTCGTGGGATCACGTCGCCAAGGTGGTCGTGTTCGGTGACCTGCACGGCGACTACGGCAAGTTCCACGACATGCTGACCGAGGCCGGACTGATCGACCGCCATGACAACTGGAGCGGCGGCAAGACTCACCTGGTCCAGGTGGGCGACGTGCCAGACCGGGCGCCGGATACGCGCAAGATCCTGGATCTGCTGATCAAGCTCGAACCGCAGGCGCGCCGCGCCGGCGGGTTTGTCCACGCGCTGATCGGCAACCACGAAGCGATGAACATGGAAGGCGACCTGCGCTACACCACACCCGGCGAGTTCGCCGCCTTCACCGACCGCAACTCCGCCGCCCGCCGCGACGCCTACTACGCTGCTGTCGTCGCCTACCTGAAGGCGCACCCGCCGGCTGCGGGCGTGCCGACCTTCGACGCCGCCTACCGCGCCCAGTTCGACGTGGAGCATCCGCTGGGCTGGGTCGAGCACACGTTCTTCTGGTCGACGGAGGGGATCTACGGCCAGTGGGTGCTGACCCACTTCGCCATCATCCGCATCGACGACACGCTCTATCTGCACGGCGGCCTCGGCCCTGAGTTCGCGGGCTACGACGTCGATGTGATGAACAAGGCGGTGATCGCGGCGCTGAAGCACCAGCCCGAGGTCGCCGGCGGCCCGCACGACATCCTGTGGAACGAACAGGGCCCACTCTGGTACCGCGGCCTGGCTCAGAACGACGAGACGACCGAGGGCGTCAACGTCGCCGCGCTCCTGGCGCACTTCAAGGTCCGCCACATCGTGATCGGCCACACCAAACAGTATCCGATGGTCAACGCCCGTTTCGACGGCGGCGTGCTGCTCACCGACATCGCGGTCGCGCCCGGCTGCATCGACCCGCACGCCTTCCTGATCAAGGAGGGGGACAAACTGACCACGGTGTTCCGTGGCAAGACGTTGCCCCTCGGCGTCAACGGCGCGGGCCGCACCGCCTATCTGGCTCAGATCGCGGCCTTGAATGCGGCGGCCTACCCTGGCGGCGTGATCCCGGCGCAGTGCTCGGCCAAGCAGGACGATCCTGCCGCCCCGACCGCGCCGTCAGCCAGCCCGGCTGGAGCGCATTAGCGGCAGTGGTTGACGATCTCGCGCTGGACCCGCTGCGGATCGTCCAGCAAGGCGAAGAAGCTGTCGACGAAGCGGCCGGCCTTGCTGCGATAAGACCCGGTAAGGTGCGGCTCGTTGGCGATCAGCGCCGCCATGTCCGCGCGGTGTGTCCGGTACTCGTCGATGACGCCCGGCATCAGCGATTTGCTCACGCAGTAGCCGCGGTAGTAGCGGTCGGTGACGCGGCTCACCGGGATGCCTTCCGGCGGGCCCGCATAGGGCGAATCCACAAGGCCGGAGAAATCGTAGTCGTAGGGCACTGGCACGACGTCCGTGGCGCTCGCGGCATTGGCCTTGGGCGCGGCGATCAGGCGACCGTTGTGGCAGCAGTCGGTGCCGGGGGTCGACGCCAGCAGCTCCCAGTCGAGGTTGCCGATCAGGAATTCGAACAGGGTCGCCTCACCCGCTGCGTGGGCGTCGAGCCTCGCCGGCGTCAGCTGGTGCGCCGCAGCCTTCAGCTCCCCGCGGTCGTTGCGGGCGGCGACGTCACTGATGTCCTCGATCAGGAAGCCGAACCGGGTGACGCCGGCGTCGGTGGGGCTGGTGCGGTAGGTGACCTCAGCCGCCCGGGCCCGGAAGCTCATCGGGGTGATCAGGTTGTACATCTTGTAGGCCAGGTACTCGAGCACGACGCGCTGCTCGTAATCCGCGCCCAGCTTGCAGTAGGTCACCAGTTTCAGCTTGTGCTGGCCCTGGAAGATCGTCCCGTGGCGCGTCTCCTTGTCGAAGCCCAGCGACAACGGCGGGAAGCTGCAGAAGTCGGTGCGCCGGGTCAGGCCCCTGGCGTGCAGCGTGATCGGCAACGTCTCGGGCGCGTTCGCGCCGTCGGTGACGATGAGGCTGGCTGGATAGGGGTTCTTGCTGGTCGGCGCGGCGTGGGCCAGCGCCGGGAACGGCGCGGTGATCACCATCTTCAGCGGCGCATCGTCCGTGAACAGCGATGTCTTGGCCTGAGCGCCGGCCGCAAACACCAGCGAGACGGCCGTCGCCAGCCCGATCCACAGTGTCCTGATCATCCGCTTCCCCCCGGTGCGAGCGACCGCGATCTTGGCACAGGGTTGCGGGGCTGGCGACTTAGAAGCCGGCGCCGATCCGCTTCAGTCGCTCGCGCATCTGCTTCAGCCGCTTGTCGATCTCGGCCATGGTGCGGTTGAGCGCGCCTTCGTCGTCACGCCAAACCTGGACCACGCGGCCCCAGACCAAGGTCATGGCGGCGAGACGGGGCGGGCTCGAGGTGACCCCCGCCGCTTCCAGGATCGCCCGCGCGGTCAGCGGCAGGTGGATGGCGATCGCGATCTGGCCCTCGCCCTTGGCCATCGATGTCAGCGCTTCGCGGTGCGCCTGCATCGCCTCGATCCGCGCCATGGCCGCATCGAAGAGCCGGTCATGCACGTCGTCGGACGCCGTGGCGGCGGTGGCGAGCGCGGCGCGGTCGAGCTTGCGACTGAGGGCCAGCACCAGCAGCGGTTTGGACGGCGCTTCGGCGTAAAGACCCGCGAAGTCGACCTCGGCCCGCTCGGCGATGTCGCGCAACGACACCGCCCGCCACGGCCGCTCGGCGGCCAGCGCGAGGGCGGCGTCTATCGCGGTGGTTAGAATGTCGGAGCTCTCGGCCATCGTGCGACCCTAACCATCCGCTCTCCCCCGCGAAAGCGGGGGCCCCGGCGTTTTATCGAAGGGGTATGGCGGATTGCAGAAAAAGCCTGGGTCCCCGCTTCCGCGGGGAAGAGCGGGTGTTTGACGCTACTTGCCGAGATCTCGTGAGCGCTCGCTGGCAGCTTTGGCTGCCGATCTCAACAGCGGCTCCAGACCACCGTCGCCCATGAGCACCCTCAGCGCCGCTTCGGTGGTGCCGCCGGGGGAGGTGACCTGACGGCGCAGCTCGGCGGGGTCGGCGCCGCTGTCGGCCATCAGCGCTGCGGCGCCTGAGATGGTGGCGCGGGCGAGATCGCGGGCGGCGTGTGGCGCCAGGCCCAGGCCGGCGCCCGCGGCTTCCAGCGCTTCGACGAAGGCGTAGAGATAGGCCGGGGCCGAGCCTGAGACCGCGGTCGCTGCGTGCATCTGATCCTCGTCGGTCAGGTCGACCACCGTGCTGACCGGATCGAACAGGGCGTGAGCTCGTTGGCGGGCGACCGGATCGGCGGCATAGACGCTGGCGGGCCCGCGACAGATCGCGACAGCGGTGGTTGGCATGACACGGGCGACCCTGCGGCCGTTGAAAGCCGTTGCGATATCGGCCGCGGCGACACCTGCGGCGATCGAGACGACCACGGCGTCGGGGGCGAGATCGTGTTGTGTCTCGCCGGCCGCGACGCTCCAGATCTGCGGCTTCACCACCAAGACGATCGTCTTTGCGCTGGCTTGCTCGGCGCCGGTCGGGTTGAAATTGACCCCGGATTTCAGCGCTTCGGGGCCTGGCGACGGATCGCGCACCAGGATGTCTTCGCGCTTGAACGCGCCTGCCCGCAACCACCCGGCGATCATCGCCGAACCCATGCGTCCAGCGCCCCCGATGACTAGGATCGGCGTCATCGCGGCTTCGCTCAGGTTCAAGCGGAGCCGACGGTCTCGAACATGCAGGACGCGATCGCCTCGTCCGGCGACTTGTTGGCCGAGAGCAGGAAGTCGAACGCCGGATAGAACCGGTCGGCCGCTTCCATCGCTGCGTCGATCATCGAGGCGGCCTGGGCCAGGGTCGGGCGTTCGCCTTCCGGCAGCGCCATGGCGTGGCGGAACACCACCTCGCCGTCGTCGCTCCAGACTTCGAAGTGTCCGACCCAGACGCGCTGGTTGACCAGGTTAGCCAGCTCGCAGGCCGAACTGCGTTGTTCTTTGGCCACGGTGCGGTCGATCGAGAGGCACAGCTGCAGGCAGTCAGCCTCGGGGCGCCAGGCGAACCACAGCTCGTAGTCCTTCCAGTCGCCGGCCAGGGTGAACGCCAGGTCGCCGTCTTCGGTGCGGTCGAAGCTCAGATTCTCGGCCGTCAGCACGCGTTCGACCACGTCCAGAGGGTCGAGGGCGATCAGAACGTCGTCTTCTTCCGGGTGGGGGGTGTCCATGGGACCTCGGGGTCAAGGCGTCCAGGCGCGAGCGGAGCGCCGACGCCGGAAATGGAGCCTAAGCTGCTTCGGGCTTGCCGTCTCAAGCCGCTTCTTGCGTGGCGCGAACAAATCCCGGCCTAGCTTTCCACCGGGTGGGTCAGGCTGGCGAGCTCGGCGCGCAGGGCCGCGACCTCGGCTTTGAGCGCCTCGAACTCATCGCGGCGGATCAAATCCATGTCGGTCGCCATGCGGTCGACGCCTGAGCGGAAGACGGCTCTCGCCTCTTCGCCGGCGGCTTGAGCGACACCAACCGCGGCGCTCGCCGCCTTGGCCAACTCATCCAAAATCGGATTTTGGCTCTGCATCCGCCCCCTATATGGGAAAGGGCGCGTGAAAGCGAAGGACTTGTCAGGTAGGGGTCGCGACGTGGAGTCGCTGGCGCGAAGAGTGAGCTGAGTTTGGCCCTGCAATTTCCAGACTTCGACCCGACAGCGGTGCAGATCCCCGCGATCCATCTGGGATCGTTCGTGCTGGGACCTTTGCCGATCCGTTGGTACGCGCTGGCTTACATCGCCGGCATCCTCTTGGGCTGGCGCTATTGCGTCGGCCTGGTCAGGAACCAGAAGCTCTGGGGCGGGCGTCCCGCCACCATCACCCCGGTGCAAATCGACGACCTCATCCTCTGGATCACGCTCGCGGTGATCCTCGGCGGGCGGATCGGCTACATCTGCTTCTACATGCTGGTGAACCCGGAGCAGCGACACGAGCTGTTCCAGAATCCGTTCGAGATATTCGAGATCTGGAAGGGCGGCATGAGCTTCCACGGCGCGATGATCGGCGTGGCGCTGGCGATGACCGGCTTCTCGCTGACCAACCGGGTCTCGCTGCTCGGCGTCGCCGACCTGGTGGCCGCGTGCGAGCCGATCGGCCAGTGCTTCGGGCGCATCGCCAACTTCATCAACGGCGAGCTCTGGGGCCGGCCGACGCATCTGCCGTGGGGCGTGATCTTCTGCAATCGCCACATCGCCGCCGAGAATGGCGGCGGCTGTCCGGAGGAGGTGCTGACGCCCCGCCATCCCAGCCAGCTCTACGAGGCGACGCTGGAGGGGGTGTTCCTGTTCCTGCTGCTGCGCTGGGCGACGCATTACGCCAAGTGGCTGCAGCGACCGGGCGCGGTCACGGGGCTCTGGCTGATCGGCTATGGCGCGATCCGCATCGCGCTCGAGAACGTGCGCAATCCCGACGACGGCATGCCGAACTTCCCGCTCGGCCTGACTATGGGCATGATCCTCTCGATCCCGATGATCCTGGCCGGCGGCTGGCTGCTCTGGCGTGCGTTTCACGTCGCCCCGGCTGAGCCGCCGCAGTCGCCGCCCGCGCCGCAAGCAGCATGAGCCTGAGGGACCGGCTGATCGCCGAGATCGCGGCGGACGGCCCGATCGACGTGGCGAGCTTCATGGCCCGCTGCCTGCACGATCCGCTGGACGGCTACTACGCCACGCGCCCGGCGCTCGGCGAACGCGGCGACTTCATCACTGCGCCGATGGTCTCGCAGATGTTCGGCGAGCTGATCGGGCTCTGGCTGGTGGAGACCTGGCGCGGCCTTGGTTCGCCGGCGCGGGCGATCCTGGCCGAGGCAGGCCCGGGCGACGGTACGCTGATGAGCGACATCTTGCGCGCCGGCCGGGTGCTTCCAGACTTTCTGGCCGCTTGCGAACTTTGGCTGATCGAGACTTCCGCGCCGCTCCGGGCGATACAGGCCGAGCGGCTGGGTCCGGCGGCCTCGCCGCGCTGGGTGAGTTCGCTCGGCGACCTTCCGGCCGACGCCCCGCTCCTGCTTGTCGCCAACGAATTCCTCGATTGCCTGCCGACACTGCAGTTCCAGCGCACCGCGTCCGGGTGGGCCGAACGGGTCGTCGGAGTGGGCGAAGATGGCGATCTCGCGTTCGGCCTGAGGCCGTCAAGCGCCCCAGCGGGCGCAGGCGCCAACGAGGAGATCGTCGAGCGCTCCGCGTGGCAGGTCTCGTTCGCAGCCGACCTCTCTCTCCGACTCGTTTCGCAGGGCGGCGCAGCGTTGCTGATCGACTATGGGACGGTAGAGACGACGGGCGGCGACACGCTGCAAGCGCTGGCTGGCCACACCAAGGTGAGCCCGCTGGCCGCGCCGGGCGAAGCCGACCTGACAGTGCACGCTGAATTCCGCTTCGTGATGGCGGCGGCCCGCGCGACTGGGGCCGAGACCGCGATCCTGACCCAGGCTGAGTTCCTCCGCCGCCTCGGCATCGAGCGCCGCGCCACCGCGCTGCGGCGAGCCTCGCCCGACCGCGCCGACGTCATCGGTCGTCAGCTCGAGCGGCTGACCGGGCCGGCTCAGATGGGCGAGCTCTTCAAGGCCGCGGCGATCTGGACCGGCGCGCCGCCGCCGGCCTTCGAGGCGTCCTGATGGCCGACCTGCCTTACCTCACTTCGCCGCTACTCTCGGAACTCCCCGGTGTTCGCCACGCCTTCTTCACCCGCCAAGGCGGGGCGTCGGAGGGTCTCTACGCCAGCCTCAACGTCGGAGTGGGCTCGGGCGACGATGCTGAACGGGTGACTGAGAACCGGACCCGGGCGGCGGCCGCGCTCGGCGGCGGCTCTCTGGTCACCTGCTACCAAGTCCACTCGGCTGTCGTGGTCACGGCCCCCTTCGACGGCCCTCGCCCTCAGGCCGACGGCGTCGCCACCAGGACCGCGGGGCTGGTCTGCGGCGCGCTCGCGGCCGACTGTGCGCCCGTACTGATCGCCGATCCCGAGGCGCGCGTGGTCGCCGCGGTGCATGCCGGCTGGCGCGGCGCCATCGGCGGCGTCGTGGAGGCCGGCGTGGCGGCGATGATCTCGCTTGGCGCCGACCGGGCGCGGATGACCGCCGCCGTCGGGCCGTGCATCGGCCCGAGGTCGTACGAGGTGGGCCTGGAGTTCGAGGCCGAGTTTCTCGCTGCGGCGACAGCCAATGCAAGGTTCTTCGCGCCGGGTGTGACGCCGGAGAAGCGACTCTTCGACTTGCCGGCCTATGTGCTCTCGCGCCTCGCCGCGGCCGGCGTTCCCCGCGCCGAGTGGATCGGCCGCGACACGCTCACCGACGAGACGCTGTTCTTCTCCAACCGCCGCGCGGTCCATCGCGGCGAGCCCGACTATGGCCGCCTGCTCTCGGCGATCACGCTCGAAACTTGACGTAGATCAGTTCCGGATCGCCCGGATCGAGGTCTTCGATCATCCCGCTGACCTTCCAGGCGGCCTTGGCCAGCAGCCGCCGCATCGGGTCGTTGCTCTCGTTGGTCGAGGTGAAGATGCGATCGGCGGTGTGGACGGCCTCACACCTAGCCATCAGCGTCAGACCGATTCCGCGACGCCGCCCGCTGTCAGCCACTTCGAGCAGGTCGACGAACGGAAAGCCGAAGAAATGTCGGGTCACGATCGCGAACCCGAGTCCAGCATCTCCGTTCACCGCCGCCCAGCTCATGTCCGCCGCCAGAAGTTCGCCGATGTGCGCCCGGTAGGCTGAATCGCTGCCCAGCCGCGGATCGATCTCGGCGAGCAGATCGAGGTCGTCGGCGCCAACGCGCCGCAGTTGGAAAGTATCGCTCATCCGCGACATCTAGCGCGGCCGGCGGGCCTTGCTCCACCGGCCCGCACTGATAGAAGCCGGGGCGGGCGGAACTCCGAGGGCGGAACGATGAAGCTGCTGGCCGGCAACTCCAATCCGCGCCTCGCCGCCGACATCGCCGGCGTGCTCGACCTGCCGCTGACCAAGGCCAATATGCGACGCTTCGCCGACAACGAGGTGTTCGTGGTCATCGAGGAGAACGTGCGCGGCGAGGACCTGTTCGTGGTCCAGTCGACGAGCTTCCCGGCCAACGACAACCTGATGGAGCTCCTGATCTGCATCGACGCGTTGAAGCGGGCGTCGGCGCGGCGGATCACGGCGGTGATGCCCTACTACGGCTACGCCCGGCAGGACCGGAAGACCGGCGGGCGCACCCCGATCTCGGCCAAGCTGGTTGCTAACCTGATCACCAGAGCCGGCGCCGACCGAGTGCTGACGATGGATATGCACTCCGGCCAGATCCAGGGCTTCTTCGACATCCCGACCGACAACCTGCTGCCGACCCCGCTGATGGTCACCGACATCCGCCAGCGCGAGCGCAAGACCGGCGAGCTGATGATCGTCTCGCCCGATGTCGGAGGCGTGGCGCGGGCCAGGGCGCTGGCCGAGCGGCTCAACGCCGACCTCGCGATCGTCGACAAGCGGCGCTCGGGCCCAGGGGTCTCGGAGGTGATGAACATCATTGGCGATGTGCGCGACCGCCGCTGCATCCTCTTCGACGACATCGTCGATTCCGCCGGCACGCTCTGCAACGCGGCTGAGGCGCTGGTGAAATCGGGGGCTTCGGCCGTTTCGGCCTACGTCACCCACGGCGTGCTCTCTGGCGCGGCGGTGGAGCGGGTGACGAACTCGGTGCTGACCGAACTTGTCACCACCGACTCGATCCAGGCCACCGAGAGCGTCCAGGCCTGCGAGAAGATCCGCCAGGTCACCTGCGCCAACCTGATCGGCGAGGCGATCCGCCGGATCGCCAACGAAGAGTCGGTCTCCAAGCTGTTCGACTGAGCCCGCCGCGGGGCACCGCCCAATCTTGGACGATCTCGTGATAGAAATGCTGCGGGACGAGTCGCCCCTCAGGAGAGATTCCCCGGCATGAAGTTCAGCGCCAAGTTCGCCGTTGCCGCCGCCTTCGCGGCTTTGGTTGCGGTCGCCGCGCCCGCCTCGTTCGCCAAACCCAAGCCGCCGGTGATCGACGCCCCGCCGATGCCGCCGCCGATGCCGAGCGTGGGGTTCGGGCTGCGATTCCTGGATCAGGCCGCCGCCTACCAAACCTACGTGATCGACGCCGCCGCGATCTCGCCGGCATTCTCCAACGCGGCCGGCGTTGCCAACACGCTGCGCACGGGCTCGGCGTACGAGCCGGAGCAGCTGCGCCGCGGGGCGATCGTCAACGCTGCGATCGCGGCGCTGGGTGACGCCGAGTTCGTCGATGCGGTCCGCCGGACGGGTGCAACGCCTGAGGCCAGGTACGCCATCGTGGCGCGCACCTTCGCCGATCCGCGCAGCGTGCTCGCCTACCCTGGCGCAACGCGCGCCCTGGCGCTCGCCAAGGCCGCGCTCGCCCAGACCGGTATGCGCGTGTTCAACGACGGCGACAGCGTGCGGCTCGCCGCCTACGCGATCCAACACCAGCCGTGGTCCCTCGACGCGGTCGCCGACCGCGATCAGCGGCTGATCGCGGTCAAGTCGCTCTCATCGACCCAGCGGCGACCCAACGCCGACGACCGGATGGCGTTGGAGCGTCAGATTCAGGGCGTCGCACCAGCCACCGTTGGGGTGCAGGAAGCGCCGCCGCCTTATTCGGCGCTGTTGGTGCGCGCCGTGGCGCTGGCGGCGCTGGCGGCGGTCGGGCAGGCCAGCGACGACGACTTCGGTCACCTCGGCTGGCTCACCGACGACTACTACCTCGACCACTGCCTCGCCGAGACCAAGCTGTCGCTCTACGAATGCCTGGCGGTGGCCAAGCCGAATTACGAGGATGTTTTCTGCCTCGGCCAGCACGCGCTGAAGGACACCGGCGCCTGCCTGGTGAAGTCGGCATATTCGACCATTCCGATCGACGTCATCACGCATCCGATGGCTGTCCCGGCTGCGCACTACCATGCTGCAACGCACGCCGCGGCCAGGCGCAAGAGGTAACGCAACGGGGAGTCACCTAGAGTCACCTTGTCCCCGTTGCATCCCGCGCCCGAGGCGTGTATCTAGCCGCACCCTTTTTCAGGCCCGTCACCGGGCCGTTGGCGCCGTGCGGGGAGCCTCGCGCGGCGGTTTGCATTTCGAGGCGAAGCGATGGCCGATATCGTCCTGAACGTGGAAGTGCGCGATCGACCGGGGTCCGGCGGTGCGCGGGCGGTGCGGCGCGAAGGCAAGGTGCCGGGTGTGCTCTACGGCGGCAAGCTGGCGCCGGTCGCGATCGCGGTGAAGCAGAACGAGTTCCGCAAGGCGCTCTACACCGGCAAGCTGCTGGGTCACCTGGTGACGCTGAAGAACGGCAAAGAGACCCAGCCGGTCATCGCCAAGGACATCCAGTTCCATCCGGTCACCGACCAGCCGACCCACTTCGATCTCTACCGGGTCGATGAGCACCAGCAGATCCGCATCGCGGTCGCGGTGCACTTCCGCAATCAGGAAGCCTCGCCCGGCATCAAGCGCGGCGGCACGTTGAACATCAACCTCCACGAACTGGAGCTGATGGCGGCGGCGGACCACATTCCGGAAGAACTGGTCGCCGACCTGACCGGGCTGGACATCGGCGACACGATCCGCGCGATCGACATCCCGCTGCCCGCCGGCGTGGAACTGGCGCCGCAACTGCGCGAGGCCACCGTCGCCTCGATCGCCACGTCCTCGGCGCTGCAGTCGGAAGAAGCCGGCGAAACCGCCGAAACCACGGAAGCCGCCCCCGCCGAGAGCTGATCGCAGCGGCGCCTTCGTCCAAGGCAAGGGCGCGATGCTGATCCTCGCTGGCCTCGGCAATCCCGAGGCGAAGTACGCCAAGAACCGGCACAATCTCGGCTTCGCCGCGATGCAGGTGATCGGGCTGCGCTGGGCCTTCGGACCGGAGCGAGCTCGCTTTGCCGGGCTCGCCGCCGAGGGCCAGATTGCTACGCCCAACGGCTCAGTGAAGGCGCTGACGCTGCGCCCGCAGACTTTTTACAACGACAGCGGCCGCGCGGTGGCCGACGCGATGCGGTTCTACAAAGCCGCCCCTGCCGACGTCGTAGTTTTCTACGACGAGATCGACCTCGCCCCCGGCCGGTTCCGGATGAAGACCGGCGGCGGCGCGGCCGGCAACAACGGCGTGCGCTCGATCGCCGGCCACATCGGCCCGGATTTCCGCCGCGCGCGGCTGGGCACCGGCCATCCTGGGCACAAGGACCTGGTGATGGGCCACGTGCTCTCTGACTTCAGCAAGGCTGACCTGGGTTGGGTGCGGCCGATGCTGGAGGCCTGCGCCGAGGCGCTGCCGCTGCTCGCCACCGGCGAAGACGAGCGCTATCAGGCTGAGGTGCTGCGGCTCGCGCCGGCGCCGAAATCCGATCCGCGAGCCGGCGGGCGCGGGGAGGGCGGCGATTGACCGGCTCCTGGTCTATCGTGAAATAAGCGGAGCCTCGGAGACGTCAGATGCCTTTCTT
This sequence comes from Caulobacteraceae bacterium, assembly GCA_036494265.1. GTDB lineage: Bacteria > Pseudomonadota > Alphaproteobacteria > Caulobacterales > Caulobacteraceae > Acaudatibacter. The sequence goes on along the minus strand of DASXOP010000006.1, from coordinate 26,411 downwards.
CGGGGGTGGCCTCCTCTTCCTGCTGATCTCGATCGGACTCTGCGTGCACGCGGTCCGCACCAACCAGCAGATGTTCTGGATCTTCGTCATCCTCTTCATCCCGGGCCTGGGCAGCATCGTCTATGTGCTGGCCGTGGTGCTGCCGGACTTGATGGGCGGGACCGGGGCCAAGCGGATGGGCATGGCCGCCCGCGATGCGCTGGATCCCACCCGCGAGTACCGCCTGGCCAAGGCCGCGGTCGAGGAGACGCCCACGGTGCACAATCAGATGCGCCTCGCCGCGGCGTCGGCGTCGCTGGGAAAGTACGCCGAGGCGGAGCAGCTCTACGCCGCCGCCGCGACTGGCATTCATGCCGACGACCCGACCCTGCTGCTCGGCCGCGCCAACGCGCTGATCGAGCTTGGCCGCACCGCCGAGGCGGCGCCGCTGGTCGACAAGCTGGCCGAGGAGCAGGGCTCGACCCGCAGCCCGGTCACCTCGCTCGCGCAGGCCAGGGTCTACGAGGCGCTGGGCCGCTACGCCGAGGCGGACGACGCCTATCAGTGGGCGGCGGGCAGGTTGCCCGGCCTGGAGGGCCTTGCCCGCTACGCCGCGTTCCTGGCTCACGTCGGGCGCAGAGGCGAGGCCGCCGAGAACCTCGCCGAGATCGACCGCCGGCTGGAGCGCACCCAGCCTCAGTTCCGCCGCGAGGGCCGCATCTGGCGCGACCTGGCCGCCCAGGCGCTTGCGCGGGCTTAGCTCGTCCTTGACGCGAAGTTCGTGAAACACGAAATTCGTGTCATGAAGAACGTCACCATCAGCATGGACGAGGACATGCTCCGTTGGGTGCGGGTCGAGGCTGCCAAGGCGGGCTTGAGCGTCTCGCGTTGGGTTGCCGACCGTCTTCAGACGCTGAACCAGGACGGAATGGCCAAGGCCGCCGCCGCGGCCCGCATCGTCGAGTATCTCGAAGCCGGCCCCTATTTCGACCTCAGCGTGGACGGCAAGATCACGATCGATCGGGATGAAATCTATGACGGCGGCCGTTTTCGTCGATTCGACCACGATCCTCTACGCCCAGGATCTGCGGTATCCTCAGAAGCAGGCGCGTTCGACGAGGTGGCTGAAGAGCCTGTTACTTTCAGGCCGGCTCGCGATCAGTCTGCAGGTTCTAAATGAGACCTACGCTGTCGTCAGGCGAAAGGCGGAATTCGCTCATTGGCGCCCGAACGCACGCCAGTTTCTCGAAGATAGTCTGCAATGGGCGACGCCACCGCTCGACGCCTCAGCTCTGAGCGAAGCCTGGTCGATCGAGGACCGCTACCGGATCAGATTCTGGGACGCGATGGTGCTGGTCAGCGCCAATAGGGCCGGCTGCGCCTACTTCCTCAGTGAAGATCTCAATGATGGCCAGGTCTACGGCGCGGTCCGGGTGATCAATCCGTTTCGCCATGTGCCGGAGGACGTGCTAGGCCCCGCCGCTCGTTCCCAAGACCCGGCCTGACCCGCGGAGATCCATGGCCCTGAAAGTCGCTATCGTCGGCCTGCCCAACGTCGGCAAGTCGACCCTGTTCAACGCCCTGACGCAGACCGCGGCCGCGCAGGCGGCGAACTATCCGTTCTGCACCATCGAGCCCAACGTCGGCGACGTGGCGGTACCCGAGCCGCGGCTGGACGAACTGGCCCGGATCGCCAAGTCGAAGGAGATCATCCCCGCGCGGATCAACTTCGTCGACGTGGCGGGCCTGGTGCGCGGCGCCTCGAAGGGCGAGGGGCTCGGCAACCAGTTCCTGGCCAACATCCGCGACTGCGACGCCGTCGCCTTCGTCGCGCGCTGTTTCGAAGACAGCGAAGTCACCCATGTGGAGGGCCGCGTCGATCCGATCGCCGACCTCGACATCATCGACACCGAACTGATGCTGGCCGACCTCGAGAGCCTGGAGAAGCGGGTCAATAATCTCGAGAAGCGGGCCAAGGGCGGCGACAAGGAGAGCGCGACGACGCTGCGCCTGGTGAACCTGGCGCTGGTCGAGTTGAACGCAGGCCGCCCGGCTCGCGCCGCCAAGGTCTCGGCCGACGACGAGAAGGCTTGGCGTATGCTGCAGCTGCTGACCTCCAAGCCGGCGCTCTACGTCTGCAACGTCGACGAGGCGTCGGCGGAGAATGGCAACGCGCTGTCGGGCGTCGTGGCCGAGCGGGCTAAACGCGACAACGCCAAATCGGTGGTGATTTCAGCCCAGATCGAGAGCGAGATCGCGCTCCTGGACCCGGACGAACGAGCCGAGTTCCTGGAGACGCTGGGTCTCACCGAGCCCGGCCTCAACCGGCTGATCCGCGAGGCCTATGCGCTGCTTGGCCTGCAGACCTACTTCACCGCCGGGCCGAAGGAGTCGCGCGCCTGGACCATCCCGGTCGGCGCCACCGCGCCGCAAGCCGCCGCGGTGATCCACACCGATTTCGAGAAGGGCTTCATCCGCGCCGAGACCATCGCCTATGACGACTACGTCAGGCTGAACGGCGAGGCCGGGGCCCGTGACGCCGGCAAGCTGCGCGCCGAGGGCAAGGAATATGTGGTGCGCGACGGCGACGTCCTGCACTTCCGCTTCAACGTCTAAGATCGGGAGAGATCGCCGTGGGCGACACGATCAGCATCACCTCGGTGGCGACCGACCACTTCGCGTTTCCGGCCTATCACGCCGCGCCGGCGGGGGATCGCAAGGGTGGGGTGATCGTGATCCAGGAGATCTTCGGCATCGACGAGCACGTCCGCCGCGACGTCGATCGCTGGGCCTCTCTCGGCTTCGAAGCAGTGGCGCCAGCGCTCTACGAGCGGCGCGAGCCAGGCTTCATCGCTCACCATGACGAGGCGGGCATCAAGGCGGGTGTCGCCCACGCCATGGCCACGCCGCGCGAACAGGTATTGGCCGACATCGCCGCCTGCCGCGACTTCCTCTCGCCGCGCGGCAAGGTCTGCATCGTTGGCTACTGCTACGGCGGGTCCTACGCCTGGATCAGCGCTGGCGAGGTCGGCGGCCTGGCCGCCGCGTCGAGCTACTACGGCAGCATGGTGCAAGCGAACGCCGCCCTGAAGCCGCTGTGCCCGACCATCGTCCATCTGGGACGGCTCGACGCCGGCATCCCGGCCGATGCGGTGAAGGCTTCGGTCGAGGCGGCCCATTCGGGGGTCCCGGTCTACATCTACGACGACGCGGGCCACGGCTTTAACAACGAGGATCCCGCGCGCCACTCGGCCGCCAGCGCCGAGCTCGCCCGCAAGCGAACGCTGGAGCTGTTCGAGAAGGCGTAAAGCCGTGGGCGAGGCGATCTCGCTGACCAGCGGCGAGGACGGCTTCACGTTCGGAGCCTACCGCGCGGCGCCTGACGACGCGCGGCGCGGCGCGTTGGTGCTGATCCAGGAGATCTTCGGGGTCACCGACCACATCCGCGAGCTGGCCGATGGCTTCGCGGAAGACGGCTACGAGACCATCGCGCCGCAGCTATTCGATCGACAGGAGCGCGGCTTCGAGGCGGGGTATGACGCCGACGGAATAGCGCTGGGCCGGCGCTACTCCGAGGCTGCGCCTTGGGACGAGGTCGAGGCCGATCTTGCCGCCTGTATCGCGGCGCTGGCGCCGCCGGTGTTCGTCGCCGGCTACTGCTGGGGCGGGGCGTCGACCTGGCTGGCGGCCTGCCGCTGCGAGGGACTCTCTGCGGCGTCCAGCTTCTACGGGCGACGCATCCCCGAACTGCTGGCCGAGACCCCGCGCTGCCCGATCATCCTGCATTTCGGTCGTCACGACGGGACTATTCCGCCGGCGGTGGTCGAGCAGATCGGCGAGGCGCATCCGGAGATTCCGATCCACCTCTACGACGCCGGTCATGGCTTTGTTTCAGACCGCCGCGCCGACTACGCCCCCGATGCCGCGCGCTTGGCGCGGCTGCGCACCTTGCAGCTGTTCGCGATGAACGGCGGCGGCCGGGGCGACATGTGAGGCTGGACTACGCGGCGCTCTCGATCTGAGCGCGCAGCGTCGGGTCGCGCTCGATCCGGCGCATCAGCAGGACCTGCGCGAGGAGCACCCCAAGGCCGGCCGCATAGGCGGCGAAGGCGCTCTGCGGAAAGCGTCCGCTTTGCACGCCGCGGGCGGTGTCGAAGTAGATGAACGCCGCGGCGGTCGCCAGCACCAGCACCACCGCCAACACCGAGACCACGCTCTGGCCGAAGCCGGTGCGGAAGCTGATCCAGATGTGGGTTTTCAGTATGTTGCGCACCGGCGGCGCGAGCAGGGGGATCGCCAGGGTGAGGGCGAAGTAGCACGCCGGCCAGAGCGCCATGAACTCCAGCTTCACCTTCGACGGCGCGTCCAGCACCCGCCAGGCGTGGGCGCCCGCGGCGGCGTAGATCAGCACACCAGCGGCGAACGCCGTGTACTGCATGCGACGGAACATCCGCCAGGAAGCACTGACACCCATCCACCCAATGTGGCCTCTTCGGGCGGCGAGGGAAGGGCGGCCGGCGCTAATGCCCTTCGAAAGCGACGAGGGTCGAGACCGGCACGCCGGCCGCGCGCAGCTTCGCCGCCCCGCCGAGCTCCGGCAAGTCGATCACGAAAGCCGCCGCCACGATCTGGGCGTCAGCCTCGCGCAGCAGCTGGATTGCGGCCAGCGCTGTGCCGCCGGTGGCGATCAGGTCGTCGACGAGCATCACCTTCTCGCCGGCCGCCACCGCGTCCAGGTGCATCTCCATCGAGTCCGAGCCGTATTCGAGCGCGTATTCGACCGCGCGGGTCTGGTGCGGCAGCTTGCCCTTCTTGCGCAGCGGCACGAAGCCGGCGGAGAGCTGGTGCGCCACGGCGCCGCCCAAAATGAACCCCCGCGCCTCGATGCCGACCACCTTGTCGATCTTGGTTCCGGCGAACGGCTGCACCAGTTCGTCCACCGCACGGCGAAAGGCGCGGGCGTCGCCGAGCAACGTGGTGATGTCGCGGAACATGATCCCCGGCTTGGGATAGTCGGGGATCGTGCGGATGATCTGGGCGAGGTCCATGCGGCCTAGTTTCTGTCAGGTCGGCGCGGCTTGGGGAAGGCCGAGGGCGCGGCTGGCGATGGCCGCGAGCTTCTCGATCATCGCTGGGTCACGTGCGGCTGGCGCGGTGATGATCGCGCCGTCGAGGGCGGTGTCGATCGGCGAGGGCGGCCGCTCGGCCGGCAAGGCTTGGACCAGATGGCGCAGCAACGCGTGGGCGGTCTCGGCGTTGGCGTGGAGCACCTCGAGCACATGGCCGACCTCGACGTGGACGTCGCGCCAGCAGTCATAGTCGGTGACCATGGCCACGGTGGCGTAGGGCAACTCTGCCTCGCGGGCGAGCTTGGCCTCTGGCATGGCGGTCATGCCGATCACGTCGCACCCCCAGGACCGGTAGAGCTCGCTCTCGGCCTTGGTGGAGAACTGCGGGCCCTCCATGGCAAGGTAAGTCCCGCCTTCGACCACCCGCGCGCCGGCCGCGCGTCCAGCGGCGGCGGCGAAGGCCGATAGCCGGGGACAGACTGGCTCGGCGACCGAGACGTGGGCGGCGAGGCCGGGGCCGAAGAAGCTGGCCGCGCGGGCAAAGGTGCGGTCGATGAACTGGTCGACCACGACGAAGCTGCCTGGCCATAGCGCCTCGCGCAGCGAGCCTGCGGCGGACAGCGAGATTATGTCGGTGCAGCCCGCGCGTTTCAGCGCGTCGATGTTAGCGCGGGCGTTGATATCGCTGGGCGGCAGCGGGTGACCGCGGCCATGGCGAGGCAGGAAGACCAGCCGAACGCCCTCCAGGTCTCCGATGAGGAGCTCATCCGACGGCGCGCCGAACGGGCTGTCGATCCGGGTCCAGCGCGGGTCCGTCAGGCCCTCGATCTCGTAGAGACCCGAGCCGCCGACCACGCCCAGCACCCAGCCCGCCATCCGTGCTCCCTCGTCGCCGCGGGGCTTATCGCCGACGCAGGATCACTTGGCTATGGTCGCGCCCAAGATGCGCCGCGTGGCCGCCGCCCTTGCCCTCGCCTTGACCAGCCTCGCCGCCCTCCAGGCGCGCGCCGGCGAAGCGCCGTGCTGGGTCGACAACGGCGCAGTGCTGGTCTCGGCCTCGATTGGAGACATCGCCGGCGACTTTATCCTCGATCTGTCAGCGCCGCAGAGCCAGCTGCACGACACCATCGCGCAGAGCGACGGCCTCGGCGAGGCGACCGCGATGGACGGCGCGCTGAGTTTCGCCGGTGAGCGCATTCCCGCCCACCTCGCCGTCGCCAATCTTGATCCGCGGACGTTAGGGTTTCCGACCACGATCGACGGCCTGATCGGCGCCGACGTGCTGGCGGGTTACGTGGTTGACCTGCGCCTCTCGCCCTGCTGGATCACCTTGCGCCGCCAGGCCGGGCGGCTGGCCGGTGAACGTCTGCCGATGGTCGAGATCGCCGGTGTGCCGACAATCGCGGCGTCAGTCTCGGATGGGCGAACCGCGCGAGAAGGCCGCTTCGCGATCGACACCGGCGCGGCGGGCGTGCGGCTCTCGGATGCCGAGGCTCACCTCAGCCGCACGCCAAAAGGCGTCGATCCGGCGTCGAGGGCGCACCCACCGGCGCGACTGGCGGCGTTGGGCTTTGGCGGGGCCGTGGTGCTGAATCCTGCCGCCGGCTTGCAGACCGGCGCGCCGCCGCAGTTGCTCGGCGGCATCGGGACGGATGTGTGGTCGCGCTACGAGGTGCGCCTCGACTTCAAGCGCAAAGAACTCATTCTCAGCCCTCCCCAAAAGGGGCAGGGACGAACGGAACTGAGGCAGCGTTAGTGAGCGACGTTGCGCCAGACGCGGCGGTAGCTGGCGTAGAGCAGGCCGGAGAAGACCAACAGATAAGCCATCACCGCCAGGCCAGTCTGCTTGCGCTCTTCCATCTTCGGGTCTGACGCCCAGGTCAGGAACGCGGCGATGTCGGCTGCCTCGTGCTTCACGTCACAGGGCGAGCCGTCGTCGAACTTCACCTTACAGTCGGTCAGCGGCGGCGGCATCGAGATGAAGCCCCCGATCGGCGCCGGCTGCGTGTCTCCCTTCGCCAGTAGCGACGTGAGGTCACCGGGGTAGGCGATGTTGTAGTACTTGCCTGCAGGCGCGCCCTGGATTCTCGTCGGGGTCGGGCGGTAACCCTGCACAACGGTGTAGACGTAGTTCGGGCCGCCCTCACGCGCCGCGACCAGCAGCGACATGTCCGGCGGCAGCGCCCCACCATTGCTGGCGCGGGCGGCGGCTTCGTTCGGGAATGGCGGAGCCGGCGCGTCGGCGGTGGTGGAGTCGCGGTGGGTGGCGTCGCCGGTGTCAGGATCGATGTCGGCGACCTTGCGCGGCCAGCCGAGCGCCACGGCTTTCACCACCGGGTTGTCGTTCGGGTTCTGGTATTTCGGATTGTAGAACGGACCGCCAGGGGCGCCGAGGTCGCCGAACGAGATCAGGCTGAGCGCGTGGCACTGCGAGCAGACCTCGGTGTAGACCTTGAAACCGCGCTGCAGCTGGGCCTGGTCGTACATGCCGAGCGGGCCGCTGAACGACCAGCCTGACGCGGGACCCGCTGGCTCTTCCTGGGTGGTCGCGGCGAGCGCCTGACCGCCGGCGAAGGCGCAGGTCAGAGCGGCGAGCGCGAGAAACTTCCTCAGCATCTGCCGATCAACCCTTCTTTTCAGGCGCAGCCGCGGCGCCGCCAGGGGCGGCAGCCGGATGCGATAGCACTGGCGATGAGATCGACTCTGGCGCCGGCAGCGGTGTCTCGCGCAGGCCGAGCAGCGGGGTGATCAAGAGGAAGTAGGCGAAGTAGTAGACGGCGGCGATGCGTGACAGCCAGGCCGACGAGTTGACCGCGTAGTCGCCGAGCTGGAACGTCGCCAGGCCTGGAATGATCTGATCGTCCGGCTCGTGCGCGCCGCAATAGCCGAGGAAGGCGCAGGCGACGATGAAGATGAAGAAGTACGTCTTCGCCTGCGGTCGGTAGCGCATCGAGCGCACCCGCGAAGTGTCGAGCCAGGGCAGGATGAAGATGCAGAGGATCGCCGTTCCCATCGCCAGCACGCCGGTCAGCTTGTCCGGGATGGCGCGCAGGATCGCGTAGTAAGGCAGGAAGTACCACTCGGGCACGATGTGCGCGGGCGTCGCCAGCGGGTTGGCCGGGACGCTGTTGTCCACGTGGCCGAGCGCCTCGGGCATGAAGAAGACGAAGATCGCGAACATGATCAGGAAGACCGAAATCGCGAAGCCGTCCTTCACCGTATAGTACGGGTGGAACGGCACCGTGTCGGACTTGCTCTTCACATTGACGCCGGTCGGGTTGCTGTTGCCGGGCACATGCAGCGCCCAGATGTGCAGCGCCACCAGGGCGGCGATGACGAACGGCAGCAAATAGTGCAGCGAATAGAACCGGTTCAGCGTCGGCGCATCGACGGTGAACCCGCCCCATAGCCACGACGTCAACGCCGGCCCGATCACCGGCAGCGCACCGAAAAGGTTGGTGATCACCTTGGCGCCCCAGAAGCTCATCTGGCCCCAGGGCAGCACGTAGCCCATGAACGCCGTCGCCATCATCACCAAGTAGATCGCCGCGCCGATCAGCCAGAGCAGCTCCCGCGGCGCCTTAAACGAGCCGTAGTAGATGCCGCGCAGCATGTGGATGTAGACCGCGACGAAGAACATCGAGGCGCCGTTGGCGTGGATGTATCGGATCAGCCAGCCGTAGTTCACGTCGCGCATGATGTGCTGGACCGAGTTGAACGCTTCGTCGCCGCTGGCGACGTAGTGCATCCCGAGGATGACGCCGGTGACGATCTGAACGCCCAGGCAGGCCGCCAGGATGCCGCCGAAGGTGTACCAGTAGTTGAGGTTCTTCGGGGTGGGGAAGTCCATCAGGTCGGCGCCGAAGCGGATGATCGGCAGGCGCACGTCGAGCCAGCGCTCGATCGCGGTCTTCGGCTCGTAGGTCGAGGGTCCACTCATGATCTGTCAGCCGACCTTGATGCGGGTATCGGTGAGGAACTTGTAGTCCGGCACCGCCAGGTTCTTCGGCGCGGGGCCTTTGCGGATGCGGCCGGAGGTATCGTACTGCGAGCCGTGGCAGGGGCAGAACCAGCCACCCCAGTCGCCGCCGCCGAACGTCGGCGTGCAGCCGAGGTGGGTGCAGACGCCGATCAGGATCAGCCATTCCGACTTGCCGGCCTTGACGCGCGACGCGTCGGTCGCCGGATCCTTCATGTCGGCATGGTCGTCACCGACCGCTTTATCGATCTCGGCCTTGGTGCGGTGGCGTACGAACAGCGGCTGTTTGCGGTAAAGCACCGTGATCTGCTGCGCGAGCGGCACCTTGGAGACGTCGTACTCGATCGACGACAGCGCCAGCGTGTCGGACGCCGGGTTCATCTGATCGATGAACGGCCAGGCGATCGCCGCGACACCGCCGGCGGCGGCCGCGATGGCGGCGATGTGGATGAAATCGCGCCGGCTCGGATCCGGCTCGGCATGATCGGCGCTAGAGCCCGCTACGCTGTCGGCCACCTTCGGCTCACCTCGCTTCGGTCGCGACACGCCGCGAGGGTGCGGCGGCGGACCGTTTTCAATTTACACCCGATCCAGTCGGCCGGAACGGCGCTCGTCGCAAGAACAAGCTGCCGGGGACGTGTTGGCGTTCCTGCGGCAGAGCGCCGCAAGGCCGCGCTCAAAAGACCGCCGCCCCCGGCCCAAGCAAGCTCTTGTGCGGTTCCCCTAGAATGCGTCTTAAGCTTTTTCAACCAGCCAAACCGCAATTCGAGGACGCCGCCCCGACGATGCCTTCGCTCGCCCCTGAAATCGAAGCCCGCCGCGAGCGGGCGAAGACGTGGTTTGAGTCTCTCCAGACGCGAATCAGCGCTGAACTCGAGCGTCTCGAGGATACGGCGCCGCCCGAGCTTTATCCTGGCGCGTCGGGGCGATTCGATATGCGGCCCTGGGCACGCGAAACCGGCGAAGGCGGCGGCATCGGCGGTTTTTTCGCCGGGCGATTGTTCGAGAAGGCCGGCGTGCACACCTCGGCCGCCAGGGCCCGCTTCAGCCCGGAGCTGGCGGCGACCATGCCTGGCGCCGACCAGGACCCGACCTACGTCTCCGCCAGCCTCAGCCTGATCGTCCATCCGCGCTCGCCAAGGGTCCCGGCGGTGCACATGAACACCCGGTTCCTCTCCACCGCGATCAGCTGGTTCGGCGGCGGCGCCGATCTGACCCCGGTGCTGGACGAGCAGCGCAGCCAAGAGGCCGATGACGCGGTGCTGTTCCACAACGCGCTGCAGGTCGCCTGCGATGCCTTCGATCCCGAGTGGTACCCAAAGTTCAAAGCCGAATGCGACGAGTATTTCTGGCTGCCGCACCGCAATGAGCCGCGCGGCGTCGGCGGGATCTTCTACGATCGGCTGAGCACGGGCGATTTCGAGCGCGATTTCGCCTTCACCCAGGCGGTCGGGGAGGCGTTCCTGGACGTCTACCCCAAGATCGTCCGTCATCGGATGGACGAGCCCTGGACCGAGGCCGACCGCCAGGAGCAACTGGTTCGCCGCGGCCGCTACGTCGAGTTCAATCTGCTCTACGACCGCGGCACCATGTTCGGCTTCCGACAGGGCGCCAATATCGAGACCATGCTCTCCTCGATGCCACCGATGGTTGCCTGGCCCTAAGGGTCGTAGATGGCCTTCTTCCGGTTTCTCATTCAAGGCGAAGGCCGACGCCGCAATGGACTGCCTCCGGCCGGTGAGAGGTTCGGCTTTTACACAACTCGGCAATGCCGTGCTGCGTGCGAGGCCGAAGCGCGGGCAGCGGTGCTCACAGCACTGAGGGCTGAGTGGCAAGACGGGCGTTCTGCGCATCTCGGCGAGCTCGCGTCCTGCGTCGTCCTGAAAGGCTGGCGGGTGCCGTTTCTTCGCGCGTTCCGATTTCGAGGCGAAGGTCACACATTCTACAGCGATAGCGCAGAGGCACAGGCGGAAGCCTTGGACATAGAAGGGCAGTTGGCCCCGAAAGGCGGCCGAGCCTAACGCGCGGGAATGCTCGACAAGCTCTTGCGCCGGGTGAACTGTCCTGAAAACGCCAGGAGACGCCCGATGCCCCACGTCAACGCCAATGGCCTCGACCTCTACTACGAGAGCCACGGCCCCGAAGACGCCGAGCCGATCCTGCTGATCATGGGTCTGGGCGCTCAGATGAGCCGCTGGTCGACGCAGATGATCGACAAGCTGGTCGCCGCCGGCCACCGCGTGATCGCTTACGATAATCGCGACGTCGGTCTCTCGGAGAAGCTCGACGCGGCGGGGACCCCGGACATGCACGAGGTCGCCATCGCCATGCGCGACGGCAAGCGTCCGCCGGTCAGCTATACGCTCGACCACATGGCCGCCGACGCCGCTGGCCTGCTCGACGAGCTGGGGGTCGAGCGCGCCCATATCGTCGGCGCGTCAATGGGCGGCATGATCGCGCAACTGGTCGCCGCGGACTTCCCCAGCAAAACCCTCTCGCTCACCTCGATCATGTCCACCACCGGCAACCAGGCGCTGCCACGCGCGACGCCTGAGGCGCTGGCGCGGCTCAACACGCCCGCGCCGGACCCGACCAAGGACCTGGACGGCTTCCTGGATAGCGCCGTGGCTGGCGCCAAGGTGATGGGCGGCAGCTATCCTGTAGACGAGGCGACGGTGCGTGCGCAGTCGCTGAGCGACTTCAAGCGTTGCTACTATCCGGTTGGCTTCCAGCGCCAGTACGCCGCCGTGGTGGCTTCGCCCGATCGGCGGCCGAAGCTGAAGACGATCACGGCGCCCACGGTGGTGATCCACGGCGACGCCGATCCGCTGGTCCCCGTCGACGGCGGTCGCGACACCGCCGCCAACATCCCGGGCGCTGAACTGATCGTCGTCCCTGGCGTCGGTCACGAGATGCCGGCCGCGGTGCTGGATCAGTTCGTCGATGGCATCCTGTCGGCCGTATCCCGCTCGAGGGTCTCGGCTTAGAGCCCGAACTCGGAAGCGAACTGCGCCGTCGCGTCTTGGATGAAGCCATCGGGCGTGGGCGGCGACTGCTGGTCGGACCGGTGCTTGATGAACAGCTCTTCGAACCCACCTGGGTGGAAGCTGACCAGCAGGTCGACCGGCGCGTCCGAGAGGTTGGCGAAGCCATGCCGCATGCCGGGCGCGACCCTGACGAAGTCGCCAGCGCAGAGGTCGAACGTCTCGTCGCCGAGCAGGAAGCGCAGCGTGCCGGTACGGACGAGGAAAGTTTCCTCGATCTCGCGGTGGCGATGCGGGCCGAGTTCCACGTCGGCCCGGTCAGCCGCCGGCTTCGGTGCGACGATGAACTCCATCAGCGAATAGCGCCCGCCGGTCTGGTGACCGAATACCAGCACCCGGCCGCGATCCGGCCCGTCCTCGAAGGGAAAGCCTTCCGCTGATCGGATTACATGCTCGGGCCGCATCAGCTTTCCAGGAACCGTGACACCCAGCCGGCGAAGCGGTCGTGGTCATCTGCGTGACGCAGGCTGTCGATCGCTTCGGCCGCCTGCAGTTCGGGAAAGCGCGAACCGCGGCGGCCATCGATCATGGCGGTGGAGAAGGCCGGCGTGAACTCGGGGTGCAGCTGGCACGAGATCGCCATGCCGTCGTCGTAGGCCAGCGTCCCCATCGGGCCGAAATCGCTGCCGGCGATCACGGTCGCGTCCGGCGGCAGCTTGACCACCTGGTCCTGATGCGAGGCCGAGAGTGCGAGCACCGGCGCCGGGTCCATCCAATGGCGATGGGCCGTGACGCCGTAGGTATGCAGGCCGATGCCCCAGCCCTTGGGCGACTTGATCACCTGGCCGCCAAACGCCTGCGCCATCGCCTGGTGGCCGAAGCAGACGCCGACCAGTTTGGCGCGGCCCTTAGCGGCGCGCAGGAAGGTCAGCAGGTCGGCGATCCACGGGTCGCCGTCATAGACCCCGGCGGCCGCGCCGGTGACGACATAGCCGTCACAGGTCTCCGGCTGGGTCGGATAGGCGCCGGCGGGCACATCGTAGCTGGTGAAGTCGTAGCCGCGGCCGCCCAGCAGCCGTTCGAACATGGTGACGTAGTCGCCGTGCTCGGTGATCATCGCGCGCGGCGGCCGGCCAGCGGCCAGTATGCCGATCTTCAGGCCCACGTCAGTACGCCATGCCCTGGGCGACCGACTTCAGCCGTTCGATCAGCGCCAGCTTGTCGGACGGAAAGTCGTTCTCGACCCACCAGGCCTCGACCTCGCGCATCACCTCGCCGACCAGCGGGCCCTTGGCGACGCCAGCGGCCATGACTTCATCGCCGCTCATCGGAAACTTGGGCGGCGTCCAGCTCCGCGCGGTCGGCAACAGCGCACGCCACTGGGTGGTCGCCGCGGGGCGGTCGGAAGCGGCCCAAGCGAGTGTGACCCGGTCGCAGAGCGCCTCGGCGCCGAGGCGGTAGACCAGCCGCCGGGTCTCCTTCGGGCTCATCCAAGACACGAGGCGCGGCTCCGGCGTCAGCGCGGCGACGAGGCGGTCGCGCTGGGCGTTGGAGAGCCGCAGCCGCTCCGCCAGCGCCGAGGCCTTGGCCGGGTCGTCCGGCAGCAGGGCGGCGAGACGCAAAAGCGTGTCCTCGGTGAACAGCATTTCGGTCTCGATCGTCACCAGGCGCTCAAACCGGTCCAGGCCCACGGCTTCGGGCAGCACGACCCCAAGCACGCCAGTCTGGGCCATCAGCCGCACGACCCCGCGCGGATCTTCCGCCGTCAGCAGCTTCAGCAGTTCGGCGGAAACCCGCTCGGCCGAGAGGCTGGCGATTCGATCCCGCAACGCCGCGCAGGCCGCCAGACCGGCTGCATCGGGTTCGCCGCGGCCGTACCAGGCGATGAAGCGGAAGAAGCGCAGGATGCGAAGCGCATCCTCGCGGATCCGGGTCTCGGCGTCGCCGACGAAGATGATCCGACCGGCGTGGACATCCGCCAGCCCGCCGCCCGTGGGGTCGTAGAGCGTTCCGTCAGGATCGGCGTAGAGCGCGTTCAGGCGGAAGTCTCGCCGCTCGGCGTCTTCCGTCCAATCGTTGGTGAAGGCGACCACGGCGCGGCGGCCGTCGGTCTCGACGTCGCGCCGCAAGGTCGTGACCTCGAGCGGCTTGCCCTGGGCGACGGCGGTAATGGTGCCATGGTCGATGCCGGTCGGCACGGCCTTGAGGCCGGCATCGGTCAGCGTCTTCGTCACGAGATCGGGGGTGAGGGTGGTGGCGATATCGATGTCGCCGATCGGCTGGCGCAGCAGCGCATTGCGCACGCACCCCCCGACGAACCGCGCGCAGCCGGGGCCGCCCGCCTCCTCCAGCGCCGCGATCACGGCGCGAGTGGCGGGGAGGGTCATCCACGGCTGGGGTGGGAGGGACTTAGTCATGCGCGCTGGCCCCTCCACCACTTCGTGGTCCCCCTCCCCCGTTGGGGGAGGAGAAGGATGGCGCCGTCGCGATATCCTCCCCTGCTTCGCAGGGGAGGGGGACCACGAAGTGGTGGAGGGGCCTACGCAACAGCCGCCCCGTAGAGCCGATCGTAAAGCGCGCGCAACATCCCAGCCGTTGCGCCCCAGATGTATTGGCCCTCCCAATTGGCCGCGTAGAACCGGCGGCGATCTCCAGCGGGGGTTTCGCGTTCCTGCTGCGAGAGGTTGGCCGGGTCCATCAGGAAGCCGAACGGCGTTTCGAAGATGTCGGCCACCTCGTCGGGGTTCGGCGTCAGGCGGATGTCGGGCGAGACGAAGCCGACCACCGGGGTGATCTGGAAGCCGGTGCCGGCGGTGCGGTAGGGCGTCGAAAGGCCAGCCAGTTCGACGTGGGTCGGATCGAGCCCAATCTCTTCGTGCGCCTCGCGCAGCGCCGTATCCCAAGGCGTCTCGCCCGGATCGCAGCGGCCGCCGGGAAACGCGACCTGGCCGGTATGGCTGCGCAAGGTATCGGCCCGCCGGGTCAGCAGCACGTGCAGGCCATCCTCGCGCTCGACCAGGC
The DNA here is from genome assembly GCA_036494265.1 of Caulobacteraceae bacterium. GTDB lineage: Bacteria > Pseudomonadota > Alphaproteobacteria > Caulobacterales > Caulobacteraceae > Acaudatibacter. The sequence goes on along the minus strand of DASXOP010000006.1, from coordinate 11,379 downwards.
CCACAAGCACAGCGGCTGGCGTCCAAGAGAGCGAATTGTCGGCCGCCTTGGCGGGGTCGAGACTGAGGTCGGCGCGCACCTCCATGCCGCCAAGGATGTGCATGTCGAGCGGGTCGAGGTGATGCGTGATCCATCGCCTCACCTCTTCCGGCGAACGATCGAGGCTCATACCTGGTGGACCTTCGGCGGCCCGACCGGGAACCAGGCGCCGTTGGAGGTGACGCCCAGCTGCGGGCCGTCGTCGGTCTCGCGCTCTTCGGACATCTCGACCAGTTCGTAGAACACCGGACGTGCGATCAGCGCCTCGAGGCCGCGGCGCACATGCAGATAGGGCGAAGGCTCGCCGGTCTCGGGGTCCATCTCGACGCGGATCTGGTTCTCGGGGCCGGCTTCGACCACGTCGCCGACGTTGGTCAGAAACCTCAGCGCCGCGCCCTCCCGGTCGACCCGCACGGCGACGAAGGGCGCGTCCTCGACCGTGATCTTCATCTTCTCGACCGGGGTGACCAGATAGATGCCGTCAGGGTCCTTGCGCAGCACGGTAGAGAAGAGCCGCACCAGCGCCTCGCGGCCGATCGGCGTGCCCTCATGGAACCAGAGGCCGCTGCGCTTGATGACGATATCGATCTCGCCGCAGTGTGCGGGATTCCACAGATGCACCGGCGGCAGGCCGCGTCCCGGCGCCTGCTTCGCCGCCGCCGTCACCCGCTCCAGCCCGCTCGTTCCAGCCTCGGCCATGCAGGTTAGGTAGGACGGATGGGGGAGGGGCTCAAGCGGCCGCGACGAGACCTCTGAAGGCCGTCGCCTCGCCGCTGAGCGCCCTGACCAATACGCGTCGCTGATCGACCGGTCCTGGCATCACGACGCCGGGCGCCATCGCGAACCCGAGCGGGCCGAAGAAGGGCACGTCACCGACGAGCACGATCAGCGCGTGGCCAGCGTCGGCGGCGACGGCGCAGCAACGTTCGACGAGGGCGGCCCCCAGCCCGTGGCTGCGGTAGTCGGGATCGACCACGATGGGACCTAGCAGGATCGCTGGCGTATCGCCGACCGCGACCGACCACAGCTGCACGCTGCCGACGAGCTCGCCGCCGTCCCAGGCCACGAACGACAGGCCCAGCAGCGGCGTGCGGCCCTCGCGCAGCCGTTCCGCGGCCTTGGCGTAGCGGCCCGGACCAAAGGCTCGCAGCACCAGCGCCTCGATGGCGGCGGCGTCCTGCGGCCGTTCGGCGGCCAGCTGCGGCGAGGCGGGTTGGAGGGCGAGGCTCATAGGTTCGTCGGACCGGAGAAAGGGGCGCGCTGATAAGGCGTAGCGTAGGGGGGGTCAACGACGGGTTTGCGACGGCCGTTCCGCCGGCAGTTGGGTAAGGCGGGATTGCGCGGTCGCCAGCGGTCGGGCAAAGGCTCGCTTTCCGTGACCGATCCGACCCCGCTCCCCGCCGCCTCGGCCCGAGATCTGCTGCGCCAGCGGAACTACCTGTTCTTCTGGGCGTCGCGCTGGATGGGCGGCCTGGGCGTGCAGATCCAGAGCGTGGCGATGGGCTGGCAGGTCTACGACCTCTCGCGCCAGCAGCATCTCAGCATCAACGCCGCCTCGCTGAATGTCAGCCTGATCGGCCTGATCACCTTCGCGCCGCTGTTCTTCCTGGCGTTGCCGGCGGGCATGGCGGCCGACCGCTACGACCGCAAGCGGATCATGAGCATCTGCTACATCGGCGAGCTCATCCCATCGGCGATCCTGGCCGCCTCGGAGGTCCTGCACTTCGCGACGGTGCCGCTGCTGCTGTCGGTGGCGCTGATCTTCGGCACGTCGCGCGCCTTCATGCAGCCGGCGTCGACGGCGCTGGGCCCGATGCTGGTGCCGCGCTCGCTGCTGCCCCGGGCGATCGCCTGGAATTCGCTGGCCGGCCAGTTCGCCTCGATCATCGGCCCGGCCATTGCCGGCGGGCTGATCGCGCTCTCGCCGGGCGCCGCGTTCGAAGGCTCGTTCCTTCTCTACCTGACGACGCTGATTTTGATCGCGATGATCGGCGGGGTGACGACCCCCCAGGCGCAGCCCGGATCGCGCTGGAGCCTCGTCAAAGAGGGCCTGGCGTACGTCTGGACCAACAAGGTGGTGTTCGGCGCCATCTCGCTCGACCTGGCGGCGGTGATCCTCGGCGGCGCGACCGCGCTGCTGCCGGCGTTCGCCCGCGACGTGCTGAAGGTCGGGCCGACCGGCTTCGGCTTGTTGCGCTCGGCCCCGGCCGCAGGCGCGGCGCTGGTGGCTATGTACCTTTCGGTGCGACCGCTCCACCGCCAGGCCGGGCTGAAGATGTTCATCGCGGTGGCGATCTTCTCGGCGGCCACCGTCGTCTTCGGCCTCTCGCGGCTGGTCTGGCTCTCGGTCGGGGCGATGGCGGTGCTCGGCGCGGCGGACATGCTCTCGGTGTTCGTGCGCCAGACCTTGGTGCAACTGGTCACCCCCGATGCGATGCGCGGCCGGGTCGCGGCGGTCTCTACGCTTTTCATCTCGGCGTCGAACGAACTGGGCGAATTCCGCGGCGGCCTGGTTGCGCGGTTCATTGGTCCGATCAACGCGGTGGTCTACGGCGGGATCGGCGCGCTGATCGTGACCGGGGTCTGGGCCAAGCTGTTTCCCGCCTTGCGCACGGCGGACCGCCTCGAATAGAGCATTCGCCGAATTGAATTTTCATCTCAGGAGATAGACCCATGGGCATGTTGGACGGGAAGGTCGTTTTGGTCACCGGCGGCGGCAACGGCATTGGCCGCGACTGCGCGCTGATCGCGGCGCAACAGGGCGCGAAGGTGCTGGTCAACGACCTCGGCGGTTCGCTGGCCGGCGGCGACGAAGGCTCGGCGGGTCCGGCCGAGACGGTCGCGCAAGAAATCCGCGCCGCAGGCGGCGAGGCGGCGTCCAACTCCGAGAGCGTGACCTCGCTGGCGTCGGTTCAGGGCATGGTGCAGCAGGCGATCGACACCTTCGGCGGCCTGCACGCGGTGATCAATCCGGCCGGCATCCTGCGCGACGGCATGTTCCACAAGATGAGCGAGCAGGACTGGGACCGCGTCATCGAGGTCCACATGAAGGGCTCGTTCAACGTCGCCAGAGCCACGATCGAGCATTTCCGCGATCAGAACGACGGCGCCTACGTGTTCTTCACCTCGACCTCGGGCCTCCTCGGCAACGTCGGCCAGACCAACTACGGCGCGGCCAAGATGGGCATCGCTGGCCTGTCGCGGATCATCGCTATGGAAGGCGCGCGCAACAACGTCCGCGCCAACTGCCTGGCCCCAGTCGCCTGGACTCGCATGACCCAGTCGGTGCCGGTGAAGGACGAAGCCGCCGCCGCGCGCCGCCAGCAGATGGCCCAGGCGATCCGCCCGGATCAGCCGGCGCGCCTGTCGGTCGCTTTGGTCACCGAAGCGGCCAAGGCCGTCTCCGGCCAGATCTTCGGCGCCAGCGGCGAGAACATCATCCTCTACAGCCAACCGCGTCCGATCGAGACCCTGACCAAGGCTGAGGGCTGGACCCCGGAGACGATCGTCTCCGAGGCCTTCGCCAAGATGAGCGAGAAGTTCTACCCGCTCTCCCGGCCGACCCCGAGCATGGCCCAGGCGGCCGAGCAGGCGCCGGCCAAGGCGTAAGGAACAGAGCTGCGAGCGAGGGCCGGCCGATGTGGCGGGCGGCCCTCGCAAGCGTCTCGCTTCTCGTTCTCGCGCAGCGTGCCGAGGCGACGGCGGCGCTCCCCGCGCCGTCGCTTTACGTGACTCACAACCACGGCTTGGCGATCGTCATCCCCCAGGGGCTGACCTATTGCCCGCTGCCGCCCGATTGGGTCGGGTCCGACCACGGCGTCGATCTCTACCTGGCCCCGCCAGCCAACTGCGGCGACGCCGGCTATCCCTCGTCGGACCGCGATGCGACGCCGCGGACGCCGATGATCGAGGTCTTCTACGAGTTCAACACCGACGACTATGTCGATCGCCCGCGGTGCCGGACGCCGGTGCGGCTGCGGACGCTGGGGCGTTGGGTGCGCGCTTGCCGTCGCACCCAGGACGGCTGGACCGTGCTGGAGGCCCACCCGACCTACTTCGTTGGCCGCGAACCGCACGACCTCGTCCTGACCCTCACGACCACCGAGGCGCGCTACGTCGCCGACCTCGCCAGCTTCGTCGCCCTGGCCCGCGGCGTCCGCGCCTGTCATACTGAATGGGCCGACGGTCGCCAGGGCGCCTGCCCGAAGTCGCAATGGTTCTAGGCCTTCGCCGGCCGCGCCGCGCGTGGTAGGCTTCGCCATTATGTCTCGCTGAATTCCCCTTGCGCGCCGCACCGCCTGACTTCGCTCAGCGCGGCCTCATGCCCCGAATTCAGAGACTTCCATGCCCCCCGAGACATCTTTCGCCGGCGAAATCGACGCCGCGCTCGTCAGCCGGCTGATCGCCAGCCAGTTCCCGCACTGGGCCGACCTCCCGGTGACACCCGTGCCATCCCAAGGTTGGGACAACCGCACCTTCCGCCTCGGCGAGACGATGTCTGTGCGCCTGCCCAGCGCCCGCCGATACGTCGCGTCGGTTGAGAAGGAACAGCGCTGGCTGCCGCGGCTCGCGCCGCATCTGCCGCTGCCGATCCCGGCGCCGCTGGCAGTCGGCGCGCCGGGCGAGGACTACCCCTTTCCGTGGTCGGTCGGCGGCTGGCTCGAGGGTGAGGCGGCGCTCACCGCCCCCATCGCCGACAAGGGGCGTTTCGCGGCCGACCTGGCTGACTTTCTCGCGGCGTTGCACCGCATCGACCCGGATGGCCCTGCGACCGGCGCCCACAGCTTCTGGCGCGGCGGACCGCTGTCGACCTACGACGGTGAGACCCGGCGGGCGATCGCGGTGCTCGGCGGCCAGATCGACGCGGCGTCTACGACGAAGGTCTGGGATGCCGCCCTGGCCGCGGCGTTGCAGGGACAGCCGGTCTGGGTCCACGGCGATATCGCGCCCAGCAACCTATTGGCGCGAGACGGCCGCCTCTCCGCCGTGATCGACTTCGGCCAGACCTGCGTCGGAGATCCCGCCTGCGATCTCGCCATCGCCTGGACCTTCTTCAACGCCGAGGCGCGCGCCGCCTTCCGCGCCGGCCTGCCGCTCGACGCCGGAACCTGGGCGCGGGGCCGCGGCTGGGCGCTCTGGAAGGCGCTGATCATCCTGGCCGGCCTGTCGTCCAACCAGGCCGGCGTGCACCTACAGCAGGGGATCGTCGGCGAGATCATCGCCGATTACCGGGACAGCCAGCGGCTCTAACCACCGACCACCATCGAGCAGCTTTCGCCGTTGCTGGGTCGCGAGACGACGATGCGGCACAGGGTTGGGAAACGCTCCCGAAGCCGCGCGGCGAAGTGCAGGCAGAGCGCCTCCAGCGTCGGACTCTCCAGCCCGGGGGTGTCGTTGAGCAGGCCATGGTCGAGGCCGCCGGCGACGTCCTTCAGCGCCGCGTCGAGGGCGCCGAGGTCATCGACCCAGCCGACTGGCGGCTTGGCTGGGCCGCGCAGGGTGGCTTCCACCCGGAACGAATGGCCGTGAAGCCGGGTGTAGGGGCCGCCCTCGGGGCCGCCGGGCAGGCGGTGGGCGGCGTCGAAGGCGGCGGCCTTCGTGATCTCGAAGACGGGGTCGGTCATCACTGCTGGAGCTTGAATTGAGACGTCCCGCTGGCCGAAGCCGCTAGGGGATGCCGAGGTATTTGTGGGTTTGCAGGCTTAAACGCCAGCGGGGGTGGGCAAGGCAATAGGCGATCGCGGCCTGGGTCGCCGCTTCCCGATCCGGTCCGTCCATCGGCTGCAGCGCGAACCGCTCGAACGTCAGGGCCTCGAAGCGGGCGGGATCGACCCCGTCCTGCGGATAGACCAGTTTCAGCTCCTGGCCGCTGGTCTGCGCCAGCGCGGCGTCCGCCTTGGGGCTGACGCACACCCAGTCGATCCCACCGGGCGCAGCGATCGTGCCGTTGGTCTCCAGCGCGATCTGGAAGCCCTGCGCATGCAGCGCGTCCACCAACGCTGCGTCGACCTGCAGCAGTGGCTCGCCCCCGGTCAGCACCACCAACCGATTGTCCGCCGACCCGCGCCACTCGGCGGCCACCGCTGCGGCGAGCGCGCCGGCCGTGGCGAACTTGCCGCCGCCCGGGCCGTCGGTCCCAACGAAGTCGGTGTCGCAGAAGCGGCAGACGGCGCTCGCCCGGTCCTGCTCGCGGCCGGTCCAGAGGTTGCAGCCGGCAAAGCGGCAGAACACCGCCGCGCGCCCCGCCTGGCCGCCTTCGCCCTGCAGGGTGAGGAAGATCTCTTTGACCGAGTAGGTCATGACGCCAGCGCGGGGCGGCCTTGGCCCACCCAGTCGTTCCATCCGTTGGCGCGCAGCTCGCACGCCGGACAGGCGCCGCAGCCATAGCCCCAGGTCTGTTCGATGTCGCGACGACCGAGGTAGCAGGTATGGCTGTCGCGGCGGATCAGCTCGACCAGGTCCTCGCCGCCGAGCTGCTTGGCCATCGCCCAGGTGTCGGCCTTGCTGATCTTCATCAGGGGCGTCTTGATCGGGAACGCGCGGTCGATGCCCAGCTCGAGGGCACTTTCCATCGCGTCCATGGTGGCGCGGCGGCAATCTGGGTAGCCGGAGAAATCGGTCTCGCACATGCCGGCAACGAGCGCCTTCAGCGCCAGCCGGTCGGCCAGCGCGGCGGCGTAGGTCAGGAACACCAGGTTGCGGCCGGGCACGAAAGTGGAGGGCAGGCCGCGCTCGGTGATCTCGATCGCTCGCTCCGCTGTGAGCGCTGTATCGCCGATCGCGCCGAACCCCCTGATGTCGAGCATGTGGTCGCCGCCCAGCCGCACCGCCCAGGCCGGGAACCGCCGCGCCATCTCCTCGCGCACCACGCTTCGCTGTTCGAGCTCGACAGCGTGCCGCTGCCCGTAGTCGAAACCCACGGTCTCGACGCGCGAATACCGCTCAAGCGCCCAGGCCAGGCAAACGCTGGAGTCCTGCCCGCCGGAGAAGAGCACGAGGGCGCCGTGGATGGGTTCGGGCATCGCCGCTCAATACACGAGCGACCGGGTGCAAAGGAAACCCCTCGGTCAGTAGAGCGTCGCCATTGCTCCGGCTTGGAAGTCCATCAGCTCGCCGGAGCGGCCGTGGTGCACTTTCTGCGCCCACAGCGGGTCCTGCAGCAGCGCCCGGCCGACGGCGACGAGGTCGAAGTCGCCGCGTTCCAGCATGCGCTTCAGCTGATCCAGGGACGCCGGCTTGGAAGCCTCGCCGCCGTAGGCCGCGATGAAATCGCCGGTCAGGCCGACAGATCCGACGGTGATCGAGGTCTTGCCGGTCAGCTTCTTGGCCCAGCCAGCGAAGTTGAGGTCGGAGCCCTCGAACTCCGGCTCCCAGAACCGGCGCTGCGAGCAGTGGAAAGCGTCCGCGCCGGCGTCGGCCAGCGGCTGCAGCCAGGCTTCCATGTCGGCCGCGGTCGGCGCGATCTTGGCGGCGAAGTCCTGCTGCTTCCACTGCGACAGGCGAATGATCACCGGGTAATCCGGACCCACCGCCCTGCGCACCGCCTTCAGGATCTCGGCGGCGAAGTTCCCGCGCTGGGCGACGGTCGGGCCGCCGAAGAGGTCGTTGCGCTCGTTGGTGCCTTCCCAGAAGAACTGGTCGATCAGATAGCCGTGCGCGCCGTGCAGCTCGACCGCGTCGAAGCCGAGTTGCTTCGCGGCGCCTGCGGCGCTGGCGAACGCGCCGATCGCATCGGCGACATCGGCGTCACTCATGCCTTCGCCGAAGCGGTGGCCGGGGCTGGAGAGGCCGGAGGGACTGTCGTACTCGCCGTCGGGCGCCCAGTCCTGGCGACGGCTGCGTACGGCGCCGACGTGCCACAGCTGCGGCGCCATCAGGCCGCCCTCGGCATGGACCGCGTCGATCACCTTCTTCCAGGCGGCCAGCTCAGCCTCGCCATGGAAGCGCGGGATGTTGGGATCGTTGAGCGAAGCTGGGCGGGCGACGCCGGTGCCCTCGGAGACGATCAGCCCGACCTCGGCCGCGGCGCGGCGGGCGTAGTAGGCGGTCACGTCGTCTGTCGGTACGCCGCCCGGCGACTGCGACCGTGTCATCGGGGCCATCACCACCCGGTTGGGCAGCTTCAGGCCCTTGAATTCGTAAGGCTGAAAGAGGACGTCGGCGGACAAGGTGCGGCTCCGGATGTGGCTCGAAGTCGCCGATGTAGCCGCAGTCCCGGCCCGCGCCAGAGAGAAAATCTCCGACGCGGACCGGAAACTCTGCCGTTGGCCCCTCTAGGTCCCCGGCTTGGCCGCGCCGGTGTCAGGCGCGGCGCCCGTGGTTGGCGCGGTCGTGGCGGCAGGAGCGCCAGACTGGTCAGCAGGCGTCTGGGTCGCCGGCGGGGTTTGGCTGGGCGCTGGCGGCGCCGCTTGCGCGCCGGCCGCGCCGCCCGCATCGGTCCCGGCGCTGTTGTCCGGAGCTGAAGCCGGCGCGGTCGAGCCTTGCGCGGGCATCATGCCGGCGCTGGTGGCTGGGGCCGCAGGCGCTGCCGGCGCGGTGGTCGTCGCGGAGGTGTCGGCCGAGCCGCCGATCGGCGCGTTCGAGGCGCTGGTCGAGTGCAACGAGAAGTCTTCCTTGCGGCGCTTGGCCGGCGACGCCTTGAGGTAGGAGTCGAGCTTGGAATAGGCGACGGGCTGGCTCGGCGCGGCGTAGTTGCCGCCGGTGGCGGCCATCGCGCCGCCCGCGATCAGGGCGAGAGCCGCGGCCCCCGCTAGAGCTTGGATCTTCATGGTCAAGGTCTCCGGTCAGGGCCCCAGGGCCGCTTACCGCCAACCAACCCGCGAAACAGACCTTCGTTGCAGCTTCACAAAATGGCCTTTTTTCGTCAGCGGGCCGTCTGAAGATACCGCTTCATCTCGGCGTCGCCGCGCAGATGCGTAATCGGAACCGCATAGCTCGTGGCCGCCGCCAGGATCTGCGGCTGGTTCATGCGTTCGAACCCCCAGACCCATTGGAAGAACGGCCAGTCGATTTTCTCCGGGCAGCCTGGCGCGAGGTCGGGTCGATCGCCGCCGATGTTTCTCAGCCAGCGCGAGACGACGCGCAGAAGGCACAGCCAGCGAGGCTGGTGGATGAAGATCACTGCGTCGGCGCGCGGCAGCCGCAGATCGAAGGTGCGGCCGACGTAGTTTCCATCGGTCACCCATGCGTCGCCGGCGATGGCGGCCGCGACTGCGGCGCGGAACGCCTCGGGCTCGGGTTCTACCCAGCCTGGCTGCCAGAACAGGGTGTCCAGGTGGACGACCGGCAGCCCGAACTTGGCGCCGAGGGCCTTGGCGAAGGTGGATTTGCCCGCGCCGGAGCAGCCCAGAACAACGATCCGTCGCATCCGCGCCTGATGAATGTTCGAGGCGGGACTCGTCAAGCCCGCGGCGGCGGGTCTATCTCCGGTCGTGAAATCCGAGCGGTGACATGCCATGTCCGACAAGCCCGCCATCCTGATCGTCCAGCAGCTGCTGGCGCCGATCGGCGTCATGCTGGAGAGCGAGTTCACCGTCTGGCGGCTCTGGCAGGGCCCGCCGCTCGAAGCCAGTCCGACCATCGGCGCCTTGGTGGTGGCGGGCGAATATGCGGTGGATCGGGCTCTGGTCGAGAGCCTGCCGAAGCTGGGTCTGATCGCTTGCTTCACCGCGGGCTACGAGGGCATCGACCTGGCCTGGGTCAGCGAGCGCGGGCTGAAAGTCACCCACTCGCCGGGCGCCAACCATGAGGACGTCGCCGATCACGCGATCGGCCTGATGCTGATGTCGTGGCGTGGCCTCGTCGAGGGCCATGCCATCGTTCGCGAGGGGCGCTGGCTGCCGGCCGAAAAGCGGATCACGCCGTCGCTCGGCGGCAAGCGACTCGGCGTCGTCGGCCTGGGCGCAATCGGTGAGGCCGTCGCCCGGCGCGTGGAGGCGTTTGGACTCAAGGTCGCCTGGTGGGGGCCGAGCGAGAAGCCGGATGCCCACTGGCCCCGCGCGGAGAGCCTCGTCGCCCTTGCCGAAGCCAGCGACATCCTGATCGTCGCCGCCCGCGCCAGCGACGGCAATCGTGGCCTGATCGACCGCCAGGTGATCGAGGCGCTTGGCCCCGCCGGACTGCTGGTCAACGTCGCCCGCGGCCAGCTGGTCGACGAGGACGCTCTGATCGCCGCGCTGAAGGACGGTCGGCTCGGCATGGCGGCGCTCGACGTCTTCGCGGCGGAGCCGACGCCGGCGGAGCGCTGGGCCGACGTGCCCAACGTGGTGCTCTCGCCCCACACCGCCGGCGCCACCACCGCGGCGCTGCCGAAGATGGTCGCCCTGACCCGCGAGAACCTCCGCCGCCACTTCGCCGGCGAGCCGCTCGCCAACCCTGTTGTGAGCTAGCCGGTCGGCGCGAGCGCCCGCCAGCGGGACCAGTCGCTCATGTCGCGGTAGCCGCCGAAGACCGCGCCCAGGCCGCGCGTGATCGCTCCGGGGAAGACCGACATGTGCGTCTCGCCTTCGAAGACGTGCAAGCCGAGGTCGAGGCTGGGATAGGCGCGCGACCGCAGCCGCGCCTCCAGCTGGTAGAGGTTCGAGACGAACCCCTGGCGGGCGTCGTGGGCTTCCTCGAGTCCGCCGGCGGCGAGGAAGAGATGGGCCGGCAGGTCACCGCGCTTGGCGGCCAGCGCTGCCTCTAGGCCAAGCAGCATCCGGTCGTTCCAATAGATCGCCGGGCTGATCGCGATGTAGCGCCGAAACGACGTTGGCGCGGTGAAGAGCGTATGCAGGGCGAAGAGTCCGCCGAGCGAACTGCCGACGAGCGTCTGGTCCTTCGCGTCGACCGGAAAGCGCGCGCCGATGAACGGCTTCAGCTCGTCTTCGATGAAAGCCTGGAAGGCGTTCGCGCCGCCGCACAGCGCCGAGGCGCCGGGCGACTGCGACTCCAGCAGCGGATCCCCGCAGGGGGACAGATCGCGCAGCCGCAGCGTGCCCCACTGCACGTGGTCCTGCGGCTGCTTGAAGTGATATCCGACGCCCACCGCCAGGGTCGGCGGCAACGGGAACGGACCCGACTGCACGGCGCGCGCCGCCATCGCCGCCATGGCGAAGGCGTGGTTGCCGTCGAGCACATAGACGACCGGGAAGGTCTGGCCGGGCGCCGGACGCACGGGCGGCCAGGACACCTCGATCAGGAAATCCTGATCCACGTTGGTCGATCGCAGTCGAAAGCTGCTGGTCCAGGGCAGGGTGGCGGGGCCGAGGTCGTCGGCGCTGGCTGACTTGGCGCGGTGCTGGCTCATGAGGATCCTTCTCGGAATTGGAGGATACGCAAGCGTCGGCGCGCCCGCGCGGG
>DASXOP010000005.1:0-88980 GCA_036494265.1 Caulobacteraceae bacterium | reverse complement strand
GGACCGCTTCCACCGAAAACGGGTCGCAGCAGTCGCCCACCAGGATGACGCCGCCGCAGCCGGCCGCGTCCGCGGTGCGGATGATGGTCCCGAGGTTGCCGGGATCGCGCACCGCCTCCAGCGCCACCCAGCAGCGCGCCGACGCTGGGTGCAGCGCCTCCAGCGGCGCGAACGCCTGATCGAACACGGCCAGGACGGTCTGCGGATTATCGCGCCGGGAAATCTTCGCCAGCACGTCGCGACTCACTTCGATGGCCTCGCCGCCCGCTTGCTCGGCGGCCGCCAGCGCCTGCTTCAACAGCGGATGACCCGCCGCCTCGGCGCTGAACAGCAGCGACTTCGGCGCGCGGCCCAGCTCCACCGCTTCGGTGACGATCTTCAGGCCCTCGGCCAGGAATGTTCCGGTCTCTTCGCGGGCTTTGCGCATATGCAGCGCCCGCACCGCCTTCACGGTCGGATTGGTCAGCGAGGTGATCGCTCGCATCAGGTCGCGCTCCAGCGAGCGAAGAACGAGACGCCGACGCCGCGGTCGCCGCCCTGTTCCATCAGTGCCAGCTCGCCCCAGTCGATGGCGCCGCCGCGGCCGGCCAGCGCGCCGCTCAGCAACCCCGCCAGCGCCAGGCCGGAGAGGCGCTCGGCGTAGGCGTTGAGCAGCAGGAACGATGCGTCGGGCGCCAGCAGGGCGGCGCACCCGGCGATCAGCTCCGGCAGGTCCTCCAGCAGCCGCCAGACCTCGCCGCCGGGGCCGCGGCCGAACTTCGGCGGATCGAGGATGATGCCGTCGTACCGCTGCCCGCGCCGCACTTCGCGCTGCACATACTTGCGGGCGTCCTCAGTCAGCCAGCGCACCGGCATCTCGGCCAGGCCCCCCAGCTCGGCGTTCTCCCGCGCCCACCCGACCGCTCGCTTTGACGCGTCGACATGGGTGACGTGCGCCCCGACCGAGGCGCAGGCGAGACTCGCAACACCGGTATAGCCAAACAAGTTCAGTATCTTCAGTGGTTTTCCTGAACTACGAACCCGCGTTTCGAGCCAGTCCCAGTTGGCGGCCTGCTCGGGGAAGAAGCCGAGGTGGCGGAACGGAGTGAAGCGGCCGTGAAAGGGCACGCCGCGCCAGGCCAGCGGGAAGGTCTGCACAGCCGGGCCACGGAAGCGCCAGCGTCCCGTGTCCTCCTCGCCCTCCGGGTCGAAGGTGGCGTCGGCGATCCAATCGGGTTCTCGCGGCGTCCACAGGCACTGCGGCTCTGGCCGGTCGACCAGATAGCGGCCGTAGCGCTCCAGCTTGCGCCCGTTCCCTGAGTCGATCAGCGCGTAGTCGGCCCAGCCATCGGTGATCAGCGCGCTGGGCGCGGTGGCGATCGCCGGTGGGGCGGGACGGTCCATGGCGCAGGATTAGCGGGGCCCGCGCCGCGCCGTCCAGCGGCGCCCGAAGTGCGCGCATCGCGGCGCTTGTTGGGCAGGGGCGCCTAGCAAGCTTTCCCGCCGACGCGAATTGCCGTTAATTAGGGCGGGGACAGCGAAATGCGTGGTGTGCTGACAGTGGAAGCGGTGCTGAGCAAGCCGGCGAGATCGGCGCGGAAGGCCAAAGGTGACGGCCACTCGCGCCGCGCGGAGATTCTCGACGCCGCCGAGCGCATCTTCGTGGCCGCCGGCTACGAGGGCGCCACCATCCGCAAGATCGCCGACGAAGTGGGCGTGTCGTCGACCGCGCTCTACATGCACTTCCGCGACAAGGACGAGATCCTGCACGAGATCTGCCTGGGCGCCATGCAGGCGCTGCTGGAGCAGAACAGCGAGATCGCCGCGCGGCCGGTAGAGGCTGTCACCCGGGTACGGCTGATGCTGGAGGCCTACATTCGCATGGGGCTGGAGCACCCGAACGCCTATCGGCTGGTGTTCTGCACGCCGCAGCGCGGCGCGGGCTCGGCCACCGAGCGAGCGACGGCGGAGATCGGGGCGGCCTGCTATGCGCGCTACTTCGGCGTGGTGCGCGAGATCGCCGGCGAAGGCCGCCTGCGCGTGGCCGACGCCAAGGTCGCCGCCCAGGCGTTGTGGGCGGCCTGTCACGGGCTAGTGGCTCTGACCATCGCCCGTCCGCAGATCGACTGGGCCTCGGCCGACGACTTGACCCACACCATGGTCGACGGGCTGCTGCACGGCCTCGTCGCCGACTAGCATGCGCGCCTTGGCGCTCGTCCTGGCGGGTCTCGCGCTGGCCGGCCAGGCACGAGCCGCGCCACGGATTGTCTCGCTGGACCAATGCGCCGACCAGTACGTGCTGGCGCTGGCGCCGCGGGACGAAATCACCGCGGTGTCGAAGCGGGCGCTGAACGCGGACTCGCACGAACGGTCGTTGGCGGTCGGGATCCCCGAAGGTCGGGCGACGCTGGAGGCGGTGCTGGGCGAGCGTGCGACCATCGCGGTCCGCTACTGGACCGCCGACGCGCGGCTGCCCGCGGCGCTGCAGCAGCGCGGCGTAAAGGTGGTGCAGATCGACGAGGCCAGCGACTTCAATGGCCTCCGCGCCGACGTCCGCAAGGTCGCCGACGGGTTGGATCGGCGGGCGGCGGGCGAGGCATTGGTCGCGCACATGGACGCGGAGCTGGCGAGCAGTCGCGGCGCTTGGGGCGGGGCGCGGGCGCTCTACCTGACACCCGGGGGGTTCACAGCCGGGAGCGGCACGCTGGTGGGCGCGATGATGGCGGCGGCGGGGCTGGTCAGCGCGTCGAGCGTCAGCGGCTACGCGCCAATCTCGCTGGAAGCCCTGGTGCTGCATCCGCCGGCGGCGATGGTGCTCGGCTTCTTCCGCGACCTGCAGGGCGGGCGCTCTCGCTGGACCATCGCCGGCAACGGCTACCTGCAGCGGTTGGCGCGGGAACGAGCCATCGCGTCACTGCCGGGCTCTGTGCTGGGTTGCCCGGCGTGGTTCGCCGCCGACGGGACGCGGGCGCTGGCGCAGGCCCGGCCAGCGGCGGCGCGCTGAGCTGGCGATGAGGCTGATTGTTCTCCTCGGTCTGGCGCTGGCGGCCACGCTCGGCCTCTCGATCGCGTTCGGCGAGACGGCGCTCGCGCCGGGGCAATATCTCGACGCCGCCGCGCACCCTGGCTCGCCCGCGGCCGAGATCCTGTTCGGCATCCGCGCCCCGAGGGCGTGCGCGGCGGCGCTGGTGGGAGCGGCGCTGGGCCTGGCGGGGGCGGTGATGCAGGGGCTGCTGCGCAACCCGTTGGCCGAGCCCGGCGTGCTTGGGGTCTCGGCCTGGTCCGGCTGCGCGGCGGCGCTGGCGGTCGCGCTGGGCTTTGGATCGGTGGCCGGGGCGGTTGAGGGCGCGGCGCTGGCGGGGGCGCTGGCGGCAGGGGCGGTCGTGGCGCTGCTCGCCGCGCGGTTTCGCGAGCCGGAGACGTTGATCCTGTTCGGCGTCGCGCTGGCGGCGCTGGGCGGGGCGGTGACGACGCTGGTGTTCAATCTCTCGCCCTCGCCGATCACGTTGGCCGAAGTGCTGGCCTGGCTGCAGGGCTCGGTCGCCAACCGCGATTGGAGCGATCTGGGCGCCGCCTTGATCCCCATGCTCCCCGGCGCCGCGCTCTGCGCTTACGCCGCCAGCGGCCTGCGCATGCTGACCCTGGGCGAAGAGACCGCGTCGGTCTCAGGTCTGCCGATGGCGCGACTGCGGGTGGCGGCGGTCGCTGGCGCGGCGCTGCTGACCGGGGCGACAGTGGCGGTGGCGGGGGTGATCGGCTTCGTCGGGTTGGCGGCGCCGCACATGGTGCGCGGCGCGGCGTCGGACGACCCGGCGCGCACGCTGGCGCCGTCGGCTATCGCCGGAGCGATCCTGCTGACCCTCGCCGACCTGATCGCGCGGGTGCTGCCGACCGAGGAGGAGCTGCGGCTGGGCGTGGTGACCGCGCTTTTTGGCGCACCGCTGTTCGCGCTGGTGGCCTGGCGCGCCGCGCGGAGCTGGCGGGCATGAGCGCGGTGCTGGAGCTGACCGACGTTAGCGTCCGTCGCGGCGAGCGGACGATCGTCGCCGGCGTGTCGCTGAGCGTGGCGGCGGGCGAGGTGCTGGGGCTGGTCGGCGCGAACGGGGCGGGCAAGACCACGCTGCTGCGCGCCGCGCTGGGGCTGCAGGCGAGGTCAGGCGGAAAGGTATCGCTAGCCGGCAAGGCGCTGGAGGCCTGGGGCGAGGCCGAGCGGGCCAGTCTCGCCGGCTATCTGCCGCAAGAGCGCCGCGTCGCCTGGAACATGCCAGCCGTCGAGATTGCCGCGCTCGGCGCGGTCGCGCTGGCGCCGGCGGCGCGGCGTCAGATCGCCGAATCGTGTCTGGCGGAGCTCGAGGTGGCCGACCTCGCGGACCGCGGCGTGCTCGACATGTCCGGCGGCGAGCGGGCGAGGGTGCTGCTGGCGCGGCTGCTGGCGACCCGGGCCGAGCTGCTGATCGCCGACGAGCCGGCCGCCGGGCTCGATCCTGAGGCCCAGCTGTTGATCCTGGAGCGGCTGCGGCAGCGGGCGGTGGACGGCGCGGCGGTGATCGTCACCTCGCACGACCTCACCCTTGCGGCCCGCGCCTGCGATCGGCTGGCGGTGCTGAGCGGCGGCAGACTGGTGGCGTTGGCGCCGCCGTCCGAGGCGCTGTCCCCCGCCGTGTTGGCCGAGGTGTTCGCGCTCGATGGCGCGATGATCGACTCGCCGGCAGGGCTGACGCTGGCCGCGCGCCGGCTGCCGACCGGCGTTAGCGCGTCTCGCTCGTCGTGACCCGGCCGCCGATCGGCTCGGCGGCGCTGAGCGTATCGGCCGGATGGCTGGCGTAGCCGTAGCCGCCGCGCTTCAGGTCAGGCGCGATCATCAGCTTGGCGGCGCCGCCGGCCAGCCGCGCCCGATAAACCTCGGTCGCCTCCATCACCCGCATGACGTAGTCGCGGGTCTCGGAGAACGGGATGCACTCGATGAAGTCAGCGGGGTCGGTCGAGGACGAACGCGGGTCGCCGCAGGCCACCGCCCACTCGGTCGGACGGCCAGGTCCGGCGTTGTAGGCCGCGGCGGCCATCACGTAGGAGCCGCTGAACTGATCGACCAGCTGGCCGAGGTAGGCCGAGCCCAGGGTCATGTTGTAGTCGGCGTCCTCCAGCGCACCGCCGCCGAGGCCCATGCGGTGGGCGAGGGTGCGGGCGGTGGCGGGCATCAGCTGCATCATGCCGGTGGCGCCGACGCCTGACCTCGCGTGCGGATCGAAGCCGCTCTCCTGACGCGTGATGCCGAGCACGAAGGCGGTCTCGGCGCCGCCGCTGACGCTGGGCGGGGTGCGCAGCGGGTAGCCGCGCTCGGGCAGGATGTAGCCGTGCTGGGCGGCCTTGCGGACCACCTTCATCGAGAGTTCCTGGTCGCCGAGGTTTCGGGCCAGGTCGACCAGCTGGGCGGCCTCGGCGGCGCTGGGTAGCGTCTCGGCGATGCCCATGACGAAGCTCTTGAAGCTGTCCTTGGCGCCGATCTCGGCCATCAGCTTGGCCACGCGGATCGGCTCGCGGTCTTCGAAGCGGGCGCGATCGGCGGCGGTGATCTCTGGGTCTTTGCCGAGGTTGATTTGGGTCATGCCGGCTTTGGCCGCCGACAGCTGGCCATAGAACGCGGTCTGGTAGCGGGCGCCGTCGGCGTAGAGCAGCTGCGCCGCCACCGGATCGCCGTCCGCCTCCGCCGCACGGCCACGCCAGTAGTAAGCGCGGCTGACGGTGATCGGCGAGAGGCCGATGCCTTGGAGCTTCTCGAAGTGGGCCTCGGCCAGCTTGGGGTCATGCAGGCGGCTCAGCGCCAGCCAACCGGCGTAGAACTCCGCCTCGGCGCCGTCCGCGCCCTGGTCGACGCCGCTCTCGGACGCGGCGCGGTAGGCGGCGCGGGAATCGCCGGACTTCAGCGCCGCGATCACCAGCTCCTTGCGCAGCTTCCACACCCGGCCCTGGATCTCCGGATCCGGGATCGCGGTGGGCAGGCGCGGGATCAGCGACAGCGCGCCGGACGTATCGCCGCGCCGCTGGGCGGCCAGCGCCTGTTCGTAGCCGAGCCCCGGAGCGTCGCGCAGCGAGGCCGGCACGGCGTCGAGGCCGCCGCCAGACCCTGAGCGGATCGCCATCCGCGCCTGGGCCAGCGCCTTCTGGTCGGGCGAAAGGTAGGGCAAGAGGGCGCGGGCGGCGTCGCCCTGCACGCCGTAGAGCAGCATGTCCTCGCGGGCTGCGTTGTCGTCGGCGGTCAGCGATGCGCCGAAGCGGGTCATCATCTGCTGCTGCACGCTGACGTCGAACGGTTTGGTGCGCCAGATGTGGCGGATCACGTCGCCGGCCCGGCGGGCATCGCCGGTAGCCTGATAGGCCGAGGCCAGCGCCATCGCGCCTTCCGCCGTGGTCGGGTCGGCGCCTGCGAACCAGTCGACGATCGCCTGCGGTCTGAGGCCACCGTTCTCGATCGCCTTCTCGGTCGCCGCGACCCGCTTGGCGGCGCCAGGCCAGCCGGCCAGGTCGCGGCGCGCGCCGTCGAGCTCGGCGTAGCTCATGCCGCCGGGATTGGCCTCGATCAGCGCCCAGAGCGCGATCTTCCGCGCCAGCGGGTCGGAGAGGCCGCTCATCAGATTGCGGATGCGCGAGGCATCGCCCAGCCGCGCCGATTCGAGGATCTGGCCGACTGCGCGGGAGTCCGAATCGCTCAGCGGTTGGCGGGTCGAATATTGGTAGGACTGAACCTCCGCGCCCGAGCCATCGCTGGCGATCGCCGCGCCGGCGGCGGCGATTCCGGCGGCCCCGAGGGCGCAGGCCGCGCTGACCAAAGCGCGGCGTAGGTGGATTGTCTTAGCCAAGCTGCCTCCGAACGGGCTTGAGGGTATCCGAGTCGCGCCCTTGCAGCCGCGCGCCTCGCCGACATATTGTCCCCGGCCTTCCCATACTGCTGGGTTAACGCCCGGTGAATTCACGGCTTCTTGCTCACATGACCCGTCCTGCTTTCCGTGGCGTTTTCACGGCGCTGATCACGCCATTTCGCCGCGGCGCCCTCGATGAGGCGACGTTCGTCGCTCTGGTCGAGCGCCAGATCGCTGCTGGCGTCCACGGCCTGGTGCCGGTGGGCACGACCGGCGAGACCTCGACGCTCAGCCATGAAGAACACCGCCGCGTCGTCGAGCTGTGCGTGAAGACCGCCGCGGGGCGCGTGCCAGTGATAGCCGGCGCCGGTTCGAACTCGACCAGCGAAGCCATCGAGCTTTCGCAGCACGCCAAGGACGTCGGCGCGGACGCCACCCTGGTCGTCACGCCCTACTACAACCGCCCAAGCCAGGAAGGACTCTATCGGCACTACGCCGCGATCGCCGAGGCGGTCGACATCCCGATGCTGGTCTACAACGTGCCGTCCCGCACCACGGTCGATATCTCCAACGAGACCCTGGCGCGGCTCGCCACGCTGCCGAACGTCGCCGGGATCAAGGACGCCACCGCCGACCTCGGCCGCGCCAGCCTGCAGCGGCTGATGTGCGGGCCAGACTGGGTGATGCTGTCGGGCGACGATCCGTCGGCGCTCGGCTACATCGGCCACGGCGGCCACGGCTGCATCTCGGTGACCGCGAACGTCGCGCCCAAGGCCTGCGCCGAGTTCTTCGAGGCCGCGCTGGCTGGCGACACGGCGGGCGCGCTCGCCTGGCAGGACCGGCTGATCCGCCTGCACAAGGGGCTCTTTCTGGACTCGTCGCCCAGTCCGACCAAGTTCGCCCTCGCGCACCTCGGCCTCTGCGACGAGGAAGCGCGGCTGCCGATCGCGCCGTGCGCTGAGGCGGTGAAGCCGCAGCTGCTGGAGGCCATGCGAGAGGCCGGCGTGCTCGAGTGACCAAGCTGATCGCCGAGAACCGCCGCGCCCGCTTCGACTACTTCCTGGACGAGAAGCTCGAGGCCGGCATCATGCTGACCGGCACCGAGGTGAAGGCCTTGCGCGAAGGCCGCGCTAACATTGCGGAGTCCTACGTCGGCGTCGAAGGCCGTGACCTGGCGCTGATCAACGCCCACATCCCCGAATACGGCCCCGCCAACCGCTTCAACCACGAGCCGCGCCGGCAGCGGAAGTTGCTGCTGCACCGCAAGGAGCTCGACAAGCTGATCGGCGCCGCGCAGCGCGACGGCCGCACGCTGATCCCGACCCGGCTCTATTTCAACGACCGCGGGATGGTGAAGCTGGAGGTGGCGCTGGCGCGCGGCAAGAAGGACCACGACAAGCGCGCCACCGAAGCCGACCGCGACTGGAAGCGCGAACAGGGCCGGCTGATGCGAGACCGGGGGTAACGAATTCCTTCTCCTCCCCCGCCTCTGCGGGCGGTGGAGGAGAAGACGCGCTAGAGTTCCACGACCTGGCCAACGCCTCTGGCGCGCGCCGCCTCCAGGACATAGTGGGCGGCGGCGAGGTCCTCGGCGGCGATGCCGAGGGACTTGAAGAGGGTGATCTGCTCGGCGTGCTGGCGGCCGGCCACTGCGCCGCTCGCCACCTCGCCGATCTCGCCGGCGATGTGGGCGAGGGTGACGGCGCCGGCGTCGATGGCGCACTTCAGTTCGCCGGCTTCGTTGAGCGCCGACTCGCGGAAGTCAACGAAGTAGCGGGCCTTGGCCACCGCCGCGGTGTCGACCTCGGCCGAGGCGATCCGGCTGGCGCCGACAGCGTTGACGTGGGCGCCGGGGGCTATCCAGTCGCCTTGCAGGATCGGGTCGGCGGCGCCGGTGACCGTGCAGACGATGTCGGCGCCCGTGACTGCCGCTTCGGCGCTGGCGACTGCTTCGATTTGCTCCGCCTCGGCGAACGACTTCGCGTGGTCGGGGTTTCTGGACCACACCCGCACCCGGCGGACCTGGCGAACTGCGCGCATGGCGGCGAGGTGGCTGTGCGCTTGCTCGCCGGACCCGAGGATGGCGAGGTCGCCGGCGTCTTCGCGGGCCAGCAGTTGAGTGGCGAGGCCGCTGACGGCGGCCGTGCGGATCGCGGTGAGCTCGGCGGCGTCGAGCATCGCCACTGGCTGACCGTGCTCGGGCTCGAACAGCAGTACGAGGCCCAGGTGCGACGAGAGGCCCGCCGCGGGGTTGCCTGGAAAGAGGCTGAGCAACTTGATGCCGAAACACTCCGGCTCGGCAAGGTAGCCGGGCATCATCGCCATCAAGCCGCCGCCCGAGACCGGCGTCACCGAGCGCAGTGGAACGCGGGCGCGGCCTTCCGAAACGGCGATCATCGTCGTGCGCATCAGCTCGATGCAGGCCGCCATTGGCAGCAAGGCGGCGATGTCGAGGCCGCGCAGAACCCGGATTTCCAACTCTCACCCTCCTGAACCCGCAGACCCGAGCGGGTAGATCTAGTCGGGAGCCACGCGGCGAGACCAGGGCCTCCGGTCCTGCACTTTGAACTCAAGCCTTGCTGTCATAACGCCGCGCCGCTACCGCGGTTGGAGGCATTTGGAGTGAAGCCCATGCGCAAAGCCATCGTCATCGTTGCAAGCGTCGCGATGGCGCTCGCCGCCGCCCAAGCTTTCGCCGCGGGCGCGCCGACGGTGCTGCACGTCTCCTCCAACTTGCCCAAGGCCGCGAAGGTGTCGCTGGACGGCGGCAAGCTGGTCAGCGCGCCGGGCCAGGGCTCGACCAACCTGGCGGTGACGGCCGGCCATCATGTGCTGAAGGTGACCACCTCGACCGGCGTGACGTACCAGGCGACGCTCGATCTGAAGCCGGCGAGCCTGATGACCTGGCACGGCAAGGGCTATTGGTGCGTCAACCTGCTCGATCGCTCGCTGGACGTCTACTCGACCGAGGACTGCGAGGAGGAGGTGGGCGACGCTGGCTGACCGACGGCTTCGCAGCCGGATGGCGGCGGCGCTCATCGCGGCGGTGGCGTTGGCCAGTTTGCCCGGCGCGTCCATCGCCGCCGACCAGCCCTGGCTGACGCTGCCGGCGCCGATCGCGCTGCCGGCCGCCACGACCGAGGGCCGGGTCAGCCATAGTGGCGCGCAGATCTGGTACGCGACCTACGGCGCCGGCGATCCGGTGCTGCTGCTGCACGGCGGGCTCGGGAGCAGTGACGACTGGGGCGATCAGATCCCGGCCCTGATCGCCGCCGGGCACGAGGTGATCGTCATCGACAGCCGCGGCCAGGGGCGCAGCACCCGCGACGCGCGGCCACTCGGCTACGAGCTGATGGAGAGCGACGTCATCGCCGTGCTGGATCAGCTCGGGGTGCGGAAGACCGCCGTGGTGGGCTGGAGCGACGGCGCGATCCTCGCCCTGATCATGGCGATGAAGCAGCCGGACCGGGTGAGCCGCATCTTCGCGTTCGGCGCCAACATGGATGTCGGCGGGCTGCGGCCGCTGGGCCTGCTTTCGCCGATCCTGCCGAAGGTGAACGCGCTGCTGGCCGGCGACTACGCCCGCATCTCGCCGACCCCGAACGACTTCGCGGCCCTGACCAAGGCGGTGCAGGCGATGCAACTCAGCCAGCCGAACTATTCTCGAAGCGACCTGGCGGCTATCCGCGGTCCCGAGATCGCGATCGTCGACGGCGAGCGCGAGGAATTCATCCACCGCCGCCACACCGAGTACCTCGCCCACACCATTCCAGGCGCCAAGCTGATCCTGCTGCCGAACGTCGGCCACTTCGCACCGCTGCAGGACCCGGCGGGCTTCAACGCGGCGATGCTCGGATTCCTGGATGGAGTCGCAGCGGGCGAGGCGCCACGCTAAAGTTGCGCCATTCAGCGGAGGCCAACCATTGCGCACCATGCTCATCCTCGCCATCTCGGCGCTGGTCTTATCAGCGGTTCCGGCCGCGGCTGCCGCGCCCAGGGACGCGGCAAGCGGGCTGCCCACCGGCAAGCGGATGCACAAGCCGTTCACGATCACGGCCCACGTCGATGCGGCATGCCCCCGGCATCACCGCTGCCACCCGCGACACTAGCTGTGTCAACGCGGCGGCCCGAACGGACCTCCTGCCGGCGGCGGACTTGGCGGCGGCGACCAGGCGCCGCCGGCGATCTTGCCGCCCTTGGCGCTGACCGCCAGGCCGACGATGACGTCGGTAATGTTGGGCTCGTAGCCCTCGGTATGTCCTTTCTGCAGGCGCACGACGTCGGCGACGACGCGGCCGTCCTTGCAGTGCGGGAATACGTAGACCTGCGCCCGGCCTGATTTCGGATAGTGGCCCCAGCCGTCGCTGCCCGGGTCCTGACGGCTGGCGTCCCAAACGTAGCCAGCCTTGGGATCGATGACATCGGCCAGTTCCTCGCGCGCCGCGCAGCCGAACTTGTCGGCGATCGGCGACGTGGCCGCAGGGACCGACTCGTTGCCGCCGTTCGAGAAGATGAACGAGTAGTCGCAGTCGCCGCCCGGCGGTCCAACTTCGGGCGGGAAGCTGGGCATACGCGGCGCCGGGGGCGGCGCGTTGGCGGAGAGGTAGACCGGCACGCCGCCGACGAAGCCCTTGCCGGCTGGGGTCACGTCGCCGACCCGGCCGCCGGAAAGGCTGATCCGCACGTCGACCTTGTCGCGGAAGTAGGGCGTGCAGACCAGGCGCCGCGAGGTGAGGCCGCCCTGGCTGTGGCCGGCCAGGATGAAGTGGTCGACGTTCTGCTTGCCGACCGCGCTCACCACCTGGTCGACGATGTTGTGCAAGTAGTCGTCGTCCGCCGCGCTCCAGAAGCGCGTCGGCGAGCCGGGGGTGATCACGACCAGGCGGTACTTGTCCCTCACGTCCATGGCGGGGAAGTAGTTGCGCTGCCAGTTCGCATAGGAGCCGAAGCCATGCAGGCTGAGCACGATATTGACCTTGTCGCCGGGCTTGTAGCCGGTCGGACAGTCGAGAAAGAACGTGCGGCGGGTCAGGAGTTCGACTGTGTCGCCCGGTTGAGTGACCATGGCCGGCTGACAGTCGGAGTCCGGGCAGTGGTAAGCCGGCGGGGCGTCACAGTTGACCCCCATCAGGCTGTGCGCGAGGGGCTGCGCGCAGGCCGGACCCGCCAGGCCGACGGCCAGCAACGCGCCGAACCACGTACCCAACTTTCGACCGACGATTTCCATGGTTGCCTCCCCAGACTACGAGCCCTGTGTTCTCGGTTGGGTAGAGCATAGATCGCGACGTCCGGCTTAGGAAGCGCTCCAGACCGGTTGTTCTAAACGGCCCTGCTCAGCTGAGCGCGGCTCTCGCCTCGTCGAAGACCGCGCGGAACATAGCCGGGGTCAGGCGGCCGGTGTTCGTGTTCAGGCGCGAGCAGTGGTAGCTGTTGATCAGGGTGTAGCCGGCCGCCTCGCACCGCGCGCCGTGGCCGCCGGGCGCGGCTGACGCTTTCAGGCCCAGCGCGCGGAGCACGTTGCGGCGCGCGACGTCGCCTAGGGTCACGATCACCTGCAGCCGTGGCAGAGCGGCGATCCGCGCGGTGAGGAACGGGCGGCAGGCGGTTTCCTCCGACGTCTCCGGTTTGTTGCCCGGCGGGGCGCAGCGGACGGCGTTGGTGATCATGCAGTCAGTCAGCGTGAGGCCGTCGTCGGGCCGCGCGTCGTAGTGGCCTTGGGCGAAGCCGGCGGCGATCAGGGTTTCGTAGAGCAGCACCCCGGCGAAATCGCCGGTGAACGGACGGCCGGTGCGGTTGGCGCCGGTGCGGCCAGGCGCCAGGCCGACGACCAGCAGCCGCGCCTTGGGGTCGCCGAACGACGGGGCAGGGCCGTTCCACCAGTCAGGGTGCTGGGCGCGGTTCTCGGCGCGATAGCGGACGAGACGTGGGCAGATCGGACAGCCGCGGGGCGGCTCCGGGTTCAAATTCGACGCGGTCGCCGGCTCAGTCCTGGGCATCGGCCTCCTGCCCGACGTGGGCGGTGGCGGCTCTGGCGGTGGCCTTGGCTTCCTGGATCACGCGGGGCAGGCGCGCCGGGCGGCCGATGATGTCGGCGAGGTCGTTGAGTTCGATGAAGACGTCGGCCTGGCGGCGCAGGTCGTCCGACGCCATTGGCGGCTGCGACTTGACGGTGGAGACGACAGTGACCCGGACGCCCTTGCGCTGCATCGCCTCGACCAGCCGACGAAAATCGCCGTCGCCGCTGAACAGCACCACGTGGTCTACCCGGTCGGCGATCTCCATCATGTCGACGGCCAGGTCGACGTCCATGTCGCCGCGCCAGCGCTTGCGCCCTTGCGAGTCGACGTACTCGCGCGCGCTCTTGGTCACCAGGGTGAAGCCGTTGTAGTCGAGCCAGTCGACCAGCGGACGGATCGGCGAATAGTCCTGCTCCTCGACGAGGGCGGTGTAGTAGTAGGCGCGCACCAGGACGCCGCGGGCGCGGAACTCTTCCAGCAGGCGCTTGTAGTCGATGTCGAAGCCGAGCCCCTTGGCCGAGGAGTAGAGGTTGGCGCCGTCGATGAAGAGGGCCAAACGCTCGGTGGGATAGAAGGTCATTTGGGTGGCAATCCTTCCGGGATCTCGCTCCGCTCCGCTCGACGAGGCCATAATCCTCGCGCTCGGTGGAAATCTGGCCTGGGACTATCCCAGCCTCGAAGCGCTTTTGGAAGCGGCCCTTTTGGCCTTTCCGCGCGCCGGCTTGCGCATCGTCCGGCGATCGGGCTGGTGGCGCTCGGCCGCATGGCCCGATCCAAGTTCGCCGCCTTACCTCAACGGCGTCGTACTTGTCGAGACGATGCAGTCGCCAAAGGCGCTGCTCGCGACAGTTCTTGCCCTGGAAGCCGAGTTCGGGCGCAAGCGCAGCACGCCGAATGCGCCGCGCACGCTCGATATCGACCTCATCGCCTACGGCCGTGAAATCTGCGCCGCACCGGGCCTGCAGCTGCCGCATCCGCGGGCGCATGAGCGGCGATTTGTCATGGGCCCGCTGGCCGAGATCGCGCCCGACTGGCGCCATCCGACCCTGGGAGTGACGGCGGCGGCGCTAGCGGCTGCCGCGAGCGTGGGCGAGGACGCAGCCCCGGCCTGAGCGGCTCAGCCGCTATCGCGCCAGATCGTTCGAAAAAGCTCGCTCCCGCGGCGCAGGCTCGCCGCGTCACCTCGCGCCGCCATCCGGCCCCCGTCGAGCACGACGATCATGTCGGCGCGGGCAAACGCAGCGCGGCGATGCGGAACGGCCAGGCAAGTGCGCCGTCCAGCCGCGAAGAGACCCCGCCACAGCGCCTGTTCGGTCGCGACGTCGAGGGCGCTGGAGATGTCGTCGAACACCAGGAGGTCGGGCTGGCGCACGAACATCCGCGCCGCCGCCGCGCGCTGCAGCTGGCCGCCAGAGAGGGTGACGCCCCGCGTTCCCACGAGCGTATCCAGCCCCGCATCGAACTGCGCCACGTCCTCGTCGAAGGCTGCCAGCGCCACCGCGTCGGTGAGCGCCGCGCCGCCCGCATGCGCGCCCATCAGAATGTTATCGCGCAAGGTCTCGCTGAAGAGGCGCGGGGCCTGGGCGGTGTAGGCGCAGCGCGGCGGGGTCATGAACGTGGCCAAGTCTTCGACCCGCACGCCGTTCCAGAGCACTTCGCCGCAATCGCGGGGGGTGAGGCCAAGCAGGGTGCGCAGCAACGTCGTCTTGCCGGCGCCGACGCGGCCGGTGATGACCACGAAGTCTCCGCGGGTCAGGTCGAGATCGATGTCCTGAATGCCCCGGCCCGCGCTAGGATGCAGCCGGCTCAGCCCCTGCACCTTCAGCGTCTGGAGCGGCGCGGCGACTTGCGGGCGGACGGGCGTGCCGGCGCGGCTCACCAGCTTCAGCGCCGGTGCATCGGACATCAGCTCGCGCATTCGGCCGATCGACACCGCCGACTGCCGTTCCACCGCCAGCACCTGGCCAACCATCAGCGGCGCCGCCGAGACCAGGCCGAGATAGGTGACGAAGAGGGTGAAGGCTCCCACCGAGAACGCGCCCTGCCGCATCGCCTGCGCGGCCAGCAGCAGCACGCAGCCGCTGCCGAGCGCGGCAACGTTGGTATTGAAGAGGCTCAGCGTGGAACTGAACATCAGGTCGCGGACCGACGCGTGACGGCGGGCTTCGTTGAGGTCGCCGAGCCGCCGGACGATCCGGTCCTCCGCGCCCGCCAGCTTGATCGCCTGCACCGCGCCGAAGGTCTCGCCGATGAAGCTGGTCACCGCGGCGGTCGCCTCCCGCGCGGCCTTTCGGTAGGTCTGGATACGGCGGGTGACGAGGTAGGTCAGTCCGACCGTGGCCAACATCGGCAGCACCACCACCAGCGTAATCGGGGCGTTCACGCGCAGCATGATCGCGAAGCCGGCGACGCCGGTCAGCACTTGCGGGCAGACGATCAGGATCGTGGACAGCGAGACCGTCTCCAGCACGTCGTCGCGGAACCGGCTGACCGCTTCGCCAGGGGAGCCGGGCAGGGTGCGCGGACCAGGTGCGGTCACCAGCCAGTCCATCATGTTGCGCTTCAGGAGCGCCTCGCCGCCGTAGCGAAAGACGTTGAAGAGCACGCCGCCGAAGTAGAGCAGGCCGAACCTGCCAAGTTCGAGCCCGATCAGAAGGCCGACCAGGCTCCAGACGTTGAGGCCCGCCGCGGCATGGCCACTGAGAGCGTCGAAGATGGCCCGGTTGATCAGGCCAGGCGCCAGCACCAGGGTGAAGAAGCCGATGTAGAACGCGACGCTGCCGAAGAACGAAACCCGGTTCGCCCAGATGACGCCGGCGGCATGCCGCCAGGCGCGGGCGGAGCTGTGATCGGCGCTCATGCGAGCACCTCTTCCAGCCCGGCTCGCAGGAGGGCGGCGAACCGAGAGCTGGGGTCCGCCTCCAGAGCTTCGCGCCGACCTTCCTCGACGATCCGCCCGCGTTCGAGGATCATAATCCGGTCGACCCGGCGGACCGTCGACAGGCGATGGGCGACGATGATCGCGGTGCGACGCCCGCCGCCGAGCCCCAGGCCGAGCAGTTGCTCCAGAGCGTGGTTGATCAGCCCCTCGCTCACCGGGTCGAGCCGCGAGGACGCTTCGTCGAGGAGGAGGAGACCGGGGTTCTTGAGGAAGACGCGCGCAAAGGCGAGCAGCTGCGCCTCGCCGGCGGATAGCCCGCCACCGCCGAGGAGCACGGTGTCGAGGCCGTCCGACTGCCGGTCGAGCCAAGGCCCCAGGCCCAGGTCCTGCAGCACCGGCAGCAGACGAGCGTCGGGGATGTCCAGATCGAAGAAGGTCAGGTTGTCGCGAACGCTGGCCTGGAAGATCTGCACGTCCTGAGTGACCACGCCGACGTGGTGGCGCAGTTCGCCAAGCTCGGCCTCGCGCAGATCATGCCCGTCCAGCCTGATGACTCCGAATGTCGGATCGTAGAGGCGGCACAGCAGCCGGGTGATCGTGGTCTTGCCGCTGCCGGTGCGGCCGAGCAGGCCCAGCGACTGGCCTGGTTCCAATCGAAACGAGATGTCGGCCAGCACCGGCTCCGCGTCGTTGTAGGCGAAGCCGACGTCGTCGAATTCGACCTGAGGGGAGGGACGGCGCCAGGCGGCGCCGGGACCGGATTGCACCCGCGGGGTCATCGCCTGCAGGTCCTGCACGCGGCCGAGACTGGCCATGGTGCGTTGGAGGTCCTGGATCTGGCCGCCGATGGTCTCCAGGGGCGCACGCAGCATCGCGGTGAACTGGACCAGCAGATAGACCTGCCCGATCGTCGCCTCGCGATGCTGGAACAGCCAGACGCCGAGGCTCAAGGCGACCCCGAAGCCGGTGATGAAGACGGCGTTGGTGATCAGCACGATGTAGATCGCCGCCACCCGGATCGCCCGAACGCCGGTCGTGGTTAGGCGGGTGTTCAACCGCTCCAGGCCCAGCATCACGTGACCGCCGCCGCCGTTGGCGCGCACGTCGTC
This sequence comes from Caulobacteraceae bacterium, assembly GCA_036494265.1. GTDB lineage: Bacteria > Pseudomonadota > Alphaproteobacteria > Caulobacterales > Caulobacteraceae > Acaudatibacter. The sequence goes on along the minus strand of DASXOP010000005.1, from coordinate 72,137 downwards.
CAGCCCACCGATCCGCTCCTCGACGAAGCCGGCCAGCTCGGAGCGCGCCTGCCGTTCGGCGGCGAACAGCGGCATGCCCAGGCGCCGCGTCGCGTGCAGGATCGCAAAGGCGGCGGCGGCGAAAACGGTGAGGGTGAGGCCGATCCACAGGTTCTGGGCCGTCAACACGGCGAGGATTCCGATCATCAGCAGGCCGGAGCCCAGGATCTGGAACACGAACTGAGAGAACACCGACGCCAGCGACGAGACGTCGCCATCGATCCGCTCGATCAGCTCGCCGGGGGTGCGAGCGTTGTGGAAGCTCATATCCAGCGCCAGGCAATGGCGAGCGAGGTCGTCGCGCAGACGGTTGGCGGCGGTCCAGCCGACCTGGGCGCTGAGGTAGGCGCCGGCGAGCCGAACCAGCTGGGTCGCCAGGGTGGCGGCGATGAAGAGGACGGCCAGCAGCAAGAGCCGGTTCTGCGGCGCGGCGGCGGCGAGCGATACGACGAGGTCGATGAACCGGCTCGTCATCTGCGGCGCGACGAGCTGAAGGCCAACGCTGGCGATCAGGCTGGCGGCGAGCAGCAGCACCCGCGGGCCCTGTGGGCGCAGATAGGTCCAGAGCAGCGGCGCGAGGCGCCCGAACTGGAGCGGCTTCGCGCCGCCGGCGACGTGGGACGCCGTCATCCAACCCCCATCTTGCTGCGGGGTCTGGAAACTATACAGCCTTCACCGAACGAGGCAGTCTTGAACTCAAGTTTGTCAGGCGCATCTATGAGACAGAGGGGCTGCAAATCGCCGACGATCTGACCCCTCGCTCTCTTACAAAGCGGTCCGGCGCTTTGCCGGCCGATGCCGCCGGTCGCCTCGACCGAGATGGCTTTTTACTGCTGCGGGGCGGCATCCCGAGCGCGTGGATCGAGCCCCTGCGGGCCGCGTTCGAGGCTGGCTTTCTGCCCTCAGACAAGTGGCCCACGCCGCGGGGGTTGGATTGGCGACATGCGCTGGTCGATCTGGATCCGACTGCGCAGCAGGTTTGCCGCTTGCCCGCGCTGCTGGGGGCAGTCGGCCATTTGCTGGGCGGTCCCTACTTCCTGGCGCAGGTGGAAGGACGCGAGCCCGTGCATGGCGGCGGCCGACAGCAGCTGCACCGCGACGCGGCGGCGCTGGATCGGGTCGAGATCGTCTCCGCGCTGGCGTTCCTCGATCCTTATGGAGCCGGCAATGGCGCTACATGCGTCGCGGCCGGCACGCACCGGCCGGGCGCGGTTGGTGAGGCGCCCACGGTCCTGGCGGGCGAGGCGGGAGACATCCTGGTGTTCGACGCCAATCTGATGCACGGCGCGACGCGCAACGACACCGGCGCTCCGCGGCGGTCGCTCTTGATGTCCTATGCCGTGCAGACGCTGCAGCCGAGCTACCAGGCGACCCAGTCTTTGCGCGGCGTGCGGATGGATACCGGGGAGATCTTCGAGCCGTGAATCTCCTTGGGCGAAGTCTCGCCGCCGTCGCGGTGGGTTTAGGCTGTCTGGCGCTGGGTGCGAGCGCCCACGCCGCAGGTGGCGCGTTCGACGAGAGTGACCCGCTGGCGCCTTGCCAGCAACTTGCCGCCGAGGCCCGGGCGGCGCCGGCGAGCGCCTGGGCCAAGGGCGGCTACGGCGCGCTGGGCGCGATGATGACCTTCGAGCCGGCGCGCAAGACGCCGAGCGCCTTCGATGCGGGCCTCATCGCGTTGCCCGAGGTGCGCAAGGCGCTGGCCGACGAGGCGGGCGACTATACGGTGACGATCCAACGGTTCGGCGCCACCGACCTCTACGTCGCCTGGGACGACCAAGGCACGTTGGAGTGCCAGAACGTGGTCTTCCTGCGAGCTTCGCCGGGCCATCCGGCCAAGATCGTCGATGGCCCGCCGCAGTTCAGCAACCTCTGCTGGACCAGCCAGGGCGCCGCTGGCGCAGTGCTGAAGGCGCCGGCATTCATCGAGACTGAGGGGTTCACCGACGAGGCCCCGGACGAGGAAGACATCGAGGTCACCCGCTGGGGCCCGAACGGCTGGCGGCCGGCCTGCCGCCTGGCGCTGATCTTCAAGACCTCGTTCAAGGTGACGGAGCGGTTCTGCGGCGATCAGGGGGTCTGCGCCGCCGCAGCGCCGCTGGCTGCCCAGATTGCGGCGCGTCATCGCCAGCCGCGCCCGGACAAGACGCCGTTCCGCTTTGGATCGCCGCCGACCAAGGCGGCCGAGACGGCGTTCGAGCGCGTGCCGCAGATCGACGAGATCAACGTGCCGGTATTCCCGACCTTCGGGGCCAAGGCAAAGACCGAGTTTCCCGGCTACTCTTACAACGGCATCGACCTTTTCCCGCTCACCCTCAAAGGTGCGACCCATGTAGCGGCGATCGGGTATGGCGGCGTCGGCTGGCGCGAAATCGGTGACGCCCTGCTGGCCATCTATCAGCCGGACGGCGACGACCTGAAGCCCCTGGCCGGGTTCGTGATCGCGCGCTCGGTCACCGGGCTTGCCAGCACTCGTGTCGAGATCCCGACGCCCGATCCGGGGATGTAGCCTCAGGCGGCGGTCGGGAATCGCCGACGGCGCAGTAGTCGCAGCTTGGCGAACAGGCGGCGGCGCTGGGGCGGTGGCAATGGCGCCAGGTTGCGGCGGAAGTCCTCGGCGCAGGCCCGCCAGGAGAAGCGCTCGGCGTAGGCCCGGGCGTCGTCGCGGCTAAGCTCGAGCGCGGCGAGACAAGCTGCGCGGAGGTCGTCGCCGACCGCGGCGACCGTGGGGTCGAGGTCCTTAGGGCCGGGCGCATCGAAGCCGGCGACCGGCGTGCCGGCTGCCAGCGCCTCGATCATCACCCCGCCCCACGTCTCGGTCAGGGACGGGAACACGAATACGTCGGCGTCGGCGTAGCAACGCGCTAGGTCCTCGCCAGTCTTGTAGCCGGTGAACACCACCTCGGGATGGCGCGCCTGCAGCTCGGCGCGGTCCGGCCCGTCGCCGACGATGACCTTGGTCCCCGGCAGATCCAGCGAGAGGAACGCCTCCAGGTTCTTCTCCACCGCGACGCGGCCGATGTTGGCGAAGATCGGGCGCGGCAGGCCAGCGAAGACGCCGCCGTTCGCGCCGCGGCGGCTCGGATGGAAGAGCTCGGTATCCACCGCCCGCAGCCAGTAGGCGAGGTTCTGGAAGCCGCGCCCCTCCAGCAGCTCACGCATCGACGGCAGCGACACCATCACCCGGCCGCTGCGATTGTGGAACGTGCGCACGAAACCATAGCCGGCCGCCAGCGGCACGAACGGGAAACGGGCGGTCACGTATTCTGGCCACTGCGTGTGGTAGCAGCTGGAGAAGGGGAGGCCGTGCTTCAGGCAGACCGCCCGCGCCTCCCAGCCGAGGGGACCCTCGGTCGCCAGATGCACGGCGTCCGGGGCGAACCGGGTGAAGCGCGCCTCGATGTCGTCGCGCGCCCCGATCGCCAGCTTGATCTCGCTGTAAGTGACCAGCGGCACAGTGAGGTAGCCGTCAGCGGGCGAGACCACTTCAACCTCGCAGCCCATGTCGCGGAGCTCGGCGACCAGCCGCTCCAGCGTGCGCACCACGCCGTTCACCTGCGGCGACCAGGCATCGGTCACCAGCATGATCCGCTGGGCGAGGGCAGGGGAGGCGTCGTTCATCGCCGCCAAAGGTCTCACGGTAGCGAGGTCCGAGCAATCGGGTCGCTGAAAGGCGGCGCATACGTCCTTGCGCCTGACGCGGGACCCCTTACTTTGCAATGTAAGAATTGGAGTCGCTCATGAGAATTACATCGAAAGGTCAGGTGACAATCCCAGCGGAGATTCGCGAACGCGCCGGTCTCCTCCCGAACACGGAGGTGGATTTCTTGCTCGATGGCGACGTCGTTCGGCTGGTCAAAGCGCAGCACCCGAAAAAGCCGGGTCGAGGCGCTCAGATTGTGGCGCGCCTGCGTGGTCGCGGCGACGTCAAGATGAGCACAGACGAGATCATGGCCCTCACGCGCGGCGAGTGAATTGGCTTCCGTCCTGGTCGACAGCAAGGTCATTCTCGACATTATGACGCTTGATCCGATGTGGTCGGCGTGGTCGGAGGCGGCGGTGCACGAGGCGGCCGATGCTGCTCAACTCGTCATCAATCCAATCATTTACGCCGAGGTTTCGACGAGGTTTTCGCGGATCGAAGAACTGGAGGACGTGCTCCCGAAGTGGCAGTTCGCTCGGGAGCCGATTTCCTTCGAAGCCGCCTTCCTTGCTGGCAAGGCACACTTGGCTTATCGCCGCAGAGGCGGAGCGAGATCGTCACCTCTTCCAGACTTCTTTATCGGCGCCCACGCGAGCACGGCGGGGTATAGTCTGCTGACGCGTGATCCCCGTCGTTTCCGAACTTACTTTCCGAACGTTCAGCTCATCGCGCCCTCGGACAACTGACCCGTACCGAGTCTCGTCTCGCGGCGTTGCACAATGGGGCGGGCGCGGCTATGTTAGCCGGTTCCACCTCCAAGAGAGAATTCATGGCGCGCGTCACCGTCGAAGACTGCATTGAACGAGTCCCCAACCGCTTCGGCCTAGTGCTGCTGTCGGCGCATCGTGCGCGGGCGATCGCGGCGGGCGGGCAGTTGCTGGTCGATCGCGACAACGACAAGAACCCCGTGGTGGCCCTGCGCGAGGTGGCGGATGACGCCGTCGACGCCGAGGAGCTGAAGGAAGCGCTGATCGGCACGCTGCAGCGCGTCGACGAGCACTCCGAAGCCGAGGAAGAGGCCGAAACCCTCGCCCTGCTGGCCGATCCCTCGCACATGCAGATGAGCGAACAAGAGCTGGTTCGCGCCCTGCAAAGCGACCGCGATGGCGGTCAGGAGGAGCGGTACTGAGCCCGGAAGGCGCAGAACCGCTACTCGACCAGACGACCCTAACGGCCGTCCCGCTTCCGGACGGCCCCAGACCTCCCATTTCGACCAAGCCCGCGGCGCCCCCACCTGGCCCGCGCAAGTTTCTGCGCCAGTATGAGCTGATCGAGCGGGTCAAGGCTTACGATCCGACCGCGGACGAGGCGCTGTTGAACCGCGCCTACGTCTACGCCGTCCGAATGCACGGCTCGCAGACGCGCGCCTCGGGCGATCCCTACTTCGCCCATCCGATCGAAGTCGCCGGCATCCTTACCGACTATCGGATGGACACCGCGACCATCGTCACGGCGCTGCTGCACGACGTGATCGAGGACACCGACGTCACCCGCGAGGAGATCGCGCGGGTGTTCGGCGACGAGATCGCCGAGCTGGTCGAAGGCGTCACCAAGCTGTCGCGGCTGGCGCTGACCGCCGAATACAAGCGTCAGGCCGAGAACCTCAGGAAATTCATCCTGGCGATCTCGAAGGACGTGCGTGTGCTGCTGGTCAAGCTGGCCGACCGTCTGCACAACATGCGCACGCTGCACTTCATCAAGAGCGCGGCCAAGCGCGAGCGGATCGCTCGCGAGACGCTGGAGATTTACGCCCCGCTCGCACGCTCGATCGGCTGCCACCGCATCTGCATCGAGCTCGAAGAGCTGGCGTTCTCGCACCTCAACCCGGTCGCTCGCGACGCCATCGAGCGTCGGCTGGAAGCGTTGCGCGTGGGCCAGGGCGAGGCGGTGGCGATGGTCAGCCGCGAGATCGCGAGGGAGTTGGAGGAGGCGGGGGTCGCGGCGCGCGTGTTCGGCCGCGAGAAGCATCCCTACTCGATCTGGCGCAAGCTGCAGCGCAAATCGATCGGCTTCTCCCAGCTCTCCGATATCTTCGCGTTCCGGGTGATCGTGACCGCCGAGGCTGACTGCTACCAGGCGCTGGGCGTGATCCATCACACCTGGCCGTGCGTGCCGGAACGATTCAAGGACTTCATCTCCACCCCGAAGCGCAACAACTACCGTTCCATCCACACCACGGTCGTCGGCCCGCGCGGCATGCGCATCGAGATGCAGATCCGCACCGAGGCGATGGACCTGGTGGCCGAAGAGGGCGTCGCCGCCCACTGGCGCTACAAGGACAAGAGCTACGGCTTCGACCCGGAAGCCGCCGAGGCCGCCGGCGGGCGTGACCCGCTCGCCAACCTGCGCCAGCTGGTTCAGGTGCTCGAACACGGTGGCGACTCCGAAGAGTTGGTCGAGCACGCCAAGCTGGAGATGTTCCTCGACCAGGTGTTCGTGTTCACACCCCGGGGCCGATTGGTCAGCCTGCCGCGCGGGGCGATGCCGCTCGACTTCGCCTATGCCGTCCACACCGATGTCGGCGACACCTGCGTCGGGGTGAAGATCAACGGCGAGCTGCGCCCGCTGCGCACCGAGCTGACCAATGGCGACGTGGTCGAGGTGATCCGCGGGCCGAAGCCGCAGACCCCGGCCGACTGGCGCTCGCTGGCCGTGACCGGCCGCGCCCGCTCCGCTATCCGCCGCCACATCCGCCAGGCCGAGAAAGAGGAGTTCGCCCGCCTGGGCCGCGCCTCGCTGGAGCGGACGCTGGAGCGCGCCGGCAAGGGCAAGGCGGAGGTTTCCCTGCGCCCAGCGCTGGAACGCTTCGCGCTCGCCACCGAGACCGAGCTCTACGACGCCATCGGGCGGGGCCGGGTGACGCCAGGCCAGGTGTTGGAAGCGGTCTTCCCGGGTCTCAAGGAGACCGAACGCGCGGCGGCCACCGCCCGGCGCAAGATCGAGGACGGGCCGTCAGCCCGGTTCTATGTGCGCGGCAGCGGCCTCTCGCCGGGCCAGATCCTGCACTTCGACCCCTGCTGCAAGCCGCTGCCTGGCGATCGCATCGTCGGCATCGTCGCGCCCGGCAAGGCGGTGATGGTGCACGCGATCGACTGTCCGGAGCTGGCCAAGTTCGAGGATCGCGAAGAGCTATGGCGCGACCTGCAGTGGACGCCCGAGGCCGAGCGCGACACGCTCTCCCAGGCCACCTTGCGCGCCACCATCCTCGATGCGCCGGGCGTGCTCGGTCAGGCCTGCGCGATCATCGGTGAAGCGGGCGGCAACATCGTCGGCCTCTCGATGCATCACCGCCACTCCTCGTTCTTCGACGCCACGATCGACATCGAGGTGAAGGACGCCCGCCACCTGACCCACATCGCTGCAGCGCTGCGGGCCTGCCCGTCGGTGGAGACGGTGGAGCGGGCGAGGGGATAGGCCCTTAAGTGGACGCCGGCGCACCCATGCGTAGACTGGTCGCGATCATCGACTATGGGGGACGTTCATGCGCCGGCTGCTTGCCGCGATCTTCGCGCTTCTGACGATCTCGGCCTCGGCTGACGCCGCGCCGCCGGCCAAGCCAACATTGATCGTGCTGTCGATCGACGGATTCCGCGCCGACTACCTCGACCGTGGTCTGACCCCGACGCTGGCCGCGCTAGCCGCCAACGGCGTGCGCGCCAAAGCGATGCGGCCGTCGTTCCCGTCGGTGACCGTGCCCAATCACTACACCCTGATGACTGGCCGCTACCCCGATCATCACGGTGTGGTCGACAACACGATGCGCGACGCTTCGCTGCCCGGATGGTTCGGCGCGGAGGACAAGGTCGATCTGGATCCACGCTGGTGGCAAGAGGCCACGCCGCTGTGGGTCACCGCGCACCGGGCTGGGCTGAAGACCGCCACCTCGTTCTGGCCAGGCGACGATGTCGTGATCGACGGCGTGACGCCCGACTACGCCGAGGCGCCGGGGGTGCGGATATCGCCCGACCAGCAGGTCGACCATGTCCTGGCTTGGCTCGACCTGCCGGCGACGCAACGACCGGCCCTGGTGCGCCTTCATTTCGGCATGGTCGACACCGCAGGGCACCTCTATGGCCCTGACACGCCGCAGGTGAACACGGCGATCGGCGCGGCGGAAGAAGCTGTCGCCCACCTAGTCGCAGGGCTAAAGGCGAGGGGACTCTACGACAAGGTCAATCTCGTCGTGCTGTCGGACCATGGCATGGCCGCGATCGCGCCCGAGCGGACCATCTTCCTCGATGACCTGATCGACCTGAAGGACGTCCAGGTCGCCACGTTCGGCGCCGAGGGGGGCGTCGATCCGCTGCCCGGCTATGAGGCGGAAGTCGGGAGCGCCCTCCTGAAGGCGCACGACCATATGACTTGCTGGCGGCGCAAGGATATCCCGGCGCGTCTCCACTACGGGGCGAACCCACGCGTGCCGGCGATCTTCTGCCTCGCCGAAGTGGGGTGGTCGGTCATCGATCGCGCCGATGCGGCCCACTATCCGAAGCTGCTCGGCAACCATGGCTACGATCCGGCCGATCCGACCCAGTGGGCGATTTTCATCGGCCACGGGCCGGCGTTCCGGGCCGGCGTCACCTTGCCGATGTTCGACAATGTCGATGTCTACCAGCTGTTCGCGCGGCTGATCGGAGTCAGACCCGAACCCAACGACGGTCGCCCAGCGGATCTGTCGGCGGCGCTGAGGTAGTGGCGTGGGTTTGACGATTCAGCGCGCTTGTTGTTCGTCACTTAGGGTGATTGTCGCCGAAACGATCTTTGACATCGTAGATGATGAGAAAACGGCGCCACCACGAGGCCGAAGGATGGGAGACCGTAGTTTACGGTGCATCTGCGGTCGGGTGACCCGCGGGAACGCGGGCCGGAAGTCAAAAGCGGCAGGGGCGTCGGCAGCTGTTAGCGAGTACTGACGCAAAGCCTACTGAACCGAACGCGAACTCAAGGGAACGAAGCGCCGCGACGCCCCTGCCTTAGTGACGCCTCCCGAGGGACAACCGGGAGACGGGAAACCAGCGGGGGAGAGCCGCCGGAACTCTAGATCAGCCGAAGCGACGCTCGAGCGTGCGCGGGGCTGGGAAGGTGGCGATGGTGCGGGCCTGGTTGGCGGCGAACGGGGTGACGACGCCGGTGAGCGGCACTTCCTCGACCGAGATGCTCTTGAACGGGCTGACTACTAGCCGCGCATGCTCGCCAGGGCGCAGGTCTCGCGAGACGGAATAGTCGCCGAAGTCCTCGGTCAGCTTCACCACCTGGCCGCTGCCAAGCACGTTTTCGATGAAGATCAGTGTGGTCATGGCGTTTTACTCCGTGGACTCAGGCCGCGTTCTGGCGGCGCAAGGGCGTGTCGTTGGGGGGGATGAGCCGGAGCCGTCCGTTCGCTTGGTCGACTGGCCGGCTGGGCGCAGGGACCTCGCGCAGCACGCTGCGCAAAGTCGGATCGAAGCTGGCTGCGCGGAGCGGACCGGTCATGGCGGTAGCTCGGGCGGGTCAGGCGATTTCGCGCAGCTGGATCTCGCCGCCTAAGGGCTCGTAGCGGGCGCCTTCGACGAAGCGGGTGACGATGCGGTCGATCTCCTTGGTCTTCATCGGCGTGTCGCGGCGGCGCGTGGCCATCGGCGCGTGGCCGGCGCAGTAGGCGCCCGGTCCGGACCGCAGGCGACCGCAGAAGCCGAAGCCTTCCTGGTCAGGCTCGCCAATCGGCCAGCGGCAGGCATGATCGGTGAGCGAGTGGATAGTGGCGGTCGCCGGCACTTCGAAGGCGACCCGAGGCGCCGATGGAATGATGATGCGCGGCGTGCGCGGCGTTTCCGGCCGGCGCACAACGCCGCCAGCGGTGGCGCGGATTCGGGTCGACGGGCGGCCGCCGACATTGTGGGGACGGGCAGGGGCGTCACGGCCGGCGATGCCGAGCCGGTGAACCTTGCCGATGACGGCGCTGCGGGAAACGCCGCCGAGCTGGCGGGCGACCTGGCTGGCCGAGAGGCCTTCGCGCCACATTTTGGTCAGAGCCTCGATGCGCTCTTCATTCCATTCCACTGTGCAACCCCCACTTGAAGTCGGCGCCCTTGGCCGGTTGAGACGCTTGTTTTGCAAGGCGCTCTTGGCCGCTGGTGTATTTTCACCGTATTGGCGGAACCGTGGCCGGGCGATGGAACATGCTGACGCACTGCTTAACAGGCATGGTTAAGCTTGCGTTAATACAGTAAGACTCAGGTATTCATGAGTTATCAGCTGCGACGGAACCGCGCAGCTTAGCCGTCTCGACTAGCAGAATTAACCATATCAGAGGTAGGTTTCCACAACCGGACAACGGATAGGTTGAAATGTGGCCGAAAAGGCATAATTTGCCTGACAGTGGGACGACGCTCAGATCGCTAGAACGTGGGCGTGGCCAATGAGGTTGTTTGCCAACCCTACGGCTACGTTAACCATTCTTCTACAGGTCCGGGCCGCAGTCAGGGTCGCGTCAGTTGTCTAATCGAGACGGCAACTTTGCATTAGGTGACATCGACAACGAGGATTCACGACCTCGTTTCGTCAGAAGCGCCTTGTTGATTGCCTTTGCGGAGGCCGCCAGATCCTTGGGGCTCGATCCGTATCACATGCTGCGCCGGTCGGGTTTGCCGGTGGCCGCGCTCGATAGCGCCGATTTCCAGATCCCCGCGGACAAGGTGCAGGTGCTGCTCGCGGACTGCGCTAAGTCGGCGGGCACTGAAGAATTCGGACTGTTGGTCGGGCGCGCTTTTAAGCTTTCATTAAAGGGGCCGCTCGGACTACTGATGAGCGTGCAGCCCGACGTACGCGCGGCGGTAGAGGTGTTGCAGCGCTACCTGCGCTACCAGAACGACAATGTGGACATCCGCACCGAGCCGGTGTCGAGCGGGCTCCTGGTGCTCCCGCAACTGATCAGCGCCCGCACGCGCGCCAGCCGGCAGATGGTCGAACTGACCGTCTCTATGTACGTGCAGATTTTCCGCGAGCTGCTGGGTCCCTATTGGACGCCCGAACAGGTGTCGTTCGCGCACCCGGCGCCGCCACATCCGGCGCCCTATCGCTCGGCGTTCGGTTCGGTCGTGTTCAACGCCCATTTCAGCGGCTTCGTGCTCACCCAAGACGATCTGGCGACGCCGCTGGCGCAGGGCGACCCGCAGATGGCCCGTGAGATCGCGCGCTACATAGAAGCGAGCGCGGCGCCGATGGGGCTGACGACGGCGGACGCGGTCAGCGCACTGATCCTGCGACTGCTGCCGGACGGCGATTGCAGCGTCGATAGGGTGGCGCAGCACCTGGGGGTCGATCGGCGCACGGTGCATCGCCGGCTGGCGAGCGAGGGCAAGTCGTTCACTCAGTTGCTGGAGAACGCGCGCCGCGAGGTGGCGACCTGGCAGCTAAGCCACAACGATCAGCCACTCACCGAAGTCACCGCGCTGGTCGGCTTTTCCAGCCTGTCGACGTTCTCGCGCTGGTTCCGCACCGCTTATGGCATGCAGCCCAGCGAGTTTCGCCGGCTCTCGCACGCAGCGGAGTAGGCGCGCCTCTCGCATCGAAGGCCTACGATCGCTAGATTGAAGCCATGAGCCCGAACCCGTCTCAGCCAACCTCGATGATGGGCCGCGCCCGGCGGCTACGGCTGGGTGTGAACATCGACCACGTAGCCACGATCCGCAACGCCCGCGGCGAGGGCTATCCGGACCCGGCGCGCGCGGCCGAGATCGCCATGGCCGCCGGCGCCGACGGGATCACCGCGCACTTGCGCGAAGATCGCCGGCACATCTCCGATGCTGACATCGACACCCTGGCCGCGCTGACGCGCCGCCGGGGCAAGCCGCTCAATTTCGAGATGGCGGTGACCGAGGAGATGGAGGCGATCGCGCTCGCCCACCTGCCGCACGCCGCCGCCCTGGTGCCCGAACGGCGCGAGGAAGTGACGACTGAAGGCGGCCTCGACGTCGTCGGCCAGCACAACCGCGTTGCGCCTTGCGTCGCGACGCTCAAGGCGGCCGGCATCCGGGTCTCGCTTTTCATCGAAGCCGATCCGGCGCAGATCAGGGCAGCTGCGGATGTGGGCGCCCAGGTGATCGAGTTGCATACGGGCGCCTACTGCCTAGCGGTCAGAGAACGTCGGCTCGAAGCGGGCGCGCTGCTCGCGGCGCTGCAGGCGAGCGCGGGCTTGGCGGCGTCGCTGGGGCTGGAGGTGCACGCCGGCCATGGCATCGACTACGAGACGGTCGGCCCGATCGCCGCGATTCCGGAGATCGCCGAACTCAACATCGGCCACTTCCTGATCGGCGAGGCGATCTTCACCGGCCTCGACCCGGCGATTCGGCGGATGCGGGCGCTGATGGACGCCGCGCGCGACGAGGTCGCGGCTTGATCGTTGGCCTGGGCTCAGACCTCGCCGACATCCGCCGGATCGAAGCCACGCTGGAGCGGTTCGGCGAGCGCTTCATCGGGCGCATCTTCACCGACGTCGAGCGCGCCAGGTCCGAGCGCAAGGCCGATCGCGCCTCGAGCTACGCCAAGCGCTTCGCGGCCAAGGAGGCCTGCGCCAAGGCGCTGGGCACGGGCCTGCGCGCCGGCGTCTTCTGGCGCGACATGGGGGTGGTCAATATGCGCTCCGGCCAACCGACCCTGGCCCTGACTGGCGGCGCGGCCAAGCGGCTGGCCGCGATCACCCCGCAGGGCCGGACGGCGCGGATCCATCTCAGCCTCACCGACGATCACCCTTATGCTCAGGCATTCGTCGTCATCGAGGCGCTAAGCGAAGAAGAGGTGGCGCTGATCGGCCCCGCTCGCTGATATTGCCCGACTGCGCTTCGGCGACGCATGAGCGCGAGTTAACCGGCGAGAAGCTTGCCGGCCCGGTATCCAACGTCTAGCAACGGCGACCGCCAAAGACCCGAGAGAGCATGACCAACGCCGCCCCCGCCGCCAAACCCGCCAAACGGGTGAAGCCCGAGCAGAAGACCGGCCTCGTCAGCGAGATGGTCGAGATCGTCAAGACTGTCGTCTACGCCCTCCTGATCGCGCTGGTGCTGCGGGTGCTGCTGTTCCAGCCCTACACTATCCCCTCGGCGTCGGATGAGCCCAACCTCTACCGGGGCGACTACATTATCGTCACCAAGTGGTCGTACGGCTGGAGCAAGAACTCGATCCCGTTCAGCCCGCCGCTGTTCAGCGGCCGCTTGTTCTTCACCCCGCCGAAGCGTGGCGACATCATCGTCTTCAAACTGCCGTCTAGCGGACACGTCGACTTCATTAAGCGCCTGATCGGGATGCCTGGCGACCGCATCCAGCTGAAGAGCGGCCAGCTGGTCATCAACGGCAAACCGGTGGCCGAGAAGCCGCTCGGCGCCGGCATGGGCGACCTGCCGGGCGATCCGGGCTGGCAACCGGTCAAGATGCAGCAGGAGACCAACCCCGAGGGCCGCAACTACAAGATCCAGCTCTCGCCCGGCTTTGAGAGCGCCGGCGACACCGGCGTCTATGTGGTGCCGCAGCACTGCTACTTCATGATGGGCGACAACCGCGACAACTCGCTCGACAGCCGCTTCGACCCCGGCCTCGCATCCGACGACCCCAAGCTCGGCGGCTGCGGCTGGAACAGCGGCCTCGACGAGAAGGTCGGCAGCCAGGCTGGTGTCGGCTTCGTGCCGGAAGAGAACTTGGTCGGACAGGCGCGGCTCATCCTCTTGTCGTGGAATACCGGCGCCGACGAGCAGCACCCGTGCTGCGCCAGCCTCTTCAAGCCCTGGACCTGGTTCACCGACGCGCGGCCGAGCCGGTTCTTCAAGGTGCTGAATTGACCACGACACCCTCCAGGCCTGCCGGGCATGGATAAGCGCGCCGTCGCCATCGCCGATCTCGAAGAGCGTCTGAGATACACGTTCAGCGACCGCGCCTTGCTTGAACAGGCGCTGACCCACGCCAGTGTCGGCAAAGGCGCGCCGGACAACGAGCGGCTAGAGTTCCTGGGCGACCGCGTGCTGGCCCTGGTGATGGCCGAGACCTTGCTCGGGCGCGACCCGGCCGCTGACGCCGGTCCGCTCTCAAAGCGACTGCACGTGCTGGTCAGCCGCGACGCCTGCGCCGAAGTCGGCCGCGCGCTCGGCATCGGTCCGGCGCTGCGGCTGCCGGGCGGGGAGACCAAGCGTGGCGCGCGCGATCAGGCCCGGTTCCTCGCCGACGCCTGCGAAGCGGTGATCGGCGCGCTCTATCTCGACGCTGGATTGGAGATCGCTCGCGAGCGGGTGCTGGCCGCCTGGGCCGATCAGCTGGACAGCCCGCACGACGAGCGCACCGCCAATCCGAAGTCGCGCCTGCAAGAGTGGGCGGCGGCGGCTGGGCGCGGTGCGCCGACCTATCGGCTGGTCTCGCGCTCCGGCCCCGACCACGAGCCTGTGTTCACTGTCGAGGTGGCGATCGCCGGGACCGGTCCCGCAAGCGCCAGCGCTGGATCGCGCCAGGCAGCTGAGAAGGCCGCGGCGCTTGCCCTGCTCGAACGCGAGGAACCGGCGTCGTGACCCGCGCCGGCTTCGCCGCCGTGATCGGCGCCCCCAACGCCGGCAAGTCGACCCTGGTCAACCGGCTGGTCGGCTCGAAGGTGACCATCGTCACTCAGAAGGCGCAGACCACGCGCTTTCCGGTTCGCGGCGTGGCGATCGAGGGCGAGAGCCAGATCGTGCTGGTCGACACTCCCGGCATCTTCCGCCCGCGCCGACGGCTCGATAGGGCGATGATCCGCGCGGCCTGGTCCGGCGCCCAGGACGCCGACGCCGTCGTCCACCTGGTTGACGCCGAGGCCGAATTGGCTGCGGCCGGACCAAAGCCGAAGGCGGCGGATCGGCTGTCGGCCGAAGACGTCCGCAGTGTGATCGAGGGACTTAAGCGCGGTGGGCGGCAAGCCATCCTGGCGCTGAACAAGGTCGACCGGGTACGGCGCGACGACCTGCTGGCGCTGACCCAGCGGCTGTTCGAATCCGAGGTCTACGCCGAGGTGTTCATGATCTCGGCGCTCGACGGCTCCGGCGTCGCCGATCTCAAGGCCCGGGTGGCTGCGTTGATGCCTGAGGGGCCGTGGCTCTATCCCGAAGATCAGTCGGCCGATTTGCCGGCGCGGATGCTCGCCGCCGAAATCACCCGCGAGAAAGTCTATCTGCGCGTCCACGAGGAACTGCCTTATTCGGCCAACGTCGAGACCACGGCGTTCGAGGAGCGCAAGGACGGCTCGGCGCGACTGGAGCAGATCATATACGTTGAGCGCGAAGGCCAGCGCGCCATCCTGATCGGCAGGGGCGGCCAGACCCTGAGGTGGATCGGCGAGGCCTCGCGCAAGGAGCTGGCCGATATCCTGGGCCGCACCGTGCACCTCTTCCTGACCGTGAAGGTGCGCGAGAACTGGGCCGAAGAACGCGCCACGTTCCGCGACCTCGGGCTGGAGTTCGATGTCTAGGCCGAGCCGCGGCTGACATGGAATTCGAAGACGAAGCCTATGTGCTTTCCGCCCGGCCGCACGGCGAGACCGGGGCGATCGTCGAGTTCGTCACCGAAAGCCACGGCAAATACGCCGCCCACGTCGCCGGCGCCGCCTCGCGCCGGTCCAAGCCGTTCTTGCAGGCCGGCGCCCGGGTGACGGTCCGTTTCCGGGCGCGCACCGCCGATCAGCTGGGCTCGGCGACCATGGAGCCGGCTGGGGAGGGGCCCTCGGCGCTGTTCGACGACCGGCTCGCACTCGCGGGGCTCGCCTCGGCGGCCGCGGTCACGTCCGGCGCGCTGCCCGAGCGCGAGCCGCATCCCGGCGCGTTCTTGGGATTGGAGGCGCTAGTTGCCGCCCTGGAGGTCGAAGACATCTGGCCGGCGGTCTATGTGCGCTTCGAAGCTGGCCTGTTGGCGGATCTCGGGTTTGGGCTGGATCTATCGCGCTGCGCGGTGACGGGGTCGCAGGACGATCTGATCTACGTCAGCCCGCGCACCGGCCGAGCGGTCAGCGCGGGGGCGGGCGAGGCCTACAAGGATCGTCTGCTGGCATTGCCGCCGTTCCTGCTCTCTGCGCAAGGCGGGCTCGGCGACGGCGACATCGGCGCGGGGCTGGCGATCACCGCCCACTTCCTGGAGCGTTTCGTTTTCTCGCCGTTGAACCGGCCGCTGCCGCCCGCGCGGCACTGGCTGTTCGACCGATTGGCCGAGGCCGGCAAGCTCTAAACTGCAATACCCTATAGAATTTCTAGAGATAGAAAGGCTGGGCGCCGATCCTATCTCGTGAGACTGTTCGATCGTGCCGTCTCAGAGGGTCCGCCGATGCTCATTCGTACGCCCGAAGCCCACAGCCGCTCGCTCGTGAAGGCGGTCACCTGGCGCATCGTCGGCAGCCTCGACACCTTCGTGATCAGCTGGGTCGTCACCGGTCAGCTGAAGTACGCTGGCATCATCCTGGGGGTCGAGACCTTCACCAAGGTCGCCATCTACTACGCCCACGAGCAGTTCTGGGCCTGGGTGCCGTGGTGGAAGCCAGCGACTGACGCCAACGCCGCGGCCGCGGGGCCGGCCTCCGCTCAGGCGAACAGTTAGGCTCGGCCGCCGGCCTCGGCGACCCGCGCGGCGAGGTCGCGCTCCAGCAAATCGAACAGCCGCGTCGCGGCGGCCAGTTCGGCGTGAGAGATCGCCGGCGCTGTCTCCGCAAGCATCGCTGTCTCGCGTTCCCTCAGCAGACGCAAACGGTGACGTCCTTCGTCTGTGAGGTCGATCAACGGCGAGCGTCGGTGAGCGGGATTGGGACCGGTCTGGGCGAGGCCGGACTCGACCAGTGCGTTGACCACTTCCTGGACGTGCTGGCGCGACACGGAGCGCTCGCGGGCCAGATCGGGGACCGTGCGGGCGCCTTCGCCGGCGATCGAGGTCATCACGGTTCGCATGGACGCCGTTACACCAACGTCCGCGTGCAGTCCGTCGCCCAACGCCTTGAAAAGGTAGTGAAGTCGCGGAATCCGACCCACGAGGGGTGCGATATCGGGTTGCCAGGTCGCCATGACAGGCCGGATGTCATTTTGACAGTTAACTTGTCAATAACCATTTCTGGACATCGGCGGGGGAGTCAGGCGAATCCGAAGCGATGGACGACGCCGCACTTCCGCCCGAGCCGCCATCCGGCCCCGAAGACGCCGGGCGCATTCTGGATGAGCCGCTGATCGAGGCGCTGTCGCGTCGCTACCTGGCCTACGCGCTCTCCACCATTACCCAGCGGGCCTTGCCGGACGTGCGCGACGGGCTGAAGCCGGTGCACCGGCGGCTGCTCTACGCGATGCGGCTGCTCCGGCTCGACCCGCAGACCTCGGCCAAGAAGTCGGCCCGCGTCGTCGGCGACGTGATCGGCAAGTATCACCCGCACGGCGACGTGGCCGTCTACGACGCGCTGGTGCGTCTCGCCCAGGACTTCGCCCAGCGCTATCCACTGATCGACGGCCAGGGCAACTTCGGCAACATCGACGGCGATAACGCCGCGGCCATGCGCTACACCGAGTGCCGCCTGACCGACGCCGCGCAGTTGTTGCTCGACGGCATCGACGAGGACGCCGTCGACTTCCGGGCCACCTACGACGGCGAAGAGGAAGAGCCGGTCGTCCTGCCGGCGGGCTTTCCCAACCTGCTCGCCAACGGGTCCGCCGGCATCGCGGTCGGCATGGCCACCTCGATCCCGCCGCACAACGCCGCCGAGCTGATCGACGCCTGCCTGATCCTGCTCGATCGTCCGGACGCCACGACGGCTGAGCTGATGGAGAAGGTGCCAGGGCCCGACTTCCCGACCGGCGGCGTGATCGTCGAGTCGCGCGAGTCGCTTCTGGAGGCCTACGAGACCGGTCGCGGCGGCGTGCGGCACCGGGCCCGCTGGACCAAGGAGGATACTGGGCGGGGCACGTGGCGGATCATCGTCACCGAGATCCCGTACCAGGTGAAGAAGGCCGATCTGGTCGCCCAGATCGCCGGCCTGATTGAAGCCAAGCGCGCGCCCTTGCTCGGCGATGTCAACGACGAGTCCGCTGAGGATATCCGGCTGGTGCTCGAGCCCCGGGCCCGCAACGTCGAGCCGGAGCTCCTGATGGAGAGCCTGTTCAAGCTCTCGGATCTGGAGACGCGCTACCCGGTCAACATGAACGTGCTCGACGCCCGCAACGCCCCTGGCGTGATGGGGCTGAAGGCGGCGCTGAAGGCGTTTCTCGATCACCGGCGCGAGGTGATCGTTCGCCGCGCCAAGTTCCGGCTGAGCAAGATCGAGCACCGCCTGCACATCCTGGCCGGGCTGCTGATCGTCTTCCTCAATCTAGACGAGGTGATCCGCATCGTCCGTTTCGAGGACGAGCCGAAGGCCAAGCTGATGTCGACGTTCGAGATCGACGACGTGCAGGCCAGCGCCATCCTCGACACTCGTCTGCGCCAACTGGCCAAGCTCGAAGAGATGGAACTGCGGCGCGAGCACGCCGACCTCGCCGAGGAACGCGACGGCATTCAGGGCATGCTGGCCTCCGATGGCCAGCAGTGGAAGCTGGTTGGCGCCGGCTTGCGGCACGTCCGCGAGGTGCTCGGGCCGGCGACCGCCGTCGGCAAGCGCCGCTCGACCTTCGCCGAGGCGCCGACGATCGACGTCTCGGCCGCGACCGAGGCCCTGGTGGCGCGCGAGCCGATCACCGTGATCCTCTCGGAAAAGGGCTGGATCCGCGCCGCCCGCGGCCGCATCGACGATCCGTCCGAACTGAAGTTCAAGGAAGGTGACAGCCTAGCGTTCCTGGTCCCGGCGGAGACCACGGACAGGCTGCTGCTGTTCGCCTCCGACGGCCGCTTCTTCACGCTGGCGGGCGACAAGCTGCCCTCGGCGCGAGGACAGGGCGAGCCGCTGCGACTGATGCTCGACCTCGACGACCGGGTGAACATCCTGGCGATCTTCGCCTATCGGGCTGGCGCCAAGCGCATCCTGGCGTCGAAGGCTGGCTACGGCTTCGTCATGCCCGAGGACGAGGCGATCGCGATGCGGCGGGCCGGCAAGCAGGTCCTGAACATCGACGCGGCCGGCGCCTGTTTCTGCCTGCCCGTCACCGGCGATCACCTCGCCGTGCTTGGCGACAACGGCAAGGCGCTGATCTTCCCGCTCTCGGAACTGCCGGAGATGCCGCGCGGCAAAGGGGTGAAGCTGCAAAGCTACCGCGAGGGCGGCCTGCGCGACGGTCTGGTGTTCGCCGAAACCGAAGGCGCGGTCTGGACGACGGCCGACGGTCGCAGCCGGGCCTGGAGCGACTGGCGCGAGTGGCTGGGACGGCGCGCCAGCGCCGGCCGACTGGTTCCAAAAGGTTTCCCGGCGTCAAAGCGCTTCCGGCCGACCTGACCCGGCGCCTTGAGCCTGCCATCGCTGGCCGTTAGCTTTGCACGCCTGAACAACGGCCCTGGAACCCACGCCGAATGATCCGCCGCCTGATCTTGGCCGCCGCCCTCTGCGCCACGCCGGCCTTCGCACAGCCGGTCGACAACACGCCAATATCCGCGGGCGGCTGGCAATTCGCGCACTGGGGCATGAGCCGCGGCGAGATCGAAGCCGCGGGCGCCGGCAAGACCCATGGCGCGGTCGAAGCTAATGCGGACGCCATCGATGGGGATTACGCTGTCGGTCCGTTCAAATTCCAGGTGGTGCTCGCCTTCGACGACGACAACGCGCTCAAGGAAGTCAGGCTGAAGCCTGATTTTCCGGCCAAGCAGTGCGGAGCGTTGAAAGCCTACCTGCGCGACCAGCTAGGCGTGCCGGCGCTGGAGGTCGACAACGAGCCGAAGATGACCTGGTGGCGCGACGCACCGCATGGCAACGCGGTGAAGTACGGGTCCGACGGGGCCAAGTCGTGCGAGCTCCTGTACCAGCCGCTCTCGACACTCTCGATCGTCGGCTGACCTCCGCGCTGTCGTGGGCCGTCCGGCGTTTCGGGGCTCGTCCGAACCGTGGCCGATGACCGCTGCGAACCGTTCCGAAGCAAGCTCCCGCGATTCCGGCGCTGCATCTCATTGATTCTTCGCTTCGGGTTCTGATATTGATAATCGTTCGCGATTAGTGAGTTCGAAGTGCGCCGTTTCAGCGATGCCGACATGCCAGCCGCAAGCGACGGCGCCTCAGCCGGAACCTCCGCGTTGTCTTCGGCGCGGCGAGGGTTCGCCGGCGTGATCGTCGAAGTGCGGCCGTCCGCAGCGGCCGGCGCTCTGGACGGCGCCGAGATCGAGCGTCGGCTGCTGGAGATGGGATTTGTCGAAGGCGCGCCGGTCGAGCTTTTGCACGAGGGTCTCTTCGGTCGCGACCCGATCGCCGTGAAACTGGCGGACCGTACGGTGGCGCTTCGCCGCCGCGAAGCCAGGGCGGTCATCGTCCGGGCCGCGGCATGACCACCGCCGATCTGGCGCCGACCACCAACGCCGACGATACGCTAGCAAGCCGACCGCTCCGGGTGGCGCTCGCCGGCGTCCCCAATTGCGGGAAGACCGCGCTCTTCAACGCCCTGACCGGCGCCCGCCAAAAGGTCGCCAACTACGCCGGCGTCACCGTCGAACGGAAGGAAGGGCAGGCCGCCGCGCCGTCCGGCCGCAAGCTCGCCATCCTCGATCTGCCCGGCACCTATTCGCTGCGCGCTCGTAGCCCGGACGAGATGGTCACCCGCGACGCCGTACTGGGCCAGCTGGCCGGCGAGAGTGCGCCGGACGTCATCGTTTGCGTCGCCGATGCGACTTCGCTGCGCGTCGCGCTGCGGCTGGCGCTGGAGATGAAGAGCGCCGGGCGGCCGATGGTGCTGGCCCTGAACATGATCGACATCGCCATCCGCCAGGGCCTCGACATCGACGTTGAGGGTCTGGCCAGCGATCTCGGCGTGCCGATCGTCTCGACTGTCGCAACGCGACGTCGTGGAGTTGACGCACTAACCGCGGCCATTGAGTCCGCCGCCGCCAGCACGGCATCGGCGTCGACCTGGCATGAACCGTCTAGCAGCGAACTGCGCGCGCTTCACCGCGAAGCCGAGCGGCTGATCCGCGCTCACGTCCAGCCACCGAAGCGGCCCGACACTTGGACCGGGCGGCTGGACAGCGTGCTGCTGCACCCGGTCGGCGGCCTGGCGGTGCTGCTGGTGCTGCTGTTCTTCATGTTCCAGGCGGTGTTCTCGTGGGCCCAGCCGGTGATGGACATGATCACCGCCGGGTTCAGTTGGCTCAGCGCCGCGCTCGGCCAGGCCCTGCCGGACGGGCTGCTGAAGAGCTTCCTCTGCGATGGCCTGATCGCGGGCGTCGGCAGCGTCGTCGTGTTCCTGCCGCAGATCATGATCCTCTTCCTGTTCATCATCCTGTTGGAAGACGTCGGCTACATGGCCCGCGCGGCGTTCCTGATGGACCGGATCATGGGCCGCGCCGGGCTGCACGGCCGCGCCTTCATCCCGCTGCTGTCGTCGCACGCCTGCGCCATTCCGGGCATCATGGCCACGCGGGTGATCGACCAAAAGCGCGACCGGCTGACCACCATCCTGGTCGCTCCGCTTACCACCTGCTCTGCGCGGATTCCGATCTACACCCTGATCATCTCGGCCTTCGTGCCCAACCACACCCTGTTCGGCTGGGTCAGCGAGCAGGGGCTGGTGATGCTGGGGCTCTACGTGTCGGGGATCTCCAGCGCCCTCATCGTGGCGTTCGTGATCCGCACGGTGTTCTGGCGCGGTGCCTCCGAGCCGTTCCTGATGGAGCTGCCGGCCTACAAGCTGCCCGATCCGCTCAACGTCGCCCGTCTGGTGCTGCAGCGCGCCGAAATTTTTCTGCGCCGCGCCGGGACGATCATCCTCTCGATGATGGTCATCGTCTGGGCGCTCGCCAAGATCCCTCTACCGCCCGCCGGGGCCAAGGGACCGGCGATCGACTACAGCTTCGCCGGCATGATCGGCCACGCGCTGCAGCCGCTGCTGCAGCCGATCGGGTTCTCCTGGCAGATGAGCGTCGCGCTGATTCCCGGCATGGCGGCCCGGGAAGTCGCCGTTGGGGCGCTCGGCACCGTCTACGCCGTGAGCGGCGGCGACGATAACACCGCGCTGCTGGGCCACACCCTCGCCGGTCACTGGTCGCTGGCGTCGGCGCTTGCGTTCCTGGCCTGGTACGTATTCGCGCCGCAGTGCGCATCGACCCTGGGCGTGGTGAAGCGCGAGACCAACTCCTGGCGCTGGCCGGCGATCATGTTCGGCTACATGATCACGCTCGCTTACATCGCCGCCTTCATTACCTACCGCACCGCGCTGGCGCTCGGGGCGGGGTAGGGCGGCCGATCGGGGGCCGGCGGGGGCTTGGGTAGCCCAGCAACACTGAGCGAGAAAAACAGCGCCTTAGGCGGTGAAAATCAGCGGGATCAGAAGATCACTTTCTCCTCACCCCACCAGAGTGGTGACTTCGGCAGGTCGATGAACTTGCGCTCGTCCTCCAGCAATAGCCGGCCCGCCTCGGCCGCTTCCGGGCCGCTCAGCGCCATGTCCTCGAAGCTGTCCCACCAGAGCTGGGCGACGCCGTCGAAGCCCTCCGGCCCCTGGCGGGCCGTCCTGAGGTTCTCCGAGACGTCCGCCGGTAGGCTGTGCAGTTGGACGTAGCGGCGGATGCGCAAGGTGTCCTTGACGCTGGCGACGAGCGGCCCATGGGTCTCGATCCAGTAGGTCTGGAACGCCTCCCGGGTCAGGTGCGGCAGCCGCACGAGGCAGAACGTCAGCTTGATCATCGGTCGCGCCCTCCCGGCGGCGCCGACCCTGTTGTGGTCCCGGCAAGCCAAACCCGCAATCCGCCGATCGTCGGACCGGCGAAGCATCGTCGCCTTGGCGAGCCACACCACTCCTTGAGCGGAACAGTTTGGCGCTTGCCGCCGTGGCTCGCAGCTGACCCGGCGGAGGCGCGGTCGAACGCGAGCTTGACTTGAGGAATGCGCCATCCAATGGGAGCTAAAGAGGGTTGAACCAGTTTTGAGCTCCAGGCCACTATGGCCAGCGTGGTGAAGTCGGGTGGTGAAGGCGGGAGGTGCGGCCTGTGCTAGCCAGAGGCGTCGTCGACTGGGCTTCCTCGCGAGCTGAGTACCTCGCGAGGCACGTCCTCGACACCGGCCCACGCCTCGTGGACACCACCATGCTCTATGCGCCTAAGAGCGGCGGGGTGAAGCGCTACCTCACCGCCAAGCGCGCCTGGTTCGCCAAATCCCGCCCTCATATCCGGCACACCCTGGTCGTGCCGGGTCCTCGCCACGCTTACGACGGCAATGGCCGACTCTCGATCTATGCGGCGCCACTGCCTTTCGGCGACGGCTACCGCGTGCCGCTCGGCAAGACCGCGTGGATGAAGCGGCTGATGCGCCAGCGCCCAACGCTGATCGAGGCCGGCGACCCGTACACGCCCGGTCTCGCCGCGCTGAAGGCCGGCGAGGCGATGGGCGTGCCAGTGATCGGCTTCTGCCACACCGACGTCGGCGCCCTGGCGGCGCTGCACTTCGGCGAATGGGCCGAAAAGCCGATCCGCAAACACTGGGGCGAAATTTACCGCCGCTTCGATCGCGCCGTGGCGCCCAGCCAGTTCATCGCCGCGCGGCTCAGCGACGCCGGCGTCATCGATCCGATCGCGCTGCCGCTGGGCGTCGACACCGAGGCGTTCCGGCCGGACGGCGCCGATCCCGTCGGGCTGCGCCGGCGGCTGGGTCTGACCGCCAAGCACCGGCTGCTGATCTTCGCTGGACGGCCGGCGCGGGAGAAGCGCGTCGACGTGCTGGTCGAGGCGGTGGAGCGGCTGGGCGATCCCTACGTGCTGCTGTTGGTCGGCGCCCGCGCCACCACACCGTCGCCCGGCCGGGTGATCGAACTACCGTACGAGACCGAGCCCGGCCGCCTCGCTGCCCTGATGGCAAGCTGCGACGCCTTCGTCCACGCCAACGACAGCGAGCCGTTCGGCCTGATTGTGCTGGAGGCGATGGCGTGCGGCCTGCCGGTCGTCGGCGTGGCCGCCGGCGGCATCGGCGAGAGTGTCGACCATGCGGTCGGCGAGTTGGCCGAGCGGTCCGCCGGGCCGGAGTTCGCCGAAGCAGTCGAGGCTCTGTTCGACCGCGACCTGGCCCGTCTCCACCGCACCGCCCGGCTCCGAGCCTGCGACCGCCACGGCTGGGACGCCGTCTTCCGCCGCCTCTCGGGTGTTTATGCGGATGTCAGCGGCGAGGCCGCGTTCAACCGACCCGCGCCGGATTTTGCGCTGGCGAGTTAGTCGTTCGTTCGATGCAGGGGAGGGGCGCCGCCTTGCGATGGCGCGAGTGACGGGGCTCGAACCCGCGACCTCCGGCGTGACAGGCCGGCGCTCTAACCAACTGAGCTACACCCGCGAACAATCGATCGGACCGCGGACGGCCCGGCGAAAGGAGGCGGTCTGATAGGTCTCGCCCCGGTCTACGTCAACATCGGAAGGATGAAATGGGGCAGCGCGCGACTGGTGGGCGCAGGTGGCGGATGGCGGTTTGAATGGGCGCGAACCATGAGCTAGAAGTCGCGCGACTCCCGCTTTCGCCTCCCCGCCGCATTGGGTCTCGATGAACGCGTTCCTGCTGCAATATCTGCCGATCGTGATCTTCCTGGGGATCGCGCTGGCGCTCGGCCTAGTGTTCACCATATTGCCGACGATCATCGCCCCCAAGGCGCCGGACGCCGAGAAGATGTCGTCGTACGAGTGCGGCTTCAACGCCTTCGACGATGCGCGGATGAAGTTCGACGTGCGCTTCTACCTGGTCTCGATCCTGTTCATCATCTTCGACCTCGAAGTGGCGTTTCTGTTTCCCTGGGCGGTCAGCCTGCTGAAGATGCCGCATGAAGCCGCCGCTTACGCCTTCTGGTCGATGATGGCGTTCCTTGGCGTTTTGACGGTCGGCTTCGTCTACGAATGGAAGAAGGGCGCCCTGGAATGGGAGTAGTAGTTCCCGCCGGCTCCGCCGCCCGCTCGACGGTTGAGGGTTACAATCCAAAGACCCAGGACGCGTTCTTCGACGGCGTCTCAAACCAGCTCGCCGACAAGGGCTTCGTCACCGCCGCGACAGACGACCTGATCACCTGGGCGCGCACCGGGTCGCTGATGTTCATGAGCTTCGGCCTGGCCTGCTGCGCGGTGGAGATGATCCAGACCGCGATGCCGCGCTACGACCTGGAGCGCTACGGCTTTGCGCCCCGCGGCAGCCCGCGCCAGTCGGACGTGATGATCGTCGCCGGCACGCTGACCAACAAAATGGCCCCGGCCTTGCGCAAGGTTTACGACCAGATGCCGGACCCGAGGTACGTGATCTCGATGGGATCGTGCGCCAACGGCGGCGGCTACTACTATTTCAGCTACTCCGTCGTGCGCGGCTGCGATCGGATCGTGCCGGTGGACATCTACGTTCCGGGCTGCCCGCCCACCGCCGAGGCGCTGGTCTACGGGGTGCTGCAGCTGCAGAAGAAGATCCGCCGCACGGGAACCATCGAACGATGAGCGCCTGGCGGGTGGCGGACGACGCGCTGACGGCGCTGGGCGAACTGGCCGTGTCCAAATCGGCCCGCGCGATCGCCAGCTTCGACGTGGCCTACGGCGAACTCACGCTGCATGCGCCGGCGCCGCAGATTGTCGCTGCGCTGACCATGTTGCGCGACCACGCGGAGCTGCGGTTCCAGCAACTGCTCGACGTCTGCGGCGCGGACTATCCGCAACGGCCGAAGCGCTTCGACGTGGTCTACCACCTGCTGTCGATGACCAAGAACCGGCGCGTGCGGGTGAAGGTGCAGACCGATGAAGACACGCCGGTGCCGTCGGTCGTCAGCGTCTACCCCGGGGCGGATTGGTTCGAACGCGAGACGTTCGACATGTACGGGGTTTTCTTCGAGGGGCACCCGGATCTGCGGCGTCTGCTGACCGACTACGGCTTCCACGGCCATCCGCTGCGCAAAGACTTCCCGATGACCGGCTATGTCGAGGTTCGCTACGACGACGAGCTGAAGCGGGTGGTCTACGAGCCGGTGAAGTCGGTCGAGTTTCGTAACTGGGACTTCCTGTCGCCGTGGGAGGGCGCTGAGTATGCCCGGCCCGGCCAGGGTTATGCCTACGGCTTGCCGGGCGACGAGAAGGCGGGGGAGGGGGCGTGAAGCGTTTCGTGCGGGCCGCTGCGCCCAACGCCGGTTACGGCCTGACCGTGCTGGCGACGCTCTACCTGGGCAACATCGGTCTGCTGCTGGCTACCCTGGCTCACCCTGAAGTCGCGGCGGGCGGCCACTTCGTTCAGGTGGTGGCGTTCTCGATCATCGGCGGCCTCGCGGCCATCTTCACCGGCCTCAACGTCAACCGGTCCTACCCACTGCAGGATCGCTCCGCGATGCTGTGGATCTGGATGCTGGGGCTGCCGGTCTCGCGCCGCCTGGCCGAGATCGCTATGTCGGTGCGGTGGGATGAAAGCCTGATGCTGGAGGCGGGGCTGCTCGGCGGCGCGGTGCTGATCGTGATGATGAGCGCCGGACGGCTGGCGCCGGAGCGCGCGCCATGAGCGAGGCGCTGATCCCGGGCGAGACCTCGACCGAAACGCCGGTCCGCAAGTTCAACATCAATTTCGGCCCGCAGCACCCGGCGGCGCACGGCGTGCTGCGTCTGGTGCTGGAGCTGGACGGCGAACTGGTCGAGCGCGTCGACCCGCACATCGGCTTACTTCACCGCGGCACCGAGAAGCTGATCGAAGCCAGGCCCTACGCCCAGAACATCGGCTACTTCGACCGGCTCGACTACGTCGCCCCGATGAACCAGGAGCACGCCTTCGTGCTCGCCATCGAGAAGCTGATGGGTCTGGAAATCCCGATCCGGGGCCAGCTGATCCGCGTGCTCTATTCGGAGATCGGAAGGGTTCTCAACCACCTGCTCAACGTCACCACCCAGGCCATGGACGTCGGCGCGTTCACGCCCAGCCTGTGGGGTTTCGAAGAGCGCGAGAAGCTGATGGTGTTCTACGAGCGCGCGTCCGGCGCTCGGATGCACGCCAACTACTTTCGTCCCGGCGGCGTGCGACAGGACCTGACCCCGGCGCTGATCGACGACATCGAGCGCTGGGCGCACCGGTTCCCGAAAGTGCTCGACGACATCGAGGGGCTGCTTACCGGCAATCGCATCTTCAAGCAGCGCAATGTCGACATCGGGGTGGTGACCAAGGATCAGGCGTTCGCCTGGGGCTTCACCGGGGTGATGCTGCGCGGCTGCAATGTGGCCTGGGACCTGCGCCGCAACCAGCCCTACGAGTGCTACGACGAGCTTGAGTTCGACATTCCGCTGGGGCTGAACGGCGACAACTTCGATCGCTACCTCTGCCGCATGGAAGAGACTCGCCAGTCGACGAAGATCATCCTGCAGTGCATCGAACGCCTGAAGAAGACGCCAGGGCTGGTGCTATCGGACGACCATAAGGTCTCGCCGCCGCGGCGCGGCGAGATGAAGCGCTCAATGGAAGCGCTGATCCACCACTTCAAGCTCTACACCGAGGGCTACCACGTGCCCGAGGGCGAGGTTTACGCCTACGTCGAAGCGCCGAAGGGCGAGTTCGGCGTCTACCTAGTCGCCGATGGCTCCAACAAGCCGTACCGCTGCAAGATCCGCGCGCCGAGCTATCCGCACCTGGCCGCGATGGACTGGATGTGCCACGGCCACATGCTCGCCGACGTCTCCGCCATCCTCGGTTCGCTCGACATCGTCTTCGGGGAGATCGACCGGTGAGCGTCCGTCGCCTGGCCAAGGAGCAGCCCGCCTCGTTCGCGTTTCAGCCAGAGGTGCTGGAGAAGGCGCACTGGTGGATCTCGAAGTTCCCGCCTGGCCGCCAACAGTCGGCGGTGATCGCAATCCTGTGGCTGGTGCAAAAGCAGGAAGGCTGGGTGCCGGAGCCGGCGCTGCGCGTGGTCGCCGAGCTGCTGCAGATCCCGGTGATCCGGGCGCTGGAGATCGCCACCTTCTACACGATGTTCCAGCTGGAGCCGATCGGCTCGGTCGCCCACGTCCAGGTCTGCGGAACGCCGCCGTGCGCGCTCTGCGGCGCAGGCGAACTGATCGAACTGCTGGAAGCAGAGATCGGCCCGAAGAACCATCGCTCCGCCGACGGCAATTTCTCGTGGGAAGAGGTCGAGTGCATGGGGGCCTGCGTCAACGCCCCGATGGCCGCGATCAACGACGACTACTACGAAGACCTGACGCCCGCGTCGCTGAAGGCAATCCTGGCGGAGTTCCGCGCTGGCCGCACGCCGCCGCCCGGGTCTTCGACCGGCCGCCAGGCGACCGCGCCGGCGGGAGGCCCGCTGACCCTGACCGACCCGGCGCTCTACGATGGCTCCCGCGCCCAGCCGTTCAAGTTGCCCAACACGTCGGAGCCGGCGTAACCGGCGCGTCGATGGATATCGCCCTTCAACGCCGACGCCTCTACATCACGCTGGCCGTCACCGCCGGCGCGTTGATCGTCGCGCTGATTGGCTTCGTGGTGATGTTCGGCCTGCACCTGGCGTGGGGCGTCTGGCTCTTCGCCGCCGCGATCCTGGCCGGCTTCGGCTCGCACGGCTGGCTCATGCTGGGCGTGCTGCGCGAGAAACCGGCGCCATGATCGACGACCCGGCTCACCTCGATCGCCAGAGCGCCTATCTGGAGCAGATCCGCCAGCTCGGGCGGCCACAGCGCTTCGCTGGCTTCATCGCCTGTCTGGTGGGCGTAGTCGTGCTGGTCGTCGCTCGATTCCGGCTCGGCTCCACGCCCTGGGTGCTTTGGCCCGGCGCGGCGATAGTTGCGGTCGGCTGGGGACTTTTCATCTACGCCGTGGCGCGGCGCCTCTTGTGGATCCGCGCCCATCCTTTCGATTCAAACGCTCAAGATCGCGACGGTTGAGACATGGTCGGCATTCTCCAAGACAAAGACCGCATCTTCACCAACCTCTACGGCCTGCAGGATTGGCGGCTGGAGGGAGCGAAGCAGCGTGGTATCTGGAACGGCGCCGCCGACATGTTGGCGCAGTCGCCGGAGTGGATCTGCGATCAGATCAAGCAAGCCGGCCTGCGCGGCCGCGGCGGCGCCGGCTTCAATACCGGGCTGAAGTGGACCTTCATGCCGAAGGAGGAAGGCCCTCGTCCTCACTACCTGGTCGTCAACGCCGATGAGTCCGAGCCCGGCGCCTGCAAAGACCGCGAAATCCTGCGTTGGGAACCGCACCGGCTGATCGAGTCGTGCATGATCGCCTGCCGGGCGATGCGCGCGCACACCTGCTACATCTACATCCGCGGCGAGAACGTCGAGGGCCGCGCCAACCTCGAGTACGCGCTCGAGGAAGCCTACAACGCTAAACTGGTCGGCCAGGACAGCAAGCTGGGCTGGGCCTGCGACGTGCGCGTCGCCCACGGCGCGGGGGCCTACATCTGCGGCGATGAGATGGCGCTACTGGAGAGCCTCGAAGGCAAGAAGGGCCAGCCGCGGCTGAAGCCGCCGTTCCCGGCCGGCGCCGGCCTCTACGGTTGCCCGACCACGGTCAACAACTGTGAGTCGATCGCCGTCGTCGGCGAAATCCTGCGGCGCGGCGCCGGCTGGTTTGCCAGCTTTGGCGCGCCCAACAACGCCGGCACCAAGCTATTCTCCGCCTCGGCCCACGTGAACAAGCCCTGCGTGGTCGAAGACGCGATGTCGATGCCGATGAAGCAGATGATCGACGAGCACTTCGGCGGCGTGCGCGGCGGCTGGGGCAATCTCAAATGCATCATCCCCGGCGGCGCCTCGATGCAAGTGATCGTGCCCGAGGAAGCAGAGATCGCGCTGATGGACTTCGACAGCCTGAAGCAGTTCAAGTCCGGCCTGGGCACCGGCACGATGATCGTGATGGACAAGTCCACCGACATCGTCCGCGCCATCGCCCGCGTCGCTTACTTCTTCAAGCACGAGAGCTGCGGCCAGTGCACGCCGTGCCGCGAGGGCACCGGCTGGATGTGGCGGATCATGGAGCGGATGGTCACCGGCGAGGCCGAGCCGAAAGAGATCGACATGCTGCTCGACGTCGCCAGCCAGATGGAAGGCCACACCA
This sequence comes from Caulobacteraceae bacterium, assembly GCA_036494265.1. Classification (GTDB taxonomy): domain Bacteria; phylum Pseudomonadota; class Alphaproteobacteria; order Caulobacterales; family Caulobacteraceae; genus Acaudatibacter. The sequence continues at coordinate 42,291 of DASXOP010000005.1, read as the reverse complement.
TCTGCCTGCTGGCCGACGCCGCCGCCTGGCCCATCCAAGGCATGTTCAAGCACTTCCGCGGCGAGGTGGAGGAACGCATCGCCAACTACCGCTCCCGCAAGCCCCACGTCCAAGGCGCGACCCTGGCGGCGGCGGAGTAGACCCGGCGCGGGCCGACGTCGGGAACGCCCGCTGGGCCATAGGCGTCCAATAGCCGTGTGAGGACGCTTCCGTCCCCGGGGAGGCAACCATGGCCGCCGCTCAGACCGCGCTCGACTACGAGGCGATGGACGACCCGCAGCTCGCCCGCCGCATCGCTGGCGGCGACCGCGCAGCGGCGACGTTGCTCATCCGGCGCAACAATCAACGCCTCTTCCGCGCAGCCTGGAGCGTGCTCAAGGACCGTTCGGAGGCCGAGGAAGTGGTCCAGGAAGGTTACATGAAGGCCTTCGCGGCGATCGATAGATTCGAAGGTGCGTCGGCGCTGTCGACCTGGCTGACGCGGATCATTGTCAACGAAGCGATCAGCCGGCTGCGCTCGCTGCAGCGTCGCCGCAGAAACATGAAGAACCAGGGGTTGGCGTTGATCGAGGAGCACCGCCAGCGCCATACCGAAACGCCCAGTCTGGCCGGCGCGCCCGAGGAGGCCGTGATGCGGCGAGAGCTTTCCCGCCTGCTGGAGGGCGCGATCACCCGCCTGCCTGAACCGTTCCGCCTCGTGTTCGTCATGCACGAGATCGAGGGGCTCAGCGCCGACGACCTGTCGATCGCGCTGGACGCGCCAGTGGAGACAATCCGCACACGGCTCTTCCGCGCCCGTCGCCGGCTTCGGGCCGATCTGGGACCAGAGCTGCAGCGCGCGCTGGGCGCCAGCTTCACCTTCGCCGGCGCCGATTGCGACGCCCTAACCGCCCGCGTTCTCGCCCGGTTCGACGCCGCGCAGGACGACCGAACTACTGACCGTACATAGGCGGGAACGCCGGCAGCCGACCTGGCGTCCAATCTCTCATCCGCGCTCGAGCGCGAGCCGCCAGAGGGACAGCCATGAACCGTCTATTCGTCACCGCCGCCATCGCCGCCGTTGCGAGCTTCGCCACGGCAGCCTCCGCCGCGCCCGCGGCCAAACCGACCGACCCGCAGATCGCTCACATCGCCTACACTGCTGGCGTCATCGACATCGCCGCTGGCAACCAGGCGCTGGGCAAGTCGCACAACAAGGACGTGCTCGCCTTCGCCCAAGAGATGGTGCGCGACCACACCGCCGTGAACGGCAAGGCGCTGGCGCTAGTGAAACGCCTCAACGTCACCCCGCAAGCCAACCCGACCAGCGCTTCGCTCAAGGCTGGCGCCGACGCCAAACTGACCGAACTCGCCAAGCTGAGCGGCGCCGCGTTCGACAAGGCCTATGTGCAGAACGAGGTCGCCTATCACCGCACGGTCAACGGCGCGCTGCGCGACACGCTAATCCCTGATTCGCAGAACCCTGATCTGAAGGCCTTGCTGCAGACGGGTCTGAAGCTCTTCACCGAACATCAGATGCACGCCGAGCATCTGGCCGCCGAGCTGAAGTAGACGCCGGGTGGCGATCCGATCGGCGCGCCGGCTTGCCCTGGCGCTCCTGCTCTGCGGTCTTGGCTTCTCGGCGTGCGCCCCGAAGCCGCGACCAGCCAAGACCGCAGAGATCATCATCGACCAGCTGGCGTTCAGTGCGGCGCCCGCCGAGCTTCACGTCGGCGACACGCTGCGCTGGGACAACCACGACATGTTCCAGCACTCAGCGACCGCCAAAGACGGTCAGTTCGACGTCGACCTGCCGGCGGGCCGTGCCGGCTCGGTCGTGCTGAGGCGGGCTGGCATCATCTCGTACATCTGCCGATATCATCCGGGGATGTCTGGGCAGATCGTGGTCTCCGAATAGCGACGCTTCCGCTCGTCGCCGATCCGTAACAAGATTGGCGCGTGAGCTTCGCCAATGCCCCCGAGCCTAAGGAAGACCATGCGCCGACCGCGGCCGAGGAGCGGTCGTGGTTGCACTCGACCGCGTTTTGGGCGGTGCTGGGTGGGATCTCGTCTCTGCTGACCGGGCTCACCACGCTGGGCGCCGTGGTGGTGGGCATCCAGCAGCTGCACGAGTCGCGCGAACTGTCGCTGCAGGACGCGGCCTACACCAGCTGGAACGAGCTGAACGAGGCCAGCCTCGCCAACCCGGAGCTGGCCTGCCCGAACACCGACGCCAAGCTGCAGAAGCTGCTCACCACCCCTGACCCGAAGTCGAGCACCGGCGGCACCTACCAGGACCGCTACGGCGCCTACGGCAATCTGGTGATCACGACGTCGGAGCAGGTGCTGCAGATGGCGCCAAACGATCCCTATTGGCGTTTCCGCATCGAAGAACGGGTCCGCTGCAACGCGCCGGCGATCAGACTGTTGCAACGACAGGGGACGTTCGAGAAACGCTACTCCTGCCGCCTGCGTTGGGTGATCGGCAGTGTCCTGGGCGGGCCGATGCCCGCCGCCTGCCACGACGGCGAGTAGCTACTCCCCGCCCATCTTCAGGATCGTCGCCCACTCCTTGGGCGTAATCGGCGTCACCGAGAGCCGGAAGAGGCGCAACATGGTCATGCCGGCCAGCGCGGGCGTCGCCTTGATCTGGGCCAAGGTCACCGGCTTGGGCAGCGCTCGCACCGGGGCGAGCTCGACGGCGACGAAGCGGCCGGCTGGATCGCTTGGGTCGAGGAACGACTCGCGCACCACTTCGGCGATGGCGACGATCTCCAGGCCTTCTTGCGAGTGGTAGTAGAAGCATTGGTCGCCGATCTTCATCGTGCGCAGGTAGATCGCGGCCTGGTTGTTGCGCACGCCGTCCCAGACTGTGCGGCCGTCGCGCACGAGGTCACTGTAGCTGTATTTGACCGGTTCGGACTTCACCAACCAATGGGCGACCGCATCTGGCATGTAGCTTGCTCCCGGAACCTCTGCCGGTCTTGAAGCCGGCGCGATGCGTCGTCAATCGGACAGATCGTGACAAAACCATGGTCTGTCAAACTTGACAGGCTGGGGGCGTGGCCCACATCGAGAGTGAGAGTGTCGGCGTAGGGCGCGCTGAGGGTTTGGGAACATGACCGCGGGGCTGGTCGACGAAGATTTCCTGCAGGCGCTCTATGAGACCGCCCTGCACACCGGCAACTGGCGTCCGGCCCTCCAACGGGGCTCGGAGCTGCTGGGCAGCGCCGAGATTTGCTTTACCGCCGTCGATCAGGGCGAGATCACCACGTTCGAGACGACGCGGCGTCTGCTCAGCGAAGAGGCGCTCGAACGGTACGCAACGCACTATGGCGCGCTCGACCCCAAGATCGGGCTGATCAATCGCGGCGGCGGCGGCTTTGTCTTCAACGACAGCGCCTATTTCGACGACGCCTTCGTGGCGCGCGATCCTTTCTACCAGGAGTTCACGCGCTGGGTCGGCACGCGGCATACGCTCGACATGACGTTGGCCTCCGAACCCGAGCACCCTGCTTTCCTGGCGGCGATGCGGACGACCGGGCAGGGGGCGTTCCAGCCGGCGACGGCGCGCACCTTCACCGCCATCGCTGGCCACATCGGCCGCGCGCATGGACTAAGGTCGCGCATTGAAGCCGCCGAGCTGAAGGCGGGGCTCGTCGAGGCGGCCCTGGATGGGATCGCCTTCGGCCTGGTCGTGCTCGGCGCGGATGGCCGCGCCTTGCTCGTCAACGATCGGGCCAGGCGGTTGATCGCCGAACACGAGGCGTTCGATTGGCGACGCGGCCGACTCGTCGCCCGCTTCCCCGCGATCGACCGGGAGCTGCAAGCGATGATCGATCGCGCTCGATCCGGCGCTGATCTGGCCGCGTCCTCGCTGCGCATCCCGCGCCGGGAGGGCGGCGATTGGGTCGTCTGGGTTGTCCGCCTGCCGTCGACCAGCCCGCTAGCGGTCAAGGGCGCTCCGGGCGTGCTGATGATGATTGGTGATTCGGAGTTGCGTGGTCGGATCCGCCGCGAGGACCTGATCCGCCTATATGCCCTGACGTCAGCGGAAGCCGATCTCGCGCTGGCCCTCGGCGCCGGGCGCACTTTGCGCGAAGCGGCGGTGGATCGGGGTGTAGGCTACGTCACCGCGCGCTCCCAGCTCTATGCGGTGCTCGAGAAAACCGGCGTGCACCGGCAGACCGACCTGGCCCGCCTGATCGCCGCCTTGCCAGGGGCGATCCTCGAAGACTCCGGCCTCTGAGCGTCGCTAAAGCCGCAACCGCGATCAATCTTGCCCGCCGGCTTTGACGGGAGATTCCGCAGGCGCTAAGCCCGCCCCACGCAGCCCCATTGAGGCGGGCCTGGAGCGACATGCCCAAAGCCAAGGTCAACGGCGTCGAAGTCGAGTTCGAGAACGGGATGACCGTGCTCCAGGTCGCCGAGTTGGCGGGCGAGGAGATTCCGCGGTTCTGCTACCACGAGCGTCTGTCGATCGCCGGCAACTGCCGCATGTGCCTGGTCGAGGTGAAGCCCGGACCGCCGAAGCCGCAGGCCTCGTGCGCGCTGCCGGCCGCCGACAATCAGGAGATCATCACCAACTCACCGATGGTGAAGAAGGCGCGGCAAGGGGTGATGGAGTTTCTGCTGATCAACCACCCGCTGGACTGCCCGATCTGCGACCAGGGCGGCGAGTGCGATCTGCAGGACCAGTCGATGGGCTACGGCCGCGACGCGACCCGTTACGAAGAGAACAAGCGGGCGGTCGAAGAGAAATACATGGGGCCGCTGGTCAAGACGGTGATGACCCGCTGCATCCAGTGCACCCGCTGCATCCGATTCATCACCGAGGTGGCCGGCGTGTCGGAGATCGGCCTGATCAGCCGCGGCGAGGACGTGGAGATCACCACCTACCTCAACGAGGCGATCACTAGCGAGCTCTCCGCCAATATCATCGACCTCTGCCCGGTCGGCGCGCTGACCTCCAAGCCCTACGCATTCAACGCTCGGTCCTGGGAGCTGAAGAAGACCGAGAGCGTCGACGTGATGGACGCGATAGGCTCGGCGATCCGCATCGACGCGCGCGGCCCAGCCGTGTTGCGGGTGCTGCCGCGCACCAACGACGACGTCAACGAGGAATGGATCTCCGACAAGACCCGCTACGTCGTCGACGGGTTGTCGCGCCAGCGCCTCGACCGACCGATGATCCGCCGTGACGGGAAGCTCGAACCCGCGAGCTGGGGCGAGGCGCTCGATCTGGTCACCGAGAAGCTGAAGGACGCCACTTCGGATCGCATCGGCGTGATCGCCGGCGACCTGCAGGACGCCGAATCGATGAAGGCGACGCTGGATCTGTTCCGCGGCTCCGGCATCGCCAACCTCGACTGCCGGCAGGATGGCGTGGCGCTGGGCGCAGGGCCCCGCGAGAGCTGGCTTTTTAACTCGACCCTGGCCGGGATCGAAGCGGCGGATGTGATCTTGTTGATCGGGACCAACCCGCGGGTCGAGGCGCCGGTGCTGAACGCGCGGTTCCGCAAAATGTGGCTTAGCGGCAAGACCCGCTTCGGCCTGATCGGCGAGGCGGCCAACCTCACCTACCGCCACGATCACCTGGGCGCGGGGGCCGCGACGGTGAAGGCGTTGGCGAAGGACAAGTCGGACTTCGTCGAGTCGCTGCGCAAGGCGGAACGCCCGGCAATTGTCGTTGGCCAAGGTGCGCTTGGCGATCCGGCGGCGCTCGCGGCGATCGCCGAGCTGGCGGGGGCGTTCAACGTCGTCCGCGGCGGCTGGAACGGCTGGAACGTGCTGCATACTGTCGCTGCTCGGGTCGGCGGCCTCGATCTCGGCTTCGTGCCCGGCGAGGGCGGCAAGACCGCGGCTGAGATGACCGCCAAGGGCGCGCTCGACGTGCTCTTCCTGCTGGGCGCCGACGAACTCGACCTCGCCAAGACCGACGCCTTCGTCGTCTACCTCGGCACCCACGGCGATGCCGGCGCCCACCGCGCCGACGCGATCTTGCCGGGCGCCGCCTACACCGAGAAGGCTGGGCTCTACGTCAACACCGAAGGCCGGGTGCAGCGCGGCGAGCGGGCGGTATTTCCCAAGGGCGAAGCGCGGGAAGACTGGTCGATTCTGCGCGCGCTCTCCGAACGGCTGGGCGCCAAGCTGCCCTACGACTCGCTGGACCAGCTGCGCACCAAGCTGTTCGCCGACCACCCGACCTTCGGCCAGCTCGACTATGCGCCGGGCGCGACGCCGGCTGCGCTGGATCTCGCGGGCCTCGGCGTCGCCGGCGACGTGTCGGACGCGCCGCTGGCGAGCCCTGTCAGGTCGTTCCACCTGACCAACCCGATCGCTCGGGCGAGCGTCACCATGGCCGAATGCGCCGCGCTGGCGTCCGGCGCCCAGAAGATCGCGGCGGAGTAGGGGGCATGGACACCTTCTGGTCATCGCCCCTCGGCTGGTCCGTGCTCACGTTCGGCCAAATCCTGCTCGTGACGGTCGGGATATTGCTGTCCTGCGCGTTCCTGATCTGGGGCGATCGCAAGCTCTTTGCCGGCGTGCAGATGCGCAAAGGGCCCAACGTCGTGGGTCCCTTCGGGCTGCTGCAGTCGTTCGCCGACCTCGGCAAGTTTCTGCTTAAAGAGCGGGTGATCCCGGCCGGCGCGGACAAGCTGGTGTTCCTGCTGGCGCCGCTGATCAGCGTGACGCTCGCGCTGGGGGCTTGGGCCGCGATCCCGCTCGCGCCGGGCTGGATCGTCGCCAACATCAACGTCGGCATCCTCTACCTGTTCGCCGTCTCGTCGATGGGCGTCTACGGCATCATCATGGGCGGTTGGGCGTCCAACTCGAAGTATCCATTCCTAGGCGCCCTGCGCTCGGCCGCGCAGATGATCAGCTACGAAGTCTCGATCGGCTTCGTCATCGTGACCGTGATCCTGCTCTGCGGGACAATGAACTTGGACGGGATCGTCCGTCACCAGAGCGGCTGGTTCTGGAATTGGAACATCTTCGGCGGCGGCGGCTGGGGAGACCTTGTCGCCGCGCCGGTCATGATCACCATGGGGGTGATCTTCTTCATCTCGACCCTGGCCGAGACCAACCGGCCGCCGTTCGACCTGCCCGAGGCCGAGTCCGAGCTCGTGGCCGGCTACCAGGTCGAATACGGCTCGACGCCGTACATGCTGTTCTACCTCGCCGAGACCGCGAACATCATCCTGATGAGCGGCCTGACCGCGATCCTGTTCTTCGGCGGCTGGCAGCTGCCGTTCCCAACCCCGTTCTTCGCACACTGGGCGCCGCTCTTGGTGAGCCTCGTCGGCTTCGGTGTCTTCGCGATCAAGACACTGTTCTTCTTCCTGCTCAACGGCATGGTGCGGGCCCTGGTGCCGCGCTACCGCTACGACCAGCTGATGCGGCTGGGCTGGAAGGTGTTCCTGCCGACCTCGCTGGTCGCCGTGGCCCTGATCGGGGCCTACCGCGTGTTCTGGCCGTTCCAATGATCCGCGCCCTCGTTATCGCGGCGTTGCTGACCGGGCTCGCTGGGTGCGCCACGGACGGCCCAGAGGGCTCGGCGTGGTATGAGCACGGCAACGCCGACTACGACTCGCTTAAGACCGCCACGGACGCCTGCAAGGGTAAGGGCGGGGTCTTCACCCTGAAGCCGGGCGGCGATCCGACCCACCTCGGCGACTACGACTGCAAGATCGGCAAGGGGACGTGATGCTGAAGCGGATCGGCCAGGCCGTGCGTGGTGCGGCGCTGATGGATTTCACCGCGGCGGTCGGCCTCGGCCTGCGCTACCTTGTCTCGCCGAAGTCGACGATGCAGTACCCGCACGAGCGCAATCCGCAGTCGCCCAGGTTCCGCGGCGAGCACGCGCTGCGCCGCTACCCCAATGGCGAGGAACGCTGCATCGCCTGCAAGCTCTGCGAGGCGATCTGCCCGGCGCAGGCGATCACCATCGAGGCCGAGCCGCGCGAGGACGGCAGCCGCCGCACCACCCGCTACGACATCGACATGGTGAAGTGCATCTACTGCGGCCTCTGCCAGGAAGCCTGCCCGGTGGACGCCATCGTTGAGGGACCGAACACCGAGTTCGCAGTCGAGACGCGCGAGGAACTCTACTACGACAAGGAGCGCCTGCTCGCGAACGGCGACCGCTGGGAGCGCGAGATCGCCCGCAACCTCGAGCTCGACGCGCCCTATCGATGAGACCTCGGCCGGCGTTGATCGGGCTGCTGCTCGCGCTCGGCGTGACGACGGGCGCATGCGCGGCCGCCAAGCCGGGGCCGGCGATGCATTGTCGCCATCCCTTGGCGACCATCGGCTCGGCCGATGGCGTCCCGGGCTCGATCACCAACCAGGTGAAGGGCTGGATGGCGCTGCACGGCGAGCGTTGGAACGACACCGACTCGATCAGCCGCGGTGACCTGACGGCCAGCTTCTTGTGGGCGGCACGTTCGAACGCGGACTGGATCGTCGCCTTCAGGTCGGGTGGAATCGCCTGTTGCAGCACTCGCTTCGTGCTCTTCAAGCCGGCCGCGGTCGGCGCTTCGACCTACCGCATGTTCACCCCGCCGAACGGTGCGCCGGACGACTTCGGCGATGCGAGCTGCAAGGGCGTCGATGCGGCGCTGAGCGCTTACGGGACGCACGGCTGATGGGCGCCGGGGCCGTGCGAATAGCGTCTGGAAGTGACTGCGCCGGCTCGCTAAGACGAGCGCGCGAGTCACGAGGGGCCGGCGTCGTCCGCCTCCGCCACACGGGCATGAGGGAGTAGCGGCGGCAGATGGACCTGCAGGCGATCGCATTCTGGCTGCTGTCCGTGGTGATGATCGGCTGTGCCTTGGCCGTCGTCTCGGCGCGCAACCCGGTGCACTCGGTGCTGTTCCTGATCGCGGCGTTCTTCTCGGCGGCCGGGCTCTTCGTGCTGCTCGGGGCCGAGTTCCTGGCGATGCTGCTGGTGATCGTCTACGTCGGCGCCGTCGCGGTGCTCTTCCTCTTCGTCGTCATGATGATGGACGTCGATTTCGACGCCCTGAAGCAGGGCTTCACCCGCTACCTGCCGCTGGGCGGTTTGGTCGCCGGCGTGCTGGCGATCGAGATGGTGATCGTCGCGGTGGCGGTGGGAGATCATGGCGCGGCGGCCAAGCATCCGCTGCCGATGGCGTCCGCTGCCGGCGTCTCCAACGCCGAGACGATCGGCCGAGTGCTCTATACGAACTATGTCTATTACTTCCAGGCGGCCGGCCTGGTGCTGCTGGTGGCGATGATCGGCGCGATCGTGCTGACCCTGAAGCATCGCCCCGGGATCAAGCGCCAAAGCATCGCAGACCAGGTGGCGCGTGGCCCAGCGACGGGCATGCGGATCGTACAGATCAAGAGCGGCGAGGGGCTCGCGCCATGAGCGGCGGCATCGGCCTGGCCAACTACCTGACGGTGGCGGCGATCCTGTTCACGATCGGGGTGCTGGGCATCTTCGTGAACCGCAAGAATGTGATCGTCATCCTGATGTCGATCGAGCTGATTCTGCTGGCGGTGAACATCAACCTGGTCGCGTTCTCGGCTTACCTGCACGAGATCACCGGCCAGATCTTCGCGATGATCGTGCTCACCGTCGCCGCCGCCGAAGCCGCGGTCGGTCTCGCCATCCTGGTCACCTTCTTCCGCAACCGCGGCGACATCGCCGTGGACGACGCCTCGGTGATGAAGGGCTAAGGGGATGGCGCCGATCCGAAATCTTCTCCCCCAACGGGGGAGCGGGACCGCGAAGCGGTGGAAGGGCCTCCCCGCCACACACGCCCCCTACGGCTCGGCGCTGGCGCACCGATCCGCTTCCCTCACGGGGGGCAGAGAATGAATCCGCAACTCATAGTCACCGCGCTGGTGCTGGCGCCGATGCTGGGCGCGCTCGTCGTCGGGCTGTTCGGGCGGCGGCTTGGCGACGTGGCGTCGATGAGCATCACCACGGGCTTGCTCTTCCTGGCCTGCGCCCTGGCCTGGCTGACGTTTTTCAACACCGTCTACGGCGACTGGCATTTCACCAAGGTGCTCGCCCCTTTCATCGATGTGGGAACCTTCAGGTCCGCCTGGAGCGTGCGCGTCGACAGCCTTTCTGCGGTGATGCTGATCGTGGTGACCACCGTCTCCGCCCTCGTGCACCTCTACTCCTGGGGTTACATGGCGGAGGACGACTCGAAGCCGCGCTTCTTCGCCTACCTCTCGCTCTTCACCTTCGCGATGCTGGCGCTGGTGACCGCGGCGGACTTCATGCAGCTCTTCTTCGGCTGGGAAGGCGTCGGGCTCGCCAGCTATCTGCTGATCGGATTCTGGTTCAGGAAACCGGCGCCGCCGGCCGCCGCGATCAAGGCGTTCGTGGTCAATCGGGTCGGCGACTTCGGCTTCGCGCTCGGGATCATGACCACCTACTGGGTGTTCGGCACGATCCGCTTCGCCGAGATCTTCCCGCACGTCGCCGAACACGCCAAGCAAGGCTGGGAGTTCGCCGGCCACCAATTCTACGCGGTCGACCTAGCCTGTGCCCTGCTCTTCGTCGGCGCGATGGGCAAGTCGGCGCAGTTCTTCCTGCACACCTGGCTGCCGGACGCGATGGAGGGCCCGACGCCGGTCTCCGCGCTGATCCACGCCGCGACCATGGTGACCGCGGGCGTCTACATGGTCTGCCTGCTCTCGCCGATGTTCGAGTACGCGCCCGTCGCGCGGTCGATCGTTTGCGTGATCGGCGCGGTGACTGCGCTCTTCGCCGCCACGGTCGGCCTGGCGCAGAACGACATCAAGCGGGTGATCGCCTATTCGACCTGCTCGCAGCTCGGCTACATGTTCTTCGCCGCCGGGGTCGGGGCCTACCAGGCCTCGATGTTCCACCTTTTCACCCACGCCTTCTTCAAGGGCCTGCTCTTCCTCTCGGCCGGCAGCGTGATCAACGCCATGCACCACGAGCAGGACATGCGGGCGATGGGCGGGCTCTGGAAGAAGATCCCAGTCACCTATGCGGTGATGATCGCCGGCACCCTGGCGATCACCGGCGTTGGCATCCCGTACCTCGATCTTGGGTTCGCCGGCTTCTACTCGAAGGACTCGATCATCGACGCCGCCTACAATTCGTTGGCGCACGGCAGCTTCGTCGGCGGCTTTGCGTTCATCGCCGGCATCTTCGCCGCCGGCCTGACCTCGTTCTACTCCTGGCGACTGATCTTCATGACCTTCCATGGCACGCCGAAGTGGGCGGCCGATGCGCTCAGCCACGACACGCACGGCCACGACGCCCACGGGCATGACGACCATGCCGGTGACCATCACGGTCCGCTCGATCCGCACGAGAGCCCGCCGGTGATGCTGATCCCGCTGCTGCTGCTGGCGCTGGGCGCCGTGGCCGCCGGGTTTGCCTTCGCGCCGTCGTTCATCGGCGAGGGCCGCGATGAGTTCTGGAAGGGCGCGATCTTCAACCTCGGAAAGCCGATGCTGATCGAGGCGCCGGAGCTGCCGCTCTGGGTAGTGTTGTCGCCGCTCATCGTCACCGCGATCGGCTTCGTCTCGGCCTGGTGGGTCTACGTCCGCCACGAAGGCATGGGCGCGCGGATCGCCGCCCGGAAGGGGCCGATCTGGAGCTTCCTCTACAACAAGTGGTACTTCGACGAGCTCTATGACGCGACGTTCGTCGCCGCCGCGCGCTGGCTGGGCGACCTGTTCTGGAAGGGCGGCGACCAGAAGATCATCGACGGACTTGGCCCTGACGGCGTCTCCGCGGTCTCTGCCATGGTCGGCCAGCGGACCGGGAGGTTCCAGACTGGCTACGTCTACCACTACGCCTTCGTCATGCTGATCGGCGTCGTCGCGCTGCTCTCCTACGGCCTGTGGTTCTTCTCGGGGAGCGTGCGCTAGATGGGCATCCTCTCCCTCGTCACCTTCCTGCCGTTGGCTGGGGTCGCCGCGATCCTGGCGCTGAAGGCGTTCGGCAACGACGAGACCCGCTCGGCCGTCGCCGCGCGCTGGATCGCGCTGGCGGTGACGCTGGCGACGTTCGCGCTCTCGATCGTGCTGGTCGCCGAGTTCAACTCCGCTAGCGCCGGCTTCCAGTTCGTCGAGGACATGCCCTGGTTCGCCGGGCTGCACTACCGCATGGGCGTCGACGGCATCTCGGTGCTGTTCGTGCTCTTGACCGCGTTCCTGCTGCCGCTGTGCATTCTGGCCAGCTGGACTTCGATCACCAATCGGGTGCTCGAATACAGGGTGGCGTTCCTGGTGCTGGAAACGCTGGTGATCGGCGTCTTCTGCGCGCTCGACCTGATCCTGTTCTACCTGTTCTTCGAAGGTCAGCTGATCCCGATGTTCCTGATCATCGGCATCTGGGGCGGTCAGCGGCGGGTCTACGCGGCGTTCAAGTTCTTCCTCTACACGCTCTTGGGCTCGGTGCTGATGCTGGCCGCGATCCTGTTCATGATCAGCGTCGCCGGCACGAGCTCGATCCCGACCTTGATGCACTTCAAGTTCGCGCCGGGCGCCCAGACCTGGATGTGGCTGGCCTTCTTCGCCTCGTTCGCGGTCAAAATGCCCATGTGGCCGGTGCACACCTGGCTGCCCGACGCCCACGTCGAGGCGCCGACCGCAGGCTCGGTGATCCTGGCCGGCATCCTCTTGAAGATGGGCGGGTACGGGTTCCTGCGCTTCTCGCTGCCGATGTTCCCGCAGGCCAGCGTGATGTTCACACCGCTGGTCTTTACCCTCTCGGTGATCGCGATCGTCTACACCTCGCTGGTCGCCTTCCGGCAGACCGACATCAAGAAGCTGATCGCCTACTCGTCGGTGGCGCACATGGGTTTCGTCACCATGGGCATCTTCTCCGGTAACATTCAGGGCGAGCAGGGCGCGATCTTCCAGATGCTGAGCCACGGGGTGATCTCCGGCGCGCTCTTCCTCTGCGTCGGCGTCGTCTACGACCGCATGCACACCCGCGAGATCGCCTTCTACGGCGGGCTGGCCAATCGGATGCCGTGGTACGCCGCCGTCTTCATGCTGTTTGCGATGGGCAATGTCGGCTTGCCGGGGACCAGCGGCTTCGTCGGTGAGATACTGACCATGACCGGCGTCTACCGCGCTTCGACCTGGACCGCGATCATTGCCGCCAGCGGAGTGATCCTGTCGGCGGTCTATATGCTGACGGTCTATCGGCGCGTGATCTTCGGCGAGATCACCAATTCGGCGCTGACGACGATCACCGACCTGAACAGCCGCGAAGTGCTGATCTTCGCGCCGCTGATCGTCGGCGCGCTGGTGCTGGGCTTTGCGCCCGGCCTGGTCTTCCAAGTGACGGCGCCCGCGACCGAGGCGCTGGTCACAGCCTACCGCGTCGCGATGGGCGGGTAGGGGACATGGACCTTTCCAAAGACGCCATTCTCGCCCTGCCGGAGCTGATCCTCGCCGGCGCCTCGCTGCTGCTGCTGGTCTGGGGCGCCTACGCCAAGCGCACTGGCCCAGCCTTCATCCTGGCCGCCGTCGCCGCCCTCGCGGTCGCCGCCTACGCCGCGGCCACCGGCCACGTCGGGCGCGCGTTCAACGGCGCGTTGATCGCCGACGACTGGGCGGGGTTCTCGAAGGTGGCGATCTTCGCCGCCAGCGCTGTCGCCATCGTGCTCTGCGACCGCTGGTTCACCCAGAAGGGAACCCAGCGCTTCGAGCTGACCGTGCTGATCCTGCTGGCCGCGCTCGGCATGGGGATCATGGTCTCCGCCGGCGACCTGATCTCGCTCTATGTCGGCATCGAGCTGCACTCGCTGGCGCTCTACATCCTGGCCGCCTTCCAGCGCGACGACGCCAAGAGCTCGGAGGCCGGGCTGAAGTACTTCGTGCTGGGCGCGCTCTCGTCGGGCTTGCTCCTCTACGGCGCTTCGCTGGTCTACGGCTTCGCCGGGTCGACCCGGTTCGTCGACATCGCTGCGGCCACCCATGCCGGCGCCGGGACAGGCGTGGTGTTTGGGTTGGTGTTCCTGATTTGCGGCATCGGCTTCAAGGTCTCCGCGGCGCCGTTCCACATGTGGACGCCGGACGTCTACGAAGGCGCGCCGACGCCGGTTGTTGGCTTCTTCGCCGGCGCGCCGAAGCTGGCGGCGATGGCGCTGTTCGCGCGGCTGCTCACCGAGGGTTTCGGCGGCGCGACCGAGCAATGGCGCCAGGTGCTGATCATCGTGGCGCTGCTGTCGGTCTTCGTCGGCGCCTTCGCCGGCTTGGCGCAGAGCAACCTGAAGCGCCTCTGGGCCTACTCCTCGATCGCCAACATCGGCTACGCCCTGATCGGCCTCGCCGCCGGCGGACCGGCCGGCGTGCAGTCGATGCTGATCTTCATGGTGCTCTACACCGTGGACGTCACCGGCTTCTTCGCCTGCCTGGCGGCGCTGCAACGTTCGGGCAAGGCGATGGAGTCGTTCGACGACTTCGCCGGCCTGATGTCTGAGCGCCCGGGCCTCGCGCTGGCGATCACCGCCTTTTCTCTTTCGGCCCTCGGCATGCCGCCGTTTTCCGGCTTCTGGGGCAAATTCTACGTCTTCAAGGCCGCGCTAGCCGCCGGGCCGATCACCACCTGGGCGGCGGTCGCCGGCCTCGTCGGCAGCGTCGTGGCCGCCTTCTACTATCTGCGCCTCCTGAAGGTGATGTGGTTCGACCCGGCACCCGGCAAGACCGACGCGCCAGCCGGCGGCGCGGTCGCGATCGCCTACGCTGCTGCGCTCTTCGCCATCCCCGGCGTCTGGTTCGCCCTGGTGGCGCTCGATCCGCTGTCGCTGACCGCCGCCGCCTTCGCGCACTGAGGTGACGTCAGCCTCGCCTCCGATCGAAGTGCTCGATGAGATCGATTCCACCAATGCCGAAGCGCGTCGCCGCGCCGAGGCCGGCGCCCGCGGTCCGCTCTGGATTGCGGCCGAACGCCAGAGCGCCGGGCGTGGCAGGCGGGGCCGGACCTGGGAGAGCGTCAGCGGCAACCTCTTCGCCACTTTGCTGATGCACACCGGCAAGCCCCCGGCCGAGGCCGCTCAGCTCTCGTTCGTCGCTGCCTTGGCGGTCGCCGACCTAGCAGCCGCCTACGTCCCGCCCAGTCTCGTCTCGCTGAAATGGCCGAACGATCCGATGATTGCCGGCAAGAAGACATCCGGCATCCTTGTCGAGTCCGGCCCGCATCCGGACGGCGGCCTCTGGCTGGCGGTCGGGATCGGCGTCAACCTGGCCACGCCGCCGGAGGCCGCGGAGCGGCCGGCGACGGCGTTCGCGCTGCACATGCGCTCACCGCCGCCGCCGCCGATCGAGGCGCTCACCGTGCTCGCGGCGGCGTTCGAACGCTGGCGCGAGCTCTGGGAACGCTTCGGCTTTCCGCCCATCGCCGAAGCCTGGACCACCAAGGCCCACGGCCTCGGCGAAGTCTGCACCGCCCGGCTCCCGGCCGAGACCATCACCGGCATCGCCGAAGGCCTCGACCCCGACGGCGCCCTGCGCCTGCGCATCGCGTCCGGCGCGGTCCGCCGGATCACTGCCGGCGATGTGTTCTTCGGAGGTCCCTGATGCTGTTGGCGATTGAGCAGGGGAATACCAATACGCTGTTCGCGGTCCATGATGGCGCGGACTGGATCGCGCAATGGCGCGCCGCCACCGACTCGACCCGCACCGCCGACGAGTACGCGGTCTGGCTGGTGCAGCTCTTGGCGATGAACTCCCTCAGCCTCGGGCAGATCGACGCCTGCATCATATCCAGCGTCGTGCCGCAGTCGCTGTTCAACCTGCGCAACCTCTCGCGCCGCTACCTGCATGTCGAGCCGCTGGTCGTGGGCGAGAACGCCGATCTCGGCATCGAGGTGCGCATCCTGAAGCCCTCCGAGGCCGGCGCCGACCGGCTGGTCAACGCCATCGGCGCGCACGTCCGCTATCCCGGCGACCTGCTGGTGATCGACAGCGGCACCGCCACCACCTTCGACGTGATCAGCGGCGATGGCGCGTTCGAAGGCGGGGTGATCGCGCCAGGCATCAATCTTTCCATGCAGGCGCTGCACAACGCCGCCGCCCAGCTGCCCCGCGTCGCCATCCGGCGTCCCACAGGCAACCGCGTCGTCGGCGTCGATACGGTCGGCGCGATGCAGTCCGGCGTGTTCTGGGGCTATATCGCGATGATCGACGGGCTGGTGGCGCGGATCAAGACCGAGTGGTCGAAGCCACTGACGGTGATCGGCACCGGCGGCGTCGCCTCGCTGTTCGAAGGCGCCACCACGGCCATCGACCACTTCGATCACGACCTCACCATTCGCGGCCTGCTCGAAATCCACCGCCGCAACACCCATCTGGCGGCTGGATGAGCACATATTCAACAACTCTTCCCCCGCTTGCGGGGGAAAGCGGCGCGTCGTGCGCAGCACGCGACGCCGATGGGGGTTCGCGCCGCTGCACTACCCCCATTGTCACGCGCCTTCGGCGACGTGACGTTTCCCCCGCTCGGCGGGGGAAAGGTTGGTCGCGATGATCGCAAAGCACGACGACGAACTCGTTTTCCTGCCCCTGGGCGGTTCGAACGAGATCGGGATGAACTTCAATCTCTACGGCTACGGCCCGCCGCACGATCGTAAATGGATCGTGGTCGACCTCGGCGTGACCTTCGGCGACCAGACCACGCCTGGCGTCGAGATCATTCTGCCGGACCCCAGCTTCATTGAGGAACACGCCGACGACATCCTCGGCATCGTGCTCACCCACGCCCACGAGGACCACATCGGCGCCGTCGCCTGGCTCTGGCCCCGGCTGAAGGCCCCCCTCTACGCCACCCCGTTCACCGCCTTCCTGCTGCGCGAGAAACTGCGCGAGAAGGGCCTGCTCGACGAAGCCCAGATCACCATCGTCCCGCTCTCGGGCTCGATCACGCTCGGCCCGTTCGAGATGAGCCTGATCACGCTCACCCACTCGATTCCCGAGCCCAACGCGGTCGCGATCAAGACGCCGCTGGGTACGATCCTGCACACCGGTGACTGGAAGATCGATCCCGATCCGCTCACCGGCGAGGCGACCGACCAGGACGCCATCCGCAAGCTCGGCGACGAAGGCATCCTCGCCATGGTCTGCGACTCGACCAACGTCTTCGTTGACGGCGAGGCCGGCTCCGAGGCCACCGTGCGCGAGGTGCTGGGCGAGCTGATCGGCACGCTGAAGGGCAAGATCGCCGCCGCCTGCTTCGCCTCCAACGTCGCGCGGATGGACTCGATCATCCGCGCCGCCGAGGCCAACGACCGCCGAGTCTGCCTGGTCGGCCGCTCGATGATCCGGATGTCGGCGGCGGCCAAGTCGGTCGGGCTGCTGGCGGGGATCAAGCCGTTCATTACCGACCACGACGCCGGCCATTTCCCCGAGAACAAAGTGCTCTACCTCTGCACCGGCAGCCAGGGCGAGGTGCGCGCGGCGCTGTCGCGGATCGCTGAAGGCACCCACTCGCACGTGAGCCTGGGGCAGGGCGACGCCTGCGTGTTCTCCTCGCGGATCATCCCTGGCAACGAAATCCCGATCCGCAACCTGCAAAACAAGCTGGCCGATCGCGGCGTGCGGCTGTTCACAGAGCGCGACCATCCGGGGCTGCACGTCTCCGGTCACCCGTGCCGCGATGAGCTGAAGCAGATGTACCAGTGGGCGCGGCCGCAGATCGCGGTGCCGACCCATGGCGAGCGCCGCCACTTGCTGGAGCACGTCAACCTCGCCCGGGACCTGCAGGTCCCGCAGGCTCTGGCGCCGCGCAACGGCGACATGGTGCGCCTGGCCCCCGGCCGCGCAATGATCATCGACGAGGTGCCCGCCGGACGACTCTACGTCGATGGCGGCATGGTCACCCCGGAGAACGGCGAGGCGCTGAAGGAGCGCCGGCATGCGGCGTTCAACGGCGTGCTCACCGTCGCCGTCGCCCTCGACCACAAGGGCCGTATCGCCTCGGGGCCGCAGGTGAGGGCGCTGGGCCTTCCGGGCGAAGACGGCTACGACCTCGAGGAAGTCCTCGACGACCTCGCCGCCGAAGCCGAGACGGCGCTGAAGCGCCTTTCAGGCCCCGACCGCGACGACGACCACACGGTCGAGCAGGCGCTGTCGCGGGCGCTGAAGAAGGCCGCGTATCGAATCTGGGAGCGGCGCCCAGTGGTCGAGACGACGGTGCTGCGGATTTAGTCTCGGTTCCAGCCCACGCGCGAGTGCGACACCTCGATGTCCGATAACGAACTTGCCGACGCCATCGGAGCCGCCATCGGCTCCGGGCGGCTCAACATGGACGATACCTGGGTGTCGCGGCGCCAACGCTATTTCTACATGGGCATCCCGAAGGTCGCGTCCAGCAAGGTCAAGATGGTGCTGCACCAACTTGAGGGCTATCCGCTGCCGCGCGACCCATTCGACGTCCATGCCCGCAGCACGCCGGGCGTATCCTTCGTCGACAAGTTGTCCGCCTTCAGTTCCGGCGAGGCTGCCGAGATACTCGCAGGTCCGGACTGGTACCGGTTCGCCTTCGTCCGCAATCCGTACGCGCGGCTTTACTCCGCCTACAAGAGCAAGATCGCCGATCTGACCTCCCCCTACATTGGCGTCCGGAAGACGATCTGGGAGCTATCCGGGAAACGTTCTTCTCCCGATAACGGTCCGCCTTTCGACGCGTTCGTTCGGTATGTGGTTGAGTTGCCAGACCCAAGCCGGGATGGGCATTGGCGCTCTCAGACGGGCATTCTTTGCCTCGACCTCATCGACTACGGCTTCCTCGCGCGCTTCGAGCGCTTCGGAGAGGACTTCGCGATCGTCCTGAGGAGCCTGGGCGCGCCGGACGACCTTCGCGGCGGCTTGGACTTGGTGGTCAACGCGTCAGCAACGCCCTTAACGGAACGCCCCTACAACGCCGCCCTGGCGCAACTTGTCTACGAGGCATACGCAGCCGATTTCGAGGCCTTCGGCTACGCTCGCGCCAGTTGGAGCGGCGGCGTCGGCTAACGTCCTTCTCCCCTTGCGGGAGAAGGTGGCCCCGAAGGGGTCGGATGAGGGGTCGCGCTATCCTGTGAGACTAGCGCAGCGCCACTCGGCGAGCATCCATCGACCCCTCATCCGTCAGCTCCGCTGACACCTTCTCCCGCAAGGGGAGAAGGACGCAGTTCGCGGCAGTCGGCAAAGCCCCGAACCTTCGTTGGCGCAATTGAAAGTCGCTAACCGCTCGCCCTAACTCTTTCGCATCGAACGCTGGCCACATCACGTCCGTGAACCAGAGTTCGGCGAAGGCGCATTCCCAGAGCATGAAGTCGGACAGGCGCTGCTCGCCGCCGGTGCGGATCATCAGGTCGACCGCGCCGATCTCGGGGGCGCCGGCGATCAGGCGGTCGAGGTCGTCCGCCGAGCCGGTTGGGCCGAGGCGCGCGGCTGCGTCGAGGATTGCCTCACGCGAGGAATAATCCAGCGCGATCCGCAGATTGAGGCGATCATTTAAGGCAGTGTCCGCCTCGATCTGCGCGACGGCGCGCTGGAGGTCGGCCGGCAGGCGGTCGCGGCGGCCGAGCATGGTCAGCCGCGCGCCGCCCTCGATCAGACGCTGCGCATCGCTTTCGAGATAGTCGCGGAAGAGCGCCATCAGCGCCTCGACCTCGGCCGCGGGCCGCCGCCAGTTGGCCTGGGCGAAGGCGAAAAGGGTCAGGGTGGTGATGCCAAGATCCGGCGCGGCCTCGACCGTCCGGCGCACGGCCTCGGTTCCGGCCCGGTGGCCGTCGCAGCGGCTACGGCCCTGGCGCAGGCCCCAGCGGCCGTTGCCGTCCATGATGATCGCCACGTGGAACGGCGTGGGCGCCTCGTCGCTTTGCAAAGCAAAGTATCCTTCCAAAAAAGGGGGCATTCAGGCGGGGGCGAGATCGGGCGAGGAGCTGTCGCGCGGGTCGGCCTTCGCCGCCGCCGCCGCCTCGCGCACCACCCGGTCCAGCACATCGAGGTATTCGAGGAAGCGCGTGCGCCCCTCGGGGGTGATCTTACAGAGCGTCTTCGGCCGATTGCGCTCGAAGCTCTTGCTCACCTCGATCAGGCCGGCTTCCTGCAGCGTCTGCAGGTGCCGGTTCAG
Source organism: Caulobacteraceae bacterium (assembly GCA_036494265.1). Taxonomy (GTDB): domain Bacteria; phylum Pseudomonadota; class Alphaproteobacteria; order Caulobacterales; family Caulobacteraceae; genus Acaudatibacter. The sequence goes on along the minus strand of DASXOP010000005.1, from coordinate 22,223 downwards.
ATTGCCGTCGGTGAGGCCGCAGAGCTTGCGCAGGTCGCCGAACACTAGGCCCTTGGGGTTGGCGGCCAGCGAGGTCAGCACCCCCAGCCGGGCGCGCTCGTGGAACACCCGGTCGAGGCCCTCGTAGGCGAACGGGGCGGATTCAGTCATCGCTCGTCCCCGAGAACCGCAGCACCGCCGCCACGAGGATCTGGCCGACCCCGAAGGCCAGCCCCATGGTCCAGGGCGAGAAGGCGTGCGGCCCTTGCGCGAACGCCAGGCAGCCGAGGCCCGTGGCCAAGTGCCAGGCGCCGACCAGCAGCATCCCGCGCGGCAGGAAGCGGCACGAGGCGAAGACGCCGAGCGAGAAGCACAGCTGCCAGAGCGCCGGCGCCATCCAAAGCTCGGCCTGGGCGAAGCCGTAGAGCACCGCGGTCACCAGCACCCCGGCTGTCGCCGCGGGCAGGAATTGCCAGACCGCCGCAGCGATCATCTCGTCGGCGAGCTGCGAGTGCATCCGGCGTGAGCGGCCGATCATCTCGTAGCCGATCACCGCCGCCGAGACCGCCGCGACCGCGATCCAGAGGATTAGGAACGAGACGCCGTGCACGCCGGGCGACGGCATCCACACCGCCTCGCCGCCGGCCACCAGCAAGGCGAAGACGCCGGTCGCGGCGAAGGCGGTCGGGCCAAGGCCATGGAAGGTCTCGCCACGGGCGAGCTGCGTCTTGATCGCGTCGATCTCGGCCAAGGCCTTGTCGAGGTCCTGCATCGTCCCGCCCACCAGCTTTGTAGTGCAAAGTACCTGCGATCGGTTGACTGGGCAATGGGGGAGGCGGGTCGGGCGGATTAAGCTTTGGTCATGCGCATGGTGTGACCCGCTCGGCGACAGCGACACCAGAGGTCAAATTCGGCCCCAAACTGACCTTGCTAGCAGCCCGGTGCGATGTCGCAGTTGCCCGCCGCCTTGCGCGCCGCTCGAGACTCAGTGGACCAATCGGGGTATTCCGTGTACTGATTGTATGGAGACGTCTTCACCATCACGCTCAGATGCGCGGCGCCATCTTCAATGGAGCCCCCGCCACCAATCATTTTTCCGCAGTTGTCGCTGGATTGGTTGCACGCGGGTCCTTCTATCGTTAGGCCGCCAAAGCCAAGCGTCGCAGCCGGGACATTCGTCGACCACCCATCCATGGCATTGGTTGCCGAGGGGCGCCGAGGCTGACTGACAACGACGGCGTCATCCACGTCGAAGCGAGCCTCTGTCCCCTTGTCGGTGCTCATTGCGGTGACGCGGACAGTGTGTCCAGCGATGACGCCGGTGGCCGTCCGCCCTGGGTAAAGGAGAAAGGGGCCGTAGGCCGGGATCTTGCTGGCGCTCCGCATATTCACGAGAGCGTCCATGTACGTTTTGTCGCTAAATGGCGGTTTCTCGTAGGCTATCCCTCCGAGCCGCAGAACGACGAAGCGCGACGCCGGAGACATTGGCAAAGACGCGCGCATTCGCACCATCGCTGCATTCAGATCGTTCCGATGGGTCTGTAGGCAAGCGACCACGTCGGCGAATTCTTCCGGTGTCATGGCGATTGGGTCGATGAAAATATTCATCAGAGGTGGGTCGTCCCGGGGAAAATCGCCTGGCGGCCCCAGCCCTGCCCCGAGGTCGAAGAGGATCACGCGACCCGGAGCGGCCGCGGGCATAGGCGTGTAAGCGAACGTTGGGCCTGGATTGCTCGGGTCCCCTTCGACGTCCCAGCCGACATACTTCTCGACTGTTGGCTCTCCGGGTGCGTGTGGATGCCCAGTCTCAGCATCGTTGTAGAGCCAGTGCACGCCGCCTGGGTGATCTCGATAGCCGATGCCCCAGGCAAAATCGTCCTGGTCCCAGATCGGCGGACCATGGGTGTCTTGAAGGAAGAGCGAAGTTCCGCGTCCACAGTCCGCTGTCCAGAACTCGTATGTCTTGATGAGGTCGGGGCGCGGCGGACCGCAGCCGGTCAATCCGAAGAGCATGTTTGCGGAAAGGGCCAGCCATGCCAGTACTTTCATCGGTCCCCTCGTCCCGCCCAAACTACTTCTGATCCGGTGCTGCTGCCATCCCCGACTAAACGGCCGCTCTCTGCTCTAAGCGGACTGCAGCCGCTGCGATCCGACTCGTCCGATTGCGAATGGCGGCAGCGCGCCGGGCGGGGATAGGGTAGGTCGACCCCAACCAACAGAGGCGCGACCATGAGCGAGACCGATGATCGTCAGGCCAAGGGCCGGGCCCTGACCGCGAAGCTGTTCGCCGGCGCACCCCGCGCGGCGTCGGCCATGCCGGCCAAGCTGCAGGAGTACACGACGGGCCATCTGTTCGGCGATCTGTGGCAGGGCGAGGAGCTCAGCCTGGCCGAGCGCGAGCTGATCACCTGTACCACCCTCGTCGCGCTCTACCGGACCAACGAGCAGAAGGTTCACTTCGTCGGGGCCAGGAACGCCGGCGTTCCGCGCAGCAAGATCGAGGCAATGATCACCCACGTCGCCCACTACGCCGGCTGGCCCTGCGGCGCGTCGGCCAGCGTCATCCTGAACGAGGTCTGGCCGGCCGACAGCTGAGCGAAGGCCTTGCGCAAGCGTCGCCTTCATTCCGTCCGTCAACGGTGCTAGGCACGCGACCATGATCGGACGCCTGAATCACGTCGGCATCGCCACGCCCTCGATCGAGGATTCCTGGAAGCTCTACCGCGACGTGCTGGGCGCGACCTCGGTCACCGAGAAGCGCGCGCTGCCGGAACAGGGGGTGTGGGTCAGCTTCGTCGACCTGCCCAACGCGCAGATCGAGCTGATCGAGCCCTATGGCGACAACTCGCCGATCACGGCGTTTCTGGCGAAGAACCCGCGCGGCGGCCAGCACCACGTCTGCTTCGAGGTGCCCGACATCATCGCGGCGCGCGACGACATGCGGGCCAAGGGCGCGACCGTGCTCGGGACCGGCGAGCCGCGCATCGGCGCCCACGGCGTGCCGGTGATCTTCGTCCATCCGAAGGACATGGGCGGCGTCTTGGTCGAGCTGATGGCGGCGCCGCCGGGGGCTCACGCGTGAACATCGAGACCTCGATCGCGGTCTATCTGATCTTCTGGTGGGTGGTGCTGTTCAGCATCCTGCCGGTGGGGGTGGTCAGCCATGCCGAAGCCGGCACCAAGACCCCGGGTGGCGGCGATCCGGCCGCGCCGGTCGATCCGAAGCTGAAGCAGAAGTTCATCACCACCACCTGGGTCTCGGCCTTGCTGTTCGCGCCGTTCTGGATCGCCGTGCACTTCCACTGGCTGTCGCTCGACATGCTGCGGAACATCGGCTGAGGCCGCCCGCCCGATGAACGACACGCCGGCGGCCGCGCCGCCTTTCAGCGCCTGGGAGCGCGAGATCGCCGCCCGCTACCTGCGCGCCCGGCGCAGCGAGGGCGGCGTCGCGCTGATCTCGATCATCTCGTTCATCGGGATCATGCTAGCGGTCGCGGTGCTGATCATCGTGATGTCGGTGATGAACGGGTTTCGCTCCAACCTCTCCGACCTGATTTTGGGCTTCAACGGCCACGACTACGTGGTTGCGCCCGCCCAGACCCCGGCCGAGCGCGATGCCATGGTCAAGCGGCTGCTGGCCGTGCCGCACGTCATCGAGGCGACGCCCGTCGTCGAATCCCAAACCCTGGCCCAGGGCGACAATTCCGCCGCCGGCGCCGAGGTTCGCGGCATGCGGCCAGCGGACCTGAAGGCGAACAAGATCGTCGCCGGCCACATCAAGTCGGGCTCGATCGCCGACTTCGGCCAGGGCGAGGACGGCGGCGACAAGGTGCTGGTCGGCGCACGGCTGGCCGAGAGCCTGGGCGTCAAGCCCGGCGATCCGATCACCCTGATCTCGCCCTCCAGCGCCGCAACGGCGATGGGGGCGGTGCCGATCCAGAAGACCTACATCGTGGGTGGCCTCTTCCAGGTCGGGATGAGCGAGTACGACCAGGCGTTCATCTACATGCCGCTCGATCAGGCGCAGCTCTTCTTCGGCCGCGGCAACGCCGTCGACTACATCGAGATCAAGCTCGACAACCCCGACCTCGCGCCCTCGATGAAGCCGGCGCTGAACGAGGCGGCCGGGGAGGGGACCGTCGTCACCGACTGGACCGAGAAGAACCAAGCCTACTTCGGCGCGCTGACCGTCGAGCACAACGTGATGTTCCTGATCCTCGCCATGCTGGTGCTGATCGCCTCGCTGAACATCATCTCGGCGCTGGTGATGCTGGTGAAGAACAAGGGCCGGGACATCGCGATCCTGCGCACCATGGGGGCCGGGCAAGGCGCGATCCTGCGCATCTTCTTCCTCTGCGGCGCCACCGTCGGGGCCCTCGGCACCCTGGCCGGACTGCTGATCGGCGTCGTCTTCTGTTGGCGGATTGGCGACATCCAGCGCTTCGTCGAGTGGGTGACCGGGACGCAGGTGTTCAACGCCCAGATCTATTTCCTCTCGCGGGTGCCGGCCAAGATCGAATGGCAGGAGGTGGCCGCGATCACCCTGATCGCGCTCGCCGCCTCTTTCCTCGCCACCCTGCCGCCGGCGTGGCGCGCCTCGTGCCTCGATCCGGTGGAGGCGCTCCGCTATGAGTAACCCGGTCCTTGTCGTCCGAGGCCTGAAGCGCAGCTACGAGACCGGCGAGCGGACCCTGGAGGTGCTGAAAGGTGCCGACGTCGAGGTCTATCCCGGCGAACTGGTCGGGCTGATCGGGCCGTCAGGCTCCGGCAAGTCGTCTCTGCTGCACGCCGCCGGCCTGCTTGAGCACCCGACCGCCGGCACGATCAGCATCGACGGCGAGGAGTGCGGAGCGCTCAGCGACCGGGCGCGGACACGGATCCGGCTGAGGGAGATCGGCTTCGTCTACCAGTTCCACCATCTGCTGCCGGAGCTCTCCGCGCTCGACAACGTCGCCCTGCCGGTGATGATCGCCGGGCGGCCGAAGAAGGAGGCCGAGGCGCGGGCGACCTTGCTCTTGACCGACCTTGGCCTTGCCGATCGGCTCACCCACCAGCCGGCCAAGCTCTCCGGCGGCGAGCAGCAGCGGGTGGCCGTCGCCCGGGCGCTGGCCAACAGCCCGCGGCTGCTGCTCTGCGACGAGCCGACCGGAAACCTCGACCCGGTCACGTCCAAGGCCGTGTTCCAGAACCTGCACGACCTCGCCCGCCAACGCGGCGTCGCGGCGCTGGTGGCCACCCACAACCTCGAACTGACCACCTACATGGACCGGGTGTTGGCGCTGAAGGATGGGCGGCTGGAGCCGCAGGCGCGATGAGTTGGATCAGGTGCGTGGTGTTCGACGTCGGCGAGACCCTCGTCGACGAGACCCGGCATTGGGGCGACTGGGCCGACTGGCTAGCGGTCCCGCGCTTGACGTTCTTCGCCGCGTTCGGCGCCGTCGTCGAGCGCGGCTGGCATCATCGCCGGGTGTTCGACGTCGTACGCCCAGGTCTCGACCTCGCCGCCGAGCAGGCGCGCCGCGCGGCGGCTGGCTGGCGCTATACGCTGGAGCCCGGCGACTTCTACCCGGATGCTTTGCCTTGCCTCTCGGTGCTGCGGGCGGCAGGCATCCGCGTCGGCATCGCTGGCAACCAGCCCGAGGCCGCCGAAGCGTCGCTGGCGGCGCTCGGAACGCCGGCAGACTTCATCGCCTCGTCCGCAAGCTGGGGCGTCGAGAAGCCCGACCCCGCGTTCTTCGCTAAGGTGGTAGAGGCGGCTGGAACGCCGGCCAGCGCGATCGCCTATGTCGGGGACCGCCTCGACAACGACGTGCTGCCAGCGAAGGCGGCAGGGATGACGGCGGTCTTCATCCGCCGAGGGCCCTGGGGCGTCATCAACGCGGCATCCCCGGAGGCTGGCGCCGCCGATCTGCACATCGAGACCCTCGCCGAATTGCCGGAGCTGCTCGCCGGCGTTGTCTGACGTCTCGCGGCTGCCGTCGCCTTGCGCTATTTGAACCGTGCTGCTGAGAGCGGTGGGGGATGTCGGGGGTCTTTCTTTCCTATTCGCGGACGGACCGCACGCTGGCGGAGCAGGTCGTGCGCGGCCTACGCGCTATCGGCGTCGACGTCTGGTGGGACCAGGACATGCCGGGCGTCGACTGGCAGCAGGAGCTGGAGCGTCAGGTCACCGAGCTGAGCGCGCTGGTGGTGATCTGGACGCCGGCCTCGAAGAACAGCGAGTATGTCCGCGACGAAGCGCGGCTGGCGCTCAGCCGCCACAAGCTGGTCAACGCGCTCTCTGGCGTCAGCGCGCCGCCGTTCCCGTTCGACCGCATCAACGGACTGCCGATCGACGACTGGAATGGCCAGGACAGCCACGGCGGCTGGTCGCGCCTGGTGGCGACGCTCGAAGAGCACATGGTCAACACCGGCTCGGCTGAAGCCGGCTCGCTCACCGGTGCGCTCGCCCGTCGCGGCGAGACTTTGCAGGCGGCCAGGCGGCGTGTCGAGGCGGCCGAGCAGGCGTTCCAGGACGCCAAGGCGAGGGAAGGGGAGACCGGCGAGGTCGCCGCCGTCGCCAAGACCGCCTTCGGCGAGGCGGAGACCCAGTTCCACCGCATCGTCGAGATGCGGCTCAGCGCGTCGATCCTGCGCGCCGCCCAGAGCGATCTCGACGCCGCGCGAACGGCGATGGAAACCGCGGACGCCGACAAGCGCACGGCCACCGGGGCGCTCTCGGCCGCATCGCGGGAGGTCACCCAGGCGAAGGCCGACCTGGCGGAGTTGACCCAGCACGGCTCGGCGCCGCCGCCACTCCCTCCGCCGCCGCCCGTTCCGCCAAGTCCGCCACCCACGCCTCCGCCGCCGCCCGCGCCGCCCGTACCTGCGCCCGATCCGCTGCCGCTACCTCCACCCCCGCCAAGTCCACCGGCGCCTCCGCCGCGCCCGCCTCTGCCTGTCCCGCTGATCGCCGGGATCGTGGCGATCGTGGCGACGATCTCGATGATCCTGCTGGTGCTCGCATTGAGTCCGCACCCGGCCCCCAATGTCGTCAACGACGCCAACAATGCGGCGGTCGCCGACAACTCAGTCAACGCACTAAATGCGACCGACGGAGGCTCGAACGCGGCTGCAAACACGGCCGACAGGCCGCCGTTGCCACCTGCGATTGGCGGTCTGGGCGGCACATCTGACAGCAATCCACTCGTCGCGTCGTCACCCGACGTTGTTTTCCGAAGCGTCACTCAGATGAAGGCCAACGCTGCAGCCGCATCGGACCAGACCGTGGCGGCTCAATGGTGGGCGCTGGCGGCTTCAACGGGCGATGCGGAGGCGGAGTATCAGATCGGCTACGCCTACTGCTTCGCCCACGGGGTGCCGCTGGACAATGGCATCGCCTTGCAGTGGTTCGAGGCCTCCGCCGCACAGGGGTATGCCGACGCCGAGTACTGGGTCGGCGCGTTCTACGAGTACGGCTATAGCACGATCACCCCCGACGCCTCCCAAGCCCGGGCCTGGTATGAAAAGGCGGCGGCGGCGGGCTCCAGCCTCGCCCGAACGTGGGTGAGCAACCACCCAGAAACCCCAGCAGCTCAGGTCGGCAACGCCAGCGAGCAGTTCATCCGCTGACCGGGCGCCAATACAGCGCCAATACTGGACCGCTTGACACAAAAGAACAAAGGGGGAATAAGGCCCACAAGAACAAAACAAGTACGACGACACGAGGGACTATCAACATGATTCGTATCGCGCGTGAGGGGCTGGCTCTTGCCTCGGTGGCCGGGTTCGTTTGGATGGTCTGCCAGATGGCGAGTTTCGCTGGCTGAGTCGGGGCTTCCCCGACGGTGAGGGGAGTATCGATTGGCGCGCCTGGGCGAAGGCTTCGTGCATCTTCGCACCCGCTCGGCCTATTCGCTGCTGGAAGGCGCGATCAAGGCTGACGCGCTCGGCAAGCTGGCGCGCGGGGCGGGGATGCCGGCGGTGGCGCTGGCCGACCGCGCCAATCTTTACGGCGCCCTGGAGTTCTCGGTCGCGACCAAGGAGGCCGGCGTCCAGCCGATCGTCGGCTGCGCGCTGCCGGTCACCGGCATCGGCGAGAAGCTACCCGAGCGCTGGGCGCGGCTGCCGACTGTAGTTTTGCTGGCGCAGAACGAGACCGGCTGGCGCAATCTCACCGAGCTGTCGTCGGCGGCCTATCTCGATGTCGCCCCGACCGATGAGCCGCACGTGCCGTGGGCGAGGGTGGTCGAGAAGTCCGAGGGGCTGATCCTGCTATCGGGCGGGCCTGACGGTCCGGTCGATACGCTGTTCGCCTCGGGCCGGGTCCCCGACGCGGTCAAGGCGCTGGCCGAGATGCACCAGGTGTTCGGCGACCGCTTCTACGTCGAGCTGCAGCGGCATGGGCTGGCCAGCGAGGCGAGCGCGGAGCCGGGTCTCGTGGCCTACGCCTACGAGCACGACGCACCGCTGGTCGCCACCAACGACGTCTACTTCGCCGAGGCCAAGACTTACCGGGCGCACGAGGCGCTGCTCTGCATCGCCGATGGCGCGTTCCTGGGCCAGGACGAGCGCCGGCGGGTGACGCCCGAGCACTGGTTCAAGAGCGCGGCGGAGATGCGCAAGCTGTTCGCCGATCTGCCAGAGGCCTGCGACAACACCCTCGATATCGCCCGCCGCTGCGCCTTCATGGTCAAGAAGCGCGACCCGGTGCTTCCGCGCTTCCCGACCGTCGGCGGCCGCAGCGAGGAGGAGGAACTCACCGCCCAGGCCCGCGAAGGGCTGCGTGCCCGGATGGCCGGGCAAAAGCTGTTCGCCCCCGAGGAGGAGTATTGGGCCAGGCTCGAGCGCGAGCTCGGCGTGATCACCTCGATGGGCTTCTCCGGTTACCTGCTGATCGTGTCGGACTTCATGAAGTTCGCCGCCGCGAAGGGGATTCCGGTCGGCCCTGGCCGGGGCTCGGCGGTGGGTTCGATCGTGGCCTGGTCGCTCCTGATCACCGGCTTGGACCCTATGCGCTTCAAGCTGCTGTTCGAGCGCTTCCTCGATCCCGCACGGGTCTCGATGCCCGACATCGACACCGACTTCTGCCAGGAGCGGCGCGAGGAGGTAATCGCCTACGTCCAGGCCAAATATGGCCGCGACCGGGTGGCGCAGATCATCACTTTCGGCACGCTGCAAGCCCGCGCTGTGCTGCGCGACGTCGGCCGGGTGCTGCAACTGCCGCTGGGCCTCGTCGACCGGCTGGCCAAGATGGTGCCGGCCAATCCCGCCAACCCGGTCACGCTGGCCCGGGCGATCGAGATCGAGCCCCGGCTGCAGCACGCCCGTCAGCATGAGGAAGGCGTCGCCGAGCTGCTCGATATCGCCCTGCAGCTCGAAGGCCTCTACCGCAACGCCTCAACCCACGCCGCCGGCATCGTCATCGGCGATCGTCCGCTCACCGAGCTGGTGCCGCTCTACCGTGATCCGCGTTCCGACATCCCGGCGACGCAGTTCAACATGAAGTGGGTCGAGAGCGCGGGGCCGGTGAAGTTCGACTTCCTGGGCCTGAAGACCCTGACTGTGATCGACCGCGCGGTGCGGTTCATGGAACGGCGCGGCGCGGCGCCCGAAGTGCGCGTGCTGCCTCTCGACGACCAGCAGGTCTACGACCTGATGTCGGCCGGCCATACGGTCGGCATCTTCCAGCTGGAAGGGCAGGGGATGCGCGACACCCTGCGCAAGCTGCGACCAACCTCGATCGAGGATGTCACCGCTCTAGGCGCGCTCTACCGCCCGGGTCCAATGGATAACATCGACGCCTTCTGCGACGGCAAGTCCGGCCGCAAGGAAATCCAGTGGATGCACCCCTGGCTGCAGCCGGTGCTGGCCGAGACCTACGGCATCATCGTCTACCAGGAGCAGGTGATGCAAATCGCCCAGATCCTGGCCGGCTATTCGCTTGGCGAGGCTGACCTGCTGCGCCGGGCGATGGGCAAGAAGAAGCAGGAGGAGATGGACCTCCAGCGCGCCCGTTTCTCCGCCGGCGCGGAGGCCAAGGGCGTCTCCGGCGCACAAGCGGGCGACATCTTCGATCTGGTGGCCAAGTTCGCCGGCTACGGCTTCAACAAGAGCCACGCCGCCGCCTACGCCTACATCACCTACCAGACCGCCTGGCTGAAGACCCACGCGCCGGTCGAGTTCTTCGCCGCCTCGATGAGCCTCGATCTCTCCAACACCGACCGGCTAGCGGTGTTCAACCAGGACGCCCGCCGCTTCGAGGTCAAGATTCGGCCGCCGGACGTCAACCGCTCTGGCGCCGACTTCGAGGTCGAGGGCGGGGAGGTGCTTTACGCGCTGGGCGCCGTCCGCAACGTCGGTCTGACCGCAATGGAGCATCTGGTCGCCGTGCGCCAGGCGGGCGGGCCGTTCCGCGACCTGTTCGACTTCCTGGAGCGGATCGACCCGCGTCAGATCGGCAAGCGCGCGCTGGAAAACCTGGCCCGGTCCGGGGCGCTCGATTCGATCCACCCCAACCGGGCACAGATCCTGGCCGCGGCCGACGATCTGATCGCCTACGCCCAGAGCGTCGCCCAGGAGCGCGTCTCCGGCCAGATCAGCCTATTCGGCGCCGAACATGCCGACGCCGCCCGCCCACGGCTGCCGAAGACCGAACCGCTGGCGCCGGCTGCCAAGCTCGACGAGGAACTGGCGGCGGTCGGCTTCTACTTCAGCGGCCACCCGCTCGACGACGTGGTCGAGGTGCTGCGCCGGCGGCGCACGACCCTCTACGCCGACGCCCTGCTGCAGGCCCGCACCGGCCACGAGGCGTTCCGGATGGCGGGCGTGATCCGCCGGCGGCAGGAACGCGCGGCGTCCGGCAGCGGTGACAAGTTCGCCTTCGTCAGTCTGTCCGACCCGACCGGCGAATACGAGGTGCTGTTCCCGCCCGAAGCGCTGCGCAAATACCGCGACGTGCTCGAAGCCGGCGCCCACGTGGTGATCAAGGTGCGGGCCAAAAGCTCCGAAGGCGACGTGCGGTTCTTCGGCGACGAGGCGGAGCCGCTGGAGCGGGCGATCGAGTCCGCCGCGGCCTCGCTGCGAGTCCATCTCTCGCCCTCGGCGGCGGACGCTTCGGCCTTGCGGCAGCGGCTGAGAGCAGCGACCGCCGGCGGCGGCGATGTCGTCCTGGTGGCGGGCTTCTCTGGCGGCCGCGAGGTCGAGCTGAAGCTGCCCGGCCGCTATGTGCTCGACGCCGCCGCCCGCGGCGCGCTGAAGACCGCGCCCGGCGTCACCTACCTCGAAGACGCCTGACCGAAGACACGGGCGGGCGAAGGCGGGCTCTACTTCACCCAGCCCGCCGTCGTCGCGATCCCCCAGACGCCAAGCCCGAGATAGAGCAGGGCGGCGGCGATCTGCAGCGCCTTGATCGGCAGGATCCGGGTCACGGCGTGGCCCAGGAACACCGCCGGGGTGTTGGCGATCATCATGCCCGTGGTGGTGCCCGCCGCCACGATCAGCACATCGTGGTAGCGCGCGGCGAGGGCGGCGGTGGCGATCTGGGTCTTGTCGCCCATCTCGACCAGGAAGAACGTCACCGCCGTGGTCAGGAAGACGCCGAGGCCCAGCCGGCTCGGCTTGTCGTCATCGCCCTCCTTGTCCGGGATCAGCGCCCACAGCGCCATGGCGATGAAGGAGGCGGCGACCGCGTACTTGAACCAGGTCGCCGACAGCAGGCTGGAGAGATAGAAGCCCGCCAGCGCCGCCAGCGCGTGGTTGGCGATCGTCGCGGCGAAGATGCCGGCCAGGATCGGCATCGGCTTGCGGTAGCGGCTTGCCAGCATGATCGCCAGCAGCTGGGTGCGGTCACCCATCTCGGCGAGAGCGACCAGCAAGGCGGAGACGAGGTAGGTTTCCATCGGGCGTCCAAGGGCTGGGGCGAGACAGGCAACGGCGCTCAGCGCACCCCAGCCGAGCGCGCCGGCGCCGTTGGTCTCGCCAGACGAACCGAACCGGTCCGCCATTCCGCGCCATGGCCGGACCGCAGAGCGGCAGGGCCAAGTATGTTGACGCGGCCTCCGCTTCGATGCGGACGGCTACTCCCCAAGGGACGCGCGGCTACTAACCCGCGGCGGTGGGTCGGTCAAACGGCACTCACTTGACCCGCGCTACCGTCAGCCCGTCGTGGCCCTTGATGCCCACCTGCTGCAGGATCACCGCCTCCAGCCGCTCGTCGGTCGCGATCATGGCGTTGAAGACCCGGGCGGCGAGGGCGGAGGGGTCGCCCGGGCTGGGCGACAGCACCGTGCCTTGCCGGATCACGTTGTCGGCCAGGATCAGCGAGCCGCCGTGCACACGGCGCATGAACTGGGCGAAGTAGGCGCCGTAGTTAACCTTGTCGGCATCCAGGAAGACGAGATCGATCGCGGCCTCGTCGGCGTCGATGAAACGCGGCAGCGTTTCCGTCGCCGGACCCACGATCACGTCGACGACGTCCGCCAGCCCCGCGCGGGCGATGTTGCGGGTGGCGACGGCGGCGTGCTTCGGATCGACCTCGAACGTGGTCAGGCGGCCGCCGGGCGGCAGCGAGCGCGCCAGCCAGATGGTGGAATAGCCGCCGAGCGTGCCGAGCTCGAGGATCCGCCGCGCGCCGACCAGCCTGGCCATCAGATAGAGGAACTTCGCCTGCGCCGGCGACACCTGGATCTCCGGCAACCCCGCGGCGCGCGCATCGCCCAGTGCGGCGAGCAGGACGTCATCCTCGGGGGCGTAGAGATCGCCGATGTAGCTGTCGACGATGCTGAAAAGGTCGGAGGCGTTGGGCATCGGGCGTCCATGGTCTGTCTGCGCCGGCCGCAGAGGTCACGTCTTCCCACCATCGGCAATGGCGAGACACGCCTAGCTCCGCCGTGGGCGGGCGCCCCTCACGGCGCCTCGGGCAGAGGTGGACATGGACCATCAAATGGTCCAATAGTTTGTCGCGGTAGGAGGGTGGCGAACTCGATGCGAATTTCCGTGACCGACGCCAAGAGTCAGTTGACCGAGTTGGTGCGCCGAGCTGAGGCTGGCGGTGAGGTCATTCTTACGAGACATGGCCAGCCAGCGGTTCGACTCGTGCCCATCGTCGCTAAGCCCGATGCCGCGGCGCGGGGGCAGGTTCTCGCGGCCGCTCGGACGGCCGCCACCACGGCGACCGCAGGCGCCGACGCGGCGAGAAGCCAGGATTTCCTCTACGGCGAGGATGGCCTTCCCAAGTGATCGCGGTCGACACATCGGCGCTCATGGCTGTCTTGCTCGGCGAGAAGCAGGCCGATGCCTGCGCCGAAGTGCTTGAGCGCGAGGCCGAGGCGGTCATTTCGGCCGGCACCGTGGCCGAAGCCTTGATCGTCGCGGCGCGCCGCAACATCGGCGATGAAATGCGCCGCCTGATCGATGGGCTTGGCCTGGAGGTGATCGCGGTGACGCCAGCCGCCGCGCACCGCATCGCCGCAGCCTATGGCCGCTGGGGGCGCGGCGTACATCCCGCCGGTCTGAACTTCGGCGACTGCTTCGCCTATGAACTGGCGAAGGAGCAATCCTGCCGTCTGCTTTTTGTCGGCGACGATTTCTCAAAAACCGACCTCGAAAGCGTCCTGCCGAGCGCCTAGGCCCGAGCGGCAGTCGCTAGGCTCCGCACCGGGGGCGAGGGAGCCTCCTTTAGATCGCAAGGAGGACGACATCTCTAACCTGCGCGCACATCGATATCGCGCCTAAGGAAGATTATCGGAAATTATGCGTGGGGTGCGGCAAGGCCAGGGTCCCCTGAGATAACCCCCGCAGCACTTCGACGAAGAAGCCGGACTCCGCCGCGGTGACCTTGGCCTCGATCGTGGCGGCGTCGTCGCCGCTCACCAGCGGCACCTCCAGCTGGGCGACCGGCGGTCCCTGGTCATATTCACCGTCGACCACGTGCACGGTGACGCCGGTGACGCGTTCGCCGGCGGCGGCCACGGCGTCGTGGACGCGGCGGCCGTACATGCCTTCGCCGCCGAACTTCGGCAGCAACGACGGATGGACGTTCAGAACGCGGCCTGCGTAGGCCTTCAACGTCCGTGGACCGAGTTTGCGCAGGTAGCCGGACAGAATAACGAGTTCAACACCAGCGGCGAGCAGCGCCTCGGCGAGCGCGGCATCCGCCGCGTCCGGGTCGGTCTTGGTCCGAATGACGGTCGTTGGCACGTCGTGGGCCGTGGCGAAATCGAGCGCCGGCGCGTCGCGGCGATTGCTGATAACCAGGCGGGCTTCGGCGTCGAGCGCGCCGGCTTCGATCGCCGCCACGATTCCCCGCATGCCGGAGCCATTGTTCGAGGCTAAAAAACCCAGCCTAAGGCGCGGTTTTTTCACCGGTTATCCCCCTGCAGCTGGTGGTGTAGCCGCAGCCCGTCCACGGCCGCGTAGACCCCCTCCGGCAGCCTTGACGACAGCTCAGTGAAGTCCAGGTCGATGTGCAGGTTGGTGAGGATCGCCCGCTTCGGCTTCACCCGCTCGATCCATCCCAGCGTTCGCTCGACATGGGCGTGAGTCGGGTGCGGCGTGTAGCGCAGCGCGTCGACGATCCAGAGGTCGAGATCCGCCAACGCGTCGAACGCAGTGTCGTCCAGGGTGAGGACATCGGACGAATAAGCCACCCCGCCGAACCGATAGCCGACGCTGCGCACCTCGCCGTGGTCCTGTTCGAAGGTGACCACCGGAATGGCGCCTGAAGGCCCCGTCACCGCCCAAGGCTCGCCATGCGGCGGAATCGGCACGATGTCGGCGATGGCGGGATAGCCTTTCTCGCCCTCGAAGATGTAGCCGAACCGGCGCAGCGTCGCCTCTTCGGTGGCGGCATCGACGTGGCATGGGATGCGGGCCCGCTGGCGCATCGCAAAGGCGCGGATGTCGTCGATGCCGTGCAGTTGGTCGGCGTGTTCGTGAGTCAGAAGCAATGCATCGAGCCGCTTCGTGCCTGCCTCGGCCGTCTGCTGGCGGAACTCGGGCGAGGTATCGACAACGATCGTCGTCCAGCGCTCGGGCCCCTCCTCCGACATCCTTCGGATCATCATCGAGCAGCGAGAGCGGCGATTGCGCGGATCGGCGGGGTCGCAGACGCCCCAGTTCCCGTCCGCCCTCGGCACGCCGCCGGACGAGCCGCAGCCGAGGATGGTCACTTCCAGGGCGCCGGTCATGGCCGCGGGATCCGGTCGAACAGGTTGAAGAACGCCGCTTCGGTGCGCGCCTCGGCCTCCGCGCGGTCCCATCCCCTCACCTCGGCCAGCTTCCCCAGCACCAGGCCGACATAGGCCGGTTCATTGCGGCGGCCGCGGTGCGGGATCGGGGCCAGGTAGGGGCAATCGGTCTCGACGATGATCCGATCCTCCGGCATGGCGCGGACCAGGCCCCGCACATCCTCGGCGTTCTTGAAGGTGGCGATGCCCGAGACCGAGAAATAGGCCCCGAGCGCTGCGGTGCGAGCCAGTAGTTCCGGGCCTGACGTGTAGCAGTGCATCAGCAGCTTGAACGGGCCGGCCGCGTGCTCCGCCTCCAGGATTTCCGCCATCTCCTCGTCGGCTTCTCGGGCGTGCACTACCAGCGGCAGCCTGGTCTCGCGGGCCGCGGCGATGTGAGCGCGGAACACCGTGGCCTGCACGTCGCGGGGCGACAGATCGTAGTGGAAATCCAGGCCGGTCTCGCCGATGCCGACGGCCCGCGGATGGCTGGCGAGCCGGACCAGGCAAGCCGGCGAGAGGTCGGGGTCGTCCTTGGCCTCGTGCGGGTGGGTTCCGACCGTGTGCCAGATGTCCGGGTTGGCCTCGGAGATCGCCCGCACGGCCGGCTCGGAGGCGACCTTGTCGCTGATCGTCAGCATCAGGCCGACGCCGGCGGCTCTCGCCCGGTCGATCACCGCCTGGCGGTCGGCGTCGAACTGCGGTGCGTGCAGGTTGACGTGGCTGTCGATCAGCATGCGGTCAGGCGGCCAGAGCGTGGAGGCGGCCAAGCGCGGTGAAGAAGGCGTCGCCCCGGTCGAGATTGATCGCCTCGACCTCACCTGGCAGGTTGCTGAGCATCTCCCAGGCTTCGGCCCAGCGGTCGAACGCGCCGCGCCCCTCCAGCGCCGCGTCGGCTGTGCGCTCGTGCAGCGCCGCGGCGATCCGATCCATCGCCAGCGCGAACCGCTCGGCGCCCTGCGGTCCGCGAAAACCGTCGGCCATGTGCTGGGCGATCGATGCGTCGATGGATGGCAAGCGCTCGACCAGTTGCCGCGCCGCCAGGTCGATTTCCAGCGCGTTGGTGGCCGCGAGCCGCAATGCCCGTCCCGGCGCGCCCCGGGCCATGCGCAAATACTGGTGGGCGGCCTCGTGCGTCGCCTCGGTGCGCTGCATCAGCCAGGCCGCGGCCTCGTCCGCCGGTGGGGCGGAGAACACCAGCCGGCGGCAGCGCGACTTGATCGTCGGCAACAGCGCGCCGGGCTGGTGCGAGATCAGGAACAGTACGCCTCGGGTCGGCGGCTCCTCCAACGTCTTCAGCACGGCATTGGCGCCGCTGACGCCGAGATCGTCGGCGGTGTCGATGATCGCCACCCGAAAGGCGGCCCGGCCAGGGGATTTCGAGAAGAACTCCGGCAGCGCCCGGGCCTCGTCGACAGGGATCGAGCGGCGCGTCTTGCCCTCCCCGTCCTCCACCTCCAGCACCATCAGGTCGGGGTGAGCGCGGCCTGCCACCTGGCGGAACACCGGATCTTCCGGGTCGGCGCCGAGCGGGCCGTAGGCTGGCGCCGGCCGGGCGCCCAGCAGCCGGCGAGCAGCGCGGTAAGCGAACGTCGCCTTGCCGACGCCCTCAGGTCCCACGAGCAGCCAAGCGTGGTGCAGCCGACCTCGCTCGAGCGCCGCGAGGAACGCGCCCTCGACGGCCTCGCCACCCTGGATCGTCGCCATGTCGCGAGGGTGATCGCTCATGGCGCGAGACGCGCCTCGACCGCGGCCCAGATCGCGTCCTCGACCGCATCGACATCGGCGGTCGCGTCGATCACCACGCAGCGGTCGGCTTCGACCCGGGCGATGGCCAGGAAACCTTCGCGCAGCCGCTGATGAAACGCTTCGCCCTTGGCTTCGAAGCGAGTCTCGGCATGATTGCGGTCGGCGGTCCTTGCCAGCCCCGCGTCAACCGGGAGGTCGAGGATCAAGGTCAGGTGCGGCCGCGTCTCGCCCAGCACGTGGCGCTCCAGCGTCTGGATCAACGACGCCGGCGCGCCGCCGCCTGCGCCCTGGTAGGCCCGGGTGGAATCGGCGAAGCGGTCGCTGACCACCCACTCGCCAGCGGCCAGCGCCGGCGCGATGGTGCGCTCGATGTGATCGCGCCGGGCGGCGTACATCAGCAGCGTCTCGGTGATTGGCGACCAGCGGTCGGTCTGGCCGGTCACCAGCAGCTCGCGGATGGTCTCGGCGCCTGGCGATCCGCCCGGCTCTCGGGTCACCTGCACTTGCCGGCCGCGCGCCCTCAGCCGCTCAGCGAGACGCCGCGCCTGGGTCGACTTGCCGGCCCCTTCCCCGCCTTCCAGGGTGATGAAACGTCCCTCGGACACGGGGCTCAAATGGGCTGCTTCCCGGCCCCTTGTCCAGTCGCGCAAAGCGGTCGTGGCGCGCCTCCGCTTGGCCCGCTAGAGACGAGCAAGACAAGCCGTCCAGGAAATCCCCGCATGTTCGAACGCCAGCTCGATATCCCGACGCCCGACGGGGCGACGACCACCTTCATCGTGCATCCGGAGCGTGGCGGGCCTCACCCAGTGATCCTGTTCTTCATGGATGCGCCGGCGATCCGGGAAGAGCTGCGCGACATGGCCCGGCGGCTGGCCAGCGCCGGCTACTATGTGATGCTGCCCAACCTCTACTACCGCGCCGGAGTGATGGAGATCGGGCCGCTCGGCGATGAGAAGGTGCGCGAGCGGATGTTCGCGCTGATGAACGGACTTTCGATCGCGATGGTGATGTCGGACGCCAAGGCGCTGATCGGCTACGCCGACGCCGACCCGGCTGCCCGAGCGGGCAGCATCGGCACGGTCGGCTACTGCATGAGCGGCCAGTTCGCGATCAACGCGGCCGCCAGTTTCCCCGACCGCGTCGCCGCGGCGGCCTCGATGTACGGGACCTATCTGGTCACCGACAAGGCCGACAGCCCGCACCTGATGGCCAAGGCGACCAAGGCCGAGATCTACATCGGTTGCGCGGAGGTCGACCGCTGGGCGCCGCTGGAGATGGTCGAACAGCTGCGGGGCTCGCTCGCCGACGCCAGCGACCGGATCGAGGTCGAGCTCTATCCGAAGGTCGAGCACGGCTTCGCCTTCCCGCAGCGCGCCGCCTACAACAAGGACGCGGCGGAGCGACACTGGGAGCGCTTGGTCGCCCTCTATCGCCGGCGGCTGGGCTGATGGTCTACCGCATCGGCCTCCTGGGCGCCTCGCGGATCGCGCCCCCAGCGGTGATCGCACCGGCGAAGAACAACCCCGACTTCGAAGTTGTCGGGGTTGGCGCACGCGACGCCGGCAAGGCCCGCGCCTACGCCAACGAGCATGGCATCCCGCACGTGGCCGGCTCCTATGCCGAGTTGGTGGCGCGCGACGACGTCGATGTCGTCTACAACGCCTTGCCGCCGTCCGGTCACCTGGAGTGGACCGTCGCCGCGCTCGAGGCGGGCAAGGCGGTGCTCTGCGAGAAGCCGTTAGCGATGAACGCCGCCGAAGCGCGGACCATGACCGAGGCGGCGACGCGGACTGGCCAGGTGCTGCTGGAAGCGTTCCACTATCGCCTGCACCGGGTGATGCGTGACGCGGTGGCGCTGATGCGGGCTGGGGCGCTGGGACGTGTCAGCCAGGCATCGGCCAGCTTCCAGGTGACCATCGCCCGAACCGAGGACGAGCTGCGCTGGCGCCGCGAGCTGGGCGGCGGCGGGCTGATGGACCTCGGCTGCTATCCGCTGCACGCGCTGCGCAGCCTGATCGGCGAAGAACCGCGCATCGAGAGCGCCAATGGGCGGTTCGAGGATGGCGTCGATGTCGAGATCGCCGCGCAGCTTGCGTTCCCGAGCGGCGTCCAGGCCGAAGTCGCCTGCGCGATGGTCGCCCCGGCGCCGTCCGCCAGCCTGAAGATCGAGGGTGAGCGCGGGTCGCTAGAGATCGTCAACTTCCTCGCGCCGCAGCGGGGATGCCGGTTCACGACGACGATCGACGGGGTGACCGAGGTGCGGCCGACGGACGGGCCGACGACCTACGAGGCGCAGCTGACGCATCTAGGCGAGGTCTTGCAAGGCACGGCCGCGCCCCTAGTCGGCGGCGCCGACGCGGTAGCCAATATGGCCGCTATCGACTCGATCTACGCTGCGGCGGGGCGTCCGCCGGCTTAGTCGTTCCAGCCAGCCGCGTTGCGCAGACGCACGCCGCTGGCGTGCAGCGAGGTGGACCAGACGCGGCGTAACGGTGTCAGGCGTTCCATCACACGCAGCTCGACGCCGGCCGAGGCCATGGCGGCGGGAAGATCGGTCAAGGTTTCCATGGCGATGGGAGTCTCCGCGGTCCGGGACACCCACATGCCGGCGTCCTCAAGGCTCTCGAAGTCGCCCGCGGCGAACTCGTATCGGTAGATCGGCGTCGCCTTCAGCCGCTCGAACCAGGCCCACTCGATGTTGGCGATCATCGAGCAGTCGCGGGCGCCCCACCAAAGCGCGAGGTCGTCCGCCGTCGTCTCGGGGCGGCGCCACAGCAGGATGCGCGGACAGTCGCGGGGGAAGAAGTACATCGCCTGGCGCGCCTCTTCGATCGCCCAGACCAGCGGGCCGTTCAGCCAATCTCGGCCCTCTGGCCGGACGGCGGGGACGCGCACCGGGCGTGGCGTGAAAACCTCGATCTTCGAGTCTTCGCTGAAGTGAAAAAGGCGTGGACGGTTCATCAGGCTCTAGCTGCTGTGGCGGGCGAACGGTGCGATAGAGGGGTGCCTGACTACCCCGAATCCGCCGAGTCCGCGACATGGCCGCTCCCCTGCCCGCATCCTCCTCGCCAGATCATCCGATCTTCCAGTTGCTGGAGATCATGGCCCAGCTGCGCAATCCCGATGGCGGCTGCCCGTGGGACCTGGAGCAGACGTTCGCCACCATCGCGCCCTACACGGTGGAGGAAGCCTATGAGGTGGCCGACGCCATCGAGCGCGGCGATCTTGCCCATCTTCGCGACGAGCTCGGCGACCTCTTGCTGCAGGTGGTGTTCCACGCCCGGATTGCCGAGGAGCAAGGCGCGTTCGATTTTGCCGGCGTGGCAGAGGCGATCAACGACAAGATGGTGCGCCGCCACCCGCACGTGTTCGGGGAGGTCCGTCACCGCGACGTCGCCGAACAGACCGAAGCCTGGGAGACGATCAAGGCCGACGAGCGCGCCGCCAAGGCTGGCGGAGCTCCAGCGAGCCTGCTGGACGAGGTGCCGGTGGGTCTGCCGGCGCTGACCCGGGCAGTGAAGCTATCCAAGCGCGCCGCACGGGTCGGGTTCGTGTGGCCGACGGTCGGCGAGGTGCTGGACAAGCTGCACGAGGAGACGGCCGAGCTGGAGGTGGAGATCGCGGCCGGCGACCTGGAGAAGGCCCGCGACGAGCTGGGCGACGTGCTCTTCGTCTGCGCCAACCTCGCCCGCCAGCTCGACATCGACCCCGAGGCGGCGCTGCGCGGGGCCAACGCCAAGTTCATGCGCCGCTTCCAGTTCATCGAACGCGCGTTGGCGGCCAAGGGCTCGTCGCCGGCGCAGTCCGACCTGGCCGAGATGGACGCCCTATGGGACGCCGCCAAGGCGGCCGAACGCACCGTCGCCTAACCAGCGGAACGAGTGCGATGGACGTGCGGCCACCAGGTGTGATTGTCTATCGCCGGGGCTGGCGGGGGACATCATGAGCATCGCACTCGGCGCCGGCGTCGATCGACCGGTGATTTCGATCGGCGCGATCGTCAAGGACACGCTGAACGTCATCTCTCACCGCTTCCTGACGTTGGCGTTGCTCGCGCTCTGCTTCCTGACCTTGCCCCAAGCCATGTTCGGCCTTTTGCCGAAGGACCTGGCGGCGCTGAGCTTAGCCGCCGGCCTGCCCGCGCTGGTTTTCAATGGCGGCGCGGTGCTGATCGCTGTGCGTCACCTGTCCGGCCGCCCGCCGCTATCGCTTGGCGAGGCGATCGGCGCCGGCGCCAGGCGGTTCGGTTCTCTTTGGGCGATGGGCTTCTTCAGCGGATTGGGTACCCTCGCAGGCCTTCTTCTTCTGCTCGTGCCCGGCCTATTCCTGATCGTGGCCTGGATGCCGGCGACGGCCGCACTGATCAGCGAAGACCTGTCTTCCACAGAGTCGCTTAGCCGAGCGTGGCGACTGACGGATGGCTGCCGCTGGAGCGTTGCGGGCGTCCTTGCGATCCTGTTCGCCGCGATCATGGTCATCCTCATCGCCTTCGTGTTTGTGGTCGCATTCTTCGCCATCGGACTTGGCCAGGATCAGGCGACGACCATCTCGTCGGTCGCGCTGGCCCCCCTCATGCAGAGCGTGCTGGACATCCTGGCTGTGGTGACCGGCGCAGTCGTCTACTTCCACCTGAGGGTGGCGAAGGAAGGCGCCGCGGACGTCTCGACGATCTTCGCCTGAGGGCCGACTACTGCTCGGCGTCCTGAAGCGATCGCCCCAAATCCGCTCGTCCCTGGGCAGGCCGGGATGAGCGGGCGTTGGGGTTAGAGCAAGCTAGCCTCAGGTGCTGCCGACGCTTGCACCGTCTCGATCCGGCCCTCCGGCAGCGCTCGGAGGAGCTCGCTCGGTGGTTCCTCGGCCGTCAGCCAGGCGTTCCAGTCAGCGCGTTCGATGATCACCACCTGGCGGTCGTGCAGCGCGGCGATCTCGGGGCCAGGGTCGCAGGTTAGGAGGGTGAAGCGGTCGTCGCGGACCAGCCCAGCGAGGCAGAACAGCTCCTCCCCGGCCACGGTGCAGCGCCACTTGGTCTTCGGGTATTTGGTCCCGGTGAACTCGAAGAAGTGGGTGGCGGGGACCAGGCAGCGGCCTTGGGTGAAGCGGCGGTTTTCGGAGCGGAAGTTGATCACCGGCCCCGCCTTCGGGCGCCCCGGCGGGAAGCCCCAGCGCAACTGGTCGAGGCGGACGCCATCTTCGAATGGGCGGATCACCGGCGCCGGGTCGGTGGGCCTGATCTCCTCCAGCGGCGCGAGGTTGGGCGCAGCCTCGGGCCAGCGGAACGGCATGTTCAGC
>DASXOP010000004.1:0-136464 GCA_036494265.1 Caulobacteraceae bacterium | reverse complement strand
TGGAATAGATAACCGCTGAAAGCATCTAAGCGGGAAACTAACCTCAAAACAAGGCTTCGCCGAGAGCCGTGGTAGACCACCACGTTGATAGGCCAGGTGTGGAAGCGCGGCGACGCGTGAAGCTTACTGGTACTAATCGCTCGATAGGCTTGATCGTTCTTATCAAAACTCATGCACGCGAAGGTTTCCTTCGCTGGACGCTGATGTCTTCTCACATCCTTTTCGTTGACCTGGTGGCTATGCCGGAGGGTCCCCACCCGATCCCATTCCGAACTCGGTCGTTAAGCCCTCCTGGGCCGATGGTACTTCGTCTTAAGGCGCGGGAGAGTAGGTCGCCGCCAGGTCTGCCAAGAGGATGTGAAATCTCAGGTCTACTTAGGCCCCTCATCACGAATACTATCGCTGGCCGTTCGCCGGCGCTTGCCTTTGCCGCGGGGTGGAGCAGCCCGGTAGCTCGTCAGGCTCATAACCTGAAGGTCATAGGTTCAAATCCTATCCCCGCACCCAAGACACGAACGGCCCTCGCATCCGCGGGGGCCGTTTGTCGTTTAAGCGCCTGAGGTGTGCGAGCTGAGCAGATGAGAACGCGCATCAAAGTGTGCTGCATCGCCTCGGCCGAGGAGGCGCGGCTGGCGATTGAGGTTGGTGCGGACGCTCTGGGCTTCGTGGCCGCTGGGCCCGGCAGTCCTCGCACCGTCGCCGATGAATTCATCGCTGACACGGCGGCCGCGGCGCCTCCGCCAATCGCGACTTTCCTGCTGACTGCCGAACAGACGGCGGCGGGCATCGCCGATCATGTGCGCAGGACTCGGACCACCGCGGTCCAGATACTGAACCACATCCATCCCGATGAAGCCGAGCGATTGGCCGCAATCGCGCCGTTCGTTCGCCGCGTGCAGGTGATCCACGTCGAGGGGCCTGAGGCGCTCGACCTGATTCCGACGTACGCGCCCCACGTACACGCCTTCCTGCTCGACTCCGGCCGTCCGTACGCTTCGTCGCCGGTCTTCGGCGGCACTGGACAAGCGCACGACTGGGATGTGAGCGCCGCGTTCGTGCGGGCCAGTCAACGGCCCGTGTTTCTGGCTGGAGGTCTTTCGGCCGCCAATGCGGCGCAGGCGATCCGGCAGGTGCGCCCGTTCGGGTTGGACCTGTGTTCAGGGGTGCGTAGCGACGGGCGCCTGGATGTCCGCAAGCTGACCGACTTCATCTCGGCGGTCCGCCGCGCCGACGACGAACTTGCCCAGGCGGGTTCTGTCGGTCGCTAAAACCTTACGCCCCACTTGGCGTAATAGTCGCCGACGTGCGAGTCCATGCTCTGCGCGGTGCGGATGTCGGCCGCGCCATTGCCCTTGCCACTGCGAGTCTCGGCTAGGCCCCGAACGAAGAGGGCGCTGGCGCGGCGGGCGTCGCGGCGCAAAGCCTCGTTCGCATCGCCGATCGCCAGATCGAATTCGCCGCGCTTGAAGTGGGCGAAGGCGCGCGCGTCGAAGTCGGCGGCGCTGTCCGGATTGATCTGCAAAGTCTTGTCGCAATCGGCCAGCGCCCGATCGAGGTCGACCGACGCGGCGGAGCGGATCTCGCAGCGGGCGTAGAGATAGGCCTCGACATTCGGCGCAAGCTGCAGCGCGCGATTGAAGTCGTTGATCGCCGAGCTGCTGTCGCGCTGCAGCGCGTAGGCCTGGCCACGGTCGAAGTAGACCGCCGCCGCGCTCGAGTTCATCTGCAGCGCGTTGTTGTAGTCGGCGATCGCCTGCGCATAGTTGCCCCGGCCGCGCCACGCGTTGCCGCGCTCCTCGAGCGTGCCCCAGGTCGGCTTGATCTGCATCACGGCGTTGAAGTCGGCCAGCGCCCGATCGTAGTCGGGCTTGGCGAGCCAGGTGAGGCCACGTTCGTAAAGGCTGTAGTCGTCGCGGGGCTTGAGATCGATCGCGCGGTTCAGCGCGGCGAGGGCGCCGTCGTAGTCGCCGCGGCCATAGAGCGTCGCGCCGCGCCGAGCGGCGGAGGTCTGGTCGAGCGTTGCGGTCGGCGGGATCTTGGCCCGCATGGTCTTCGCGTCGGGATCGTCGGGCGAGATCGACTGGGCCAGATCGAGGTCGGCCAGCGCCAGATCGAACTGCCGCATCGCCATGAAGGCCGTCGCGCGCTCGACGTAGGCCGACTCCTGCCCGTCCTGCGACAAGCCATGCGAGTCGATCGCGCGGCTGAACAGCGCCACGGCGCCGGCGTTGTCGTTGCGGTTCAGCGCGTCCTGACCGGCCTTGGCGTCGCTGACCGCATCGGCGCAAGCTGCGCCGGCAATGCAGGTCGCCACCGCGATACCTGCTGCAAAACTGAACCTCATCGCATCTCTCTCACGCGATCACCCCAAGCGGGCGTCGCTTTTACCTTAACGGAGAACGGCGACAACTGGTTGGTTTGCATCGTTCTTCGTCAGGTCGGCGTTCACAAGGCCTTCCATATGGCCCGGAACGGCGCCGCAGACCCCGCGTCGCTTCGCCACGCAAGCGCCGTGCCGATCAGGGCGGGAGCGTGTTGCCGTAGGGAACGACGCGCCAGCCGCTGGGGCAGGCCGGAATACGCGGATAATAGCCGGCCGGCTTGTAGCAATAGTAGAACGGGTGGCCGGACGGCGACGAGTTGGGGCCGCCTGGGGGGCCGTAGTCGGGCGCGGGGCCTTCATCTGGCCCGTACTCCTCGCCGGGGACATAGTAGTCAGCGACGACGCCGGGGTAGGGGTAGGCTGGCGCGTCGTACCAGTACCAGAAGCCGTCGGTGAACCACCACCAGCCGAGGCGCCCGCCGCGGAAGCCGTGCCACCAGAAGCCGCCGCGCCAGGCGTTCAGATCGCGCGCGCCGAAGTGGCCGACCGGGCCGCCGCCGAAGCGGGAGTGGAACGATTCGGTGCGACTGAAGCCGCCGCTGCCATGAAAGCCACCGGCGCCATGAGAGTCGCCGTGGTCATGATGCTGCGCCATGGCGGCGCCCGGAAGCGCGAGCGCGGCGCAGGCCGCCGCCAACAAGAATCTCTTCATGCCAAACCCCACACCGAGCCGACCGATGAGGACGTCCCGCCTTCAGAGTCCAATGCCTTGCCTGAACCGTGGCTGAACGTCTCTGTCACCTATTGATCGGGGCCGCTACTAAGACGGCCGAATGAACGATACCCCTTCATTGAACGCGGCAGCCGCCGCGCCGATCCCGTCAGCCGCCGGTTCGGGGCTCGGGCGCGCCGGCGCCCGCCGCCTGATCGCGCTCTTTATCGTCGCCAACGTGATCCTCTGCGCGCTGCCGCTGGTCCCCCAGCTCTTCCTGCACGGCAAGGGGAAGGACTATCCGCTCTGGTACCAGGTCGGTCGTCAGGTGCTGACCGGCGGCGACCTCTATCCCCACACCGGCCAGATCTTCGCCTTCCTCTATCCGCCGTTCGCCGCGGTCTTGCTGGCGCCGTTCAGCCTGTTCGGCCGGGCGTTCTCGATTGCCTGCATCGATCTGATGAACGTCGTCAGCTGGGCGGCCGCGGCCTGGCTCTCCGACCGCCTGGTCGCCACGCCTGGCCTCCGCAAGCCGTGGTGGGTGATCGCCCTGCCGTCGGCGATCGCGCTGCCGTTCATCTGGGACATGTACGACCTCGGCCAGCCTAACCTGATGCTGCTGGCGATCGTGCTGGCCGGTTTGGTGCTGCTGCGAGAGAAACGGGAGTGGGGGGCCGGCGCGATGTTCGCCGCGGCGGCGGCGCTGAAGGCGTTCCCGATCGCGATCTTCCCTTATCTGATCTGGCGGCGACGCTGGCGTGCGGCGATCAGCATGGCGGTGATGACGGCCGTCTTCCTGTTGCTGGTCCCGGCGCCGTTCCGCGGCTTCGAGCGCAACCTCGCCGAAGTGAAAACCTGGGCCGGCGGGATGATCTTCTCGGCCAGCGAGAAGGGGTTCGGCCAGCGTCCGGATCAGAACTGGGGCTGGAAGAACAACTCGCTGATCGCCGTCGTCCACCGCTACGTCCGCCCAATCAACGCCGAGGCGGAACGACCCGAGGTGAAGCCGCTCTACGTCAACGTCTTCGAACTCAGCTACGACCAGGCTAACATCGTCCTGGCCGCTATCGCCGGGCTGATCGGCCTCGGCTTCGTCATCGCGCTGCCGCCGCAGCGACGGCGCTCGCCCGCGTCAGACACCGCTGAATACGCGCTGCTGATCGCGCTGATGACCGTCGTCTCGCCGCTGGCGCGCGCCTACTACTTCGTCTGGCTGCTCTTTCCCTTCACGCTCTTCGTCTACCGCGCCGCGCTCGACCCGGACCGCCAGGTGCGCCGGGTGATGGGCCGGTCGCTCTTCGCGTCGCTGGCGCTCTTCACCGTCGGCGTCTCGATCGCGCCGCCGCATATCCTGCAGTCGCTCGGCAACATGTTCTGGGCGACCGCGATCCTGATCGGCGCGCTGGTCTGGCTGATGCGGCGGAGCATGGCGCCAGTGCCCGCCTCTTAGGCGTCGTCGAAAAGCTCGCTGACGGACTCGCCGTCGTGGATGCGGCGCATGGCTTCGGCCATGGCCGGGGCCACCGACAACACGGTCAGCTGCGCGATCCGCTTCTCGGGCGAAATCGGCACCGTGTTCATGGTCACGATCTCGACCACGCCCTTCTGGTCGGCGATGCGCTGCACCGCGCCCCGGCCAAAGAGGCCGTGGGTGCAGGCGATGCGGACCTGGCCGACGCCGATCTCGTGCAGGCGGTCGAGCAGCTCGATGATCGTCGTGCCGCCGGCGATCTCGTCGTCGAACACGATCACGTCGCGGCCGGCGACATCGCCGATCACGGCGCTGATCTTCACCTCGGTGTCGGAGATGCGCTGCTTGGCGCCGAAAGCGACCCCGGTCCCCAGCCGCCGCGCGAACGCCGCCGCCGACTTGGCGATGCCGAGGTCGGGCGCAACGACCACCGTGTTGGAAAGGTCGCCGGCTTTCTGGAAGTGGTCGCCCAGCTCATGCAGCGCATGCAGATGATCGACGGGTACGCTGAAGAAGCCGTGCACCTGCGGCGCATGCAGCGCCATCGTCAGCACCCGGCTGGCGCCAGCGCTGACCAGCAGGTCGGCGACCATGCGCCCGCCGATCGAGATCCGGGGCGCGTCCTTCTTGTCGGAGCGAGCGTAGGCATAGAACGGGATCACTACGGTGATCCGCGCCGCCGAGGCGCCGCGGGCGGCATCGATCATCAAGAGCAGCTCGACCAGGTGCTCCTGCACCGGCGCCGAGAGGGTTTGGATCAGGAAGACGTCGCGCTCACGGCAATTGGCCTGCAGCTGCACCTCGAGGCAGTCGTTGGTGAAGCGTTTGGTCTCGCTGGGCGACAGCGGAACGCCCAGGCGTCCACAGATCTCCGCGGCCAGCTCCGGGTGCGATGAGCCAGAGAAGACGACGATCTCGCGCATCTGGAAGCGACTCAGCGATGTGGCGGGAGGCCTTCTTCAACGCGCAGCCGGCCGAACGCAAGCGCGCCGCTTGGCCCAGGACGCCGGCACGGATAGCAGTCGCGGATGAGCAACCCGATCCATGCGCTGCTGGACGCCGCTGGCTTCCCCTGGCGCGAGACCCGCGCGGCGCTCGCCGGCCGCTACGGCAAGCGGGTGCATCCGGCCTATCGGTGGGAGGGGATCGAGGTTCCGACCGCGCCGCCGCTGTGCGAGGGCCTCATCTGGCCGCTGTCGGCGCAGGTGTTCGAGCAGATCTCGCCAGCGTTTCCGGCGACACGCTTCTCCAGCGTGGCCTGGTTCTTCGACGACGCCCGCGAAAATCTACGCCGCACCGAGCGGGCGTTCGACCAGGCGCTCGGACCCTCACAGCGCTCGGAGAACGGCAACAGCCTGAAGCGCGAATGGCGGTCGGGCGCGGCCAGCATCGAGCTGATCGTCTGGCCTGCCGATATGCAGCGGTTCCCGATCAACAATCCAGCGCACGGCCGCGAGCCGCGGGTGAAGAGCGGCTGCCATGTCGCGATCGAGACCGGCTGGCGGCCCGACGTGACCGCGGAGGAACTGGTCTGGGTGCGTGCCTTCTCGGCTGTGGGCCGCGTGGGCGGTCCCAGCACGGTCTATTCGCCGGACATCGCCGCCAACGAGAGCCAACTGGAGTTCGTCCGCGCGCCGATCCCGGGAGCTGCGAGCCTCTTCAGCCAGGTCGGGTGCTCGGCGGATGGCCAGGCGCTGATCTTCTGCACCGACCAGCTCTACCTGGTCCGCACCGGCGACATCGTCCGCTTCCAGGTCAGCCGGCTGCGGCCGGGCAAGGGCTCGGGCGGGGCCAGCCTGCGGGTAGAATGTCGCGGCCACAGCGGCGTCGCCAAAGGCCTGACGATCGGACGGTCAGACGATCCCGACGGGCTGACCGATCTCGCCACCAGGCTTTCGGCCGCTTGTCGCCGGCCGCTCAAGCTCGAACCCTACGACGACGACACCTGATCGCGGCGCGCGCAGCCTTAGGCGAACATCGGCGATGACTTGAAGATCGCCTGTTCCTCGTCGGTCATGTCCACCGGCACGTCGGCGAACAGCGGCGTCGAGAGGTAGCGCTCGCCGGTGTCGGGCAGCATGCAGAGGATGTTCGAGCCGGCCGGCGCGGTTTCGGCGATCTTCAGCGCACCGGTGAAGGTGGCGCCGGCGCTAATGCCGACCAGGATGCCTTCCTTGGTCGCGAGGTTGCGGCTGCCGGCGAGCGCGTCCGGGCCGGAGATGGTCAGGAGCTGATCGATCAGGTGCGCATCGACAGCATCGCCAGTGAGCTTAGGCACGAAGTCGGGCGACCAGCCCTGCATCGGGTGTGGCTTCCAGGCCGGGTGGCCGGCAGAGGGGGAACCATCAGGGTGGCGAGGCTGAGGATCGCCACTGGCCAGCATCGGTGCATCGGACGGCTCGCAGACGACGATCTTGGTCGCCGGGGTCTCCTGGCGCAGCACCCGGGCGACACCCTTCAGCGTGCCGCCGGTGCCGAAGCCGGTCACCCAGTAGTCGAGCTTCACACCCGCGAAGTCGTCGATGATTTCCCGCGCCGTGGTGCGGGTATGCATGTCCGGATTGGCCTCGTTCTCGAACTGGCGCGTGTAGAACCAGCCATGGGTCTTGGCGAGTTCGACGGTCTTGTCGATCATGCCGGTGGCGCGCAGGGCCGCGGGGGTGAGCACTACCTTGGCGCCCAGGAACCGCATCAGCCGCCGCCGCTCGACCGAAAAGCTTTCGGCCATGACGATGACCAGCGGATAGCCTTTGGCGGCGCAGACCATGGCCAGGCCAATGCCGGTGTTGCCGCTGGTCGCCTCGACCACGGTCATCCCAGGCTTCAACGCGCCCGACTTTTCGGCCGCCTCGATCACCCCCAGCGCCAGGCGGTCTTTGACCGAGCCCAGCGGGTTGAACGCCTCGATCTTGGCGTAGAGGTTCACGTGGGAAGGGGCCAGGCGGTTGATCTTGACCACCGGCGTGTGGCCGACCGTCTCCAGGATACTGCCGTAAAGGTGTCCCATCGCTCGCTCCCGTCTTCTGGTCCGCCGCCATCAGCAGCGGCGGACCCTAGCGTTCGGCGAGATCGGCTCAAACCAGATTGTCTGAACGCGGTGACAGCGACTCGGCGGATCGATTGACCGGCCCTGCGAGCGGTCATAGCCTCTGAGGCGGCAGCGCTTGAGCGCGGGAGGCTGGCAATGGAACAGGTGATCGTCTCGAAGCTGGTTGGCCAGGTCGCCGACGAGCGCCTCGATGTTCCGGGTTTTTTCCGCGCCTGCGCTCTGGCCGGGATCTCGTTCGCCGTGGCGATGGCCGCCGTTTCAGCGACGCCGGCCTGGAGCCGGGACTACACGGGCCAGGGTGCGATGCCGCGCGCGTACAGCCAGTTCGTTGGTTTCGATCTTGCGAAAACCACGCAGGTCGAAGGCCAGCAACTCGGCGCCACACCTACCTGCCTGGCGCCAATCTACATGAAGCGAGGCAAACACGCGGTCAGGGCCCGGCGACATAGGCGTCACCACGCCAGGCCGAAGTAGGTCGCGCCTCGCGCGTCGCGGTCCCGGAAATGCCGACGCCGGGTGAGGATCATCACCTCGCCGAACGCTTCCGCTTGGACGGATATTTGCGCGCTCCCCGCATTCTACCGCAGCCGGTGCTGGACTATCTGAGAGTCTACTATCGGATCCTGCGAGCGAACAACCGCCTCGCGCCGGACGAGCACTGCCCGAATTCGCCAGCCGCTTACGGCGACCCGGCGCTCGACGCTGTGCTCGAGTGGCTGCGGCCCGAGGTCGGCCGTCAGGTGGGGTGCGACCTGGCATCGACCTTCTCGTTCACCCGCCTCTACGCCAAGGACGAGGTGCTGGAGCGGCACACGGATCGTCCGGAATGCGAGGTGTCCGTCAGCATCTGCATCGAGCGGCCCGGGGACGCCGGGCCGTCAGTGCTGCGGTTGAAGTCCTTGGCCGGAGACGAGGCAGCGGTGGAGATGCGCGAGGGCGACGGCTGCATCTATGCGGGGCGCGACGTCGAACATTGGCGAGAGCCCGTTCCGGCGGACGGCTACGTGCAGCTGTTCCTTCACTACATCCGAGTGGACGGGAAGCAATTTCCGCAACGCGTGTTCGACGGTCGAGCCTTCCTCGGCGCCCCAAGTGCGGGGCCGGATGGCCCGGCCGCCGCCACTCGGTAAGATCACGGCTACTCGGCTAGGCCGATGTCGGCAGCGCGCGCCGGCGGCCCCACTTGGCGGCGTAGGGCAGGGCGAAGAGATAGAGCCCGGTCGGCAGCAGCAGGAAGAGGGGGATCACCGCCAGCAGGTAGAGCGCGGACGGCGGCGGCTTCGGGCTGAGGCTGGCGATCACCACGGCGTTGACGACGAAGCCCACGGTGAAGGCGATCGAGAGCCAGCGGTGGATCTGCCGTATCCAGTTGTTCCAGCTCATGGCTAGCGCCCCTCGATCAGCTTCCATCCGTTGCCGGATGGATCGCGGAAGCTGGCGTCGACGGCGCCGTAGCGCTCGACCGGTTCCTGGGTGAACTCGACGCCGGCCGCGTGCATACGCTCGTACGCCGCGCGGCAGTCCTCGACGGTTAGCACCAGGGGCGGCATCGCGCCCTTGGCCACCGCCTCGCGCAAGGTCTGGGCGGTCGCTGGGTCCACCTGCGGCGCTTGCGGCGTGAAGAGGCCGAGCTGGAACGACGGCTGGTCCGGGTGCTGCACCGTCAGCCAGCGATAGTCGCCGTTCTTCGCGTCGGTGTGGACGCGGAAACCAAGCTTCTCGACGTAAAACGTCAGGGCCTCGTCCTGATCTCGGACGTAGACGCCGACGACTCCAACTCCCTGGCTCATGGGGCCTCCGTTGTTTGAGCCCCCTTGATATCGGCCGCTTCCAGCCGCCGCTTCTCCGAAACTGCCATTGTGAGGTGGGGCCGGTGGGCGGCGATCAGGTAGCAGGCCGGCACGCGGTCCAACTGGTGCGCCTCCTGCTGCTGACGCGCGCGCAGCTCGCTCGGCGACTCGCCGGTGATGTCGCGGAACGTGCGTCCGAACGTGCCCAGGCTGTTCCAGCCGGTCTGGAACGCGATCTCGATGATTGGCAAGTCGGTGTCGCGCAGCAGCGCCTTGGCTCGCTCGATCCGTCGGCTGAGCAGATAGCGGTGCGGCGGCACGCCGAACGCGTCCCTGAACGAGCGCGCGAAATGGGCCTCGGAGACGCCGCTGACCCGCGCCAGCCGGGGGACTGGCCAAGCCTCGTCCGAAGCGGCGTCCATCGCATCCTTGGCGCGCAGCAGGCGGCGCAGCAGTTCGGGGTCCTGACCTTGCGTCTTCATCCAGTCGTCACCGCGGTTCGCGCCGCCACCGTTCCAGCGCCGTCGTCCGCTTGCGGTGGAAGAGCCGGATGTGATCGCGATAGCGACCCGGCTCCCGGTCGAGCCCGGTCTCGCGGTCGAGGAAGAGCGGATAGTCGTCCGCCGGCGGCTTGGCGTGTGCGTAGGGCGTCGAGTAACTGCGCATGATGATGCGCTGTTCCCGGTTCAGCGTCGCCAGCCAGTCGGGATCGGACACTGCCCGGTCGGTGGTCGGTAGCCAGGACGGCGAATAGCCGAGATAGAGGTTGAGCCGTGTGCGCCGGCTGCGGTTCGCCGTGGTGCGGTGCCAGAGCGCGGTGTTCATCAAGGTGAGCGATCCGCGCCGCACCGTCAGCACCTCCTCGCCGGGTGGGCTCTCGTCGGTGTCGTAGGCGTCGAACCAGGCGTCGCGATGGCTGCCGGGCACGAAGGCCAGGTTGCCCATGTCGTGCTCGGCCACATCCGTCAGCCAGACGCCGAACTTCACCTGCATCGGCGCATCGCCAGTGAAGGCGGCGTAGGGCGTGGTCCTCGGGCCGTCGATGTGCCACCGCTCTGGCCGGGCGCCGTCGCCGGGCGAGCGCACGAAGAGCTCGCTCAGCTGCAGCTTCAAGAGCTCGCCGTAGAGGTCGTAGGCGAGGCCGACGTAGGCCGGATGGTCGATCAGGCTCGCGAACGATGGGTCCACCTCGACGAAGTTCTGCAAGGTGAAGAAGCCCGCCGCGCCAGCGCGCTCGCGCCGCAGCCGCAACACGGCGTCGGTCCAGGCCGCCAGCTCCGCGTCCGAGAACGCATCCTCGACCACCAGGAACCCGTCCCGGTCGAACGCCGCCCACTGCTCAGCGGTGAAACCCGCCGGCGCACGGCGGCCAGCCCTGTCGCTCACGTGTGCCTTACGCCTCCGGTTCAAGAATCGACGAGCCGATCAAAGGTCGCTTGCGATTGCCGGTCTGGCAACGGCGGCGCCGTCACGCGCGTCGCGCGTTCCTCCCTGAAGGGGACAGCTAGGAGGTTGCGGGTGGCGGCGCGTGGGCGGGTGGCGCTGGAGGGGCTCAGCTTCTTCATGGCCGACATGCAGGCGGGCATCGGGCCGTTCCTGGGCGTGCTGCTGCTGGCGCACGGCTGGCGGGCGGGCGCAATCGGCACGGCGATCAGCGTCGGCGCTGTTGCGGGGATGATCGCCGTTGGTCCCTGCGGCGCCTTCGTCGACGCCACGACGCACAAACGCAGCTGGATCGCCGTGGCCGGCCTCGCCAGCCTTGCTGCGTCGGGCCTGGTGCTGATCTCACAGCAGCCTTGGGTGATAGGCGCCTCGCAGATCCTCGCCTGCATCGCCGGCGCGGCGCTGGGCCCGGGCATGGTCGGGCTGACGCTGGGCGTGGCGCGGCAGGCGGGCTTCAACGCCCAGAACGGCCGCAACCAGGCCTTCAACCACGCCGGCAACCTGGCCGGCGCGGCGCTCTCCGGGATCCTGGGCTGGCGTTACGGCTTCGCCGCGGTGTTCTGGTTGGCGGCGGTGTTCTCGGTGCTCTCGATCGCCAGCGTGTTCGCGATCCCGAGAAGGATGATCGACCACGCCGAGGCTCGTGGGCTGCCGGACGATATCGGCGATGAGGCGCGGCCGCGCGGCTGGGCCAGCCTCTTCGAGTCCAAGCCGCTGCTGGTCGCGGCGGCGGCGCTGATGCTGTTCTACCTCGGCGATGCGGCCATGCTGCCGCTCTACGGTATGGCGGTGGTGGCGGCGCATCGCGGCGACCCTGCCGGATTCGTCGCCATGACCATCGTGGTGGCGCAGGGCGTGATGGTGGCGACGTCGCTCGTTGCGATGAAGCTCGCGGCCCGGCGCGGCTACTGGTTCGTGCTGCTGATCGCCTTCGCCCTCTTGCCGATCCGCGGCCTGATGGCGGGCTCGATGATCGCGGCTTGGGGCGTGTGGCCAGTGGAGACGCTCGACGGCGTCGCGTCCGGCCTGCTCAGCGTCGCGGCCCCCGGCCTCATCGCCCAGATCATGGATGGCACGGGCCGGGTCAACGCCGCCCAAGGCGCGATCATGGCGGCGCAGGGATTCGGCGGCGCCGTCAGCCCGGCCCTCGGCGGCTGGATCGCGCAGGCGCTGGGCTATCCGACAGCGCTGGTGACGTTGGGCTGTTTCCCGCTGATCTCGCTCGCGCTGTGGATCGTTTTCGCGCGAACGCTGCAGACGCGCCCCGCGACGACCGTCCAGGCGACCTACGCTGAAGTTTAACCGGCCTGGACGCCGAGCGGCCGCACGCGTTCGATCATGAGATCGCGCAGCTCGCTCGCGTGGCTGACGGCCACGAAATGCCCGGCGCCTGGGACAGCCACGAGCAGCTTCTGAGGCGCCTGGATGCTGTCCACGTACGCTTTCACCAGCTCGAAGGGCGTGATGCGGTCGTCGGTCCCCTGGAAGACGAAGATCGGTACGGCGAAGTCCGCGCCCAGCGCCGGCAGATCTGCGGCCATGGCAGGCCCCTCCATAGCCTTGCCAAAGAAGTGGTCCTGGCTGGCGAGGAAGCCCCAGAACCAGTTGAACGCGTCGGTCAGGCCGTACCGCGGCGCGAAGACGACGGACGTGGCCATCGCAAGGCCGCTCGGCGCGCCCGCTTCGTAGGCCAGCGCCCACTTTCGCTGAGTTCTGAACGCGGATGGCGACCGGTAAGGTGGGGGTCCGCCCTTTTCGAGTTCGCGGATCGCCGGCTGGTCTCCTCGAGCGCGGGCTTCGGTGAGGACGCCCTCATAATCGAGTGCCTCGGCGCGCCTCATGTTCACCACCTGGCCCGACCCAACGTAGGCATAGAACAGGTCCGGCCGGCGCCTGATCATTTCAACGCCGATGATCGAGCCGAACGACGTGCCAAGTATGGCGACCTTCGTCCGGTGCAAGTGCTGGCGCGCGTAATCGGCGACGCCGATTCCGTCGTCGGCGATGCTCTCCATGGTCACGTTGGGGCCGATGACACCACCGGCGCGGCCGAACGTCTTGCCCGCCCCAGGCTGGTCCCAACTCACGACGGTGAAGTCGCGCTCCAGTATCGACGGGATATCCTGGCTGGTCGCGTAACCGGGGCCGCCGTCCACCACGAGCAAGATCGGATTCGAGCGGTTCTGGCCACGGATCGTGACCCACAGTTCCAGGCCGCTGAGCTTGATGAAGCGGCCTTCGTCGATCCCGCTTTGCGTATCGATCTGCGCCGCCTTGGCGCGCTGGTGCTGTTGGACCGCCCGATAGGCCAGCCCTGCGAACACCAGCGCGGCAAGGAGGACGGCGACGACGCCTGCGCCTCGCAAGATCAGCTGCCCCATCGGTTCCGCCCCCGAGCGCGGTTGTCACCCGGCGCTTCGAGTCATAAAGTGCATCTCTGGATAAAATCCACAAGCGGATATTGTTGCGTCAATGGTCGAGACTGTCGTGTCGGCGGCGCGCGGGCGGCCCAAGGGCGACAAACGGGCCCGGACACGGGCCAAGTTGATCGACGCCTGCGCCGCAGTGGTGCGCGAGAAGGGGTTCGACCGCACGACATTGGAGGATGTCGCCCGGCGCGCCGGCGTTACCCGAGGGTCGATCCGGGGCAATTTCAAGGACAAGGACGACCTCTTCCTGGCGGTCGCCATCACCCGGTGGGAGCCCATCGCCCCCCCGCTGCCGCGAGGCGGCAGCCTGAAGGAGCTGATGCGGATTCTCGCGGATGCGGTGGTAGAGGCGCTACCCTCACGCAGGGCGGCGGCGGTCGGCGCCGCATCCTTTCAGGTCTACGCCCTGTCGCACGAAGAGGCTCGCGAACGCGTCGCCCAGGCGATCGGCGAGCTGTATCGCTGGTCGGAAGCCGGCTTCCTGGACTGCATACCGCAAAGCGACCTGCCGATGCCGGCGCACACCTTCATCCGGGTTCTGCACGCCCTCACCGAAGGGCTGCTCTATCAGCGATTCATGGCGCCGGAGTTCGTCACCGACGAGGTGATCTACGCCGCGCTCGATGCGCTGGCCGGAGGACCGTGGACGCGAGGTGATCACCAACCGCTTGTCGACGCTCAGCCGTAGGCGACGCCCGGATTGCTCTGGCCGACTTCGATGATGTAGCCGTCAGGGTCGCGGATATAGCAGCGGGTCTCGCCGTATTTCGGGATCGGCGGAGTGATGAATTCGGCCCCTCGACTGCGCCACAGCTCGTAACAGGCCTGAATGTCGGCGACGCGGAAGTTCAGGAAGCTGGTGACGGCATCCGGGTCGGGCGGGACGCTGAGTGTCACCGTCGGTTTGTCGGGCGTCGGGCCGCCGCCGACGTTGATGATCATCCAGGTGTTCGCGATCTGAAGGTAGCCAGGCGCGCCGCTCGCGTCGCCGCGGCTTAGAATGCGGGCGCCGAAGACCTTCTCGTAGAAGCTGGCGGATCGCTCGATGTCGGCGACAGTCAGGAAATGGGCGATGGTGAAGCCGTCCTGCGGCGGCATCTGGAAGCTCTGCTGCCCGACTTGCACCTGGTCCATGGATGCCTCCGATCCGTCGCCGCGCGCCAAGACGCCTCAACTCTCTCTAAGCTAGGCGCCCGTTCGCGACGATGTCTCGCGTGAGACGATCGCTCCCTCAGATCGCCTCGTTCAGGGCTGCGAGCCAGCCCACCCAGCGCGGGTCGGGGGCGACGGGGCTGTTGATCATGGTGTTGCAGACGTAACCGACCGCAACGCCGCTTTCGGGATGGGCGAAGGCCCAGCGCCCGCCGGCGCCGGCGTGGCCGAGCGAGCCAGGGCCCAGCATCGGCTTGACCTTCGCCGGCAGCTCGAAGCCGAGGCCGAAGGGCTGCGCCTCGCCGCGGGCCAGCTTGGCGAACTCACCGGGGGGACCCAGGCCGTTCGGCTGCGGCTGACGCGCCGCCTTCATGGCATCGGCGCCGATCAGACGCACGCCGTCGACCCGACCGATCATCGCGGCGTAGATCTTGGCGAGCGCGCGGGCGTCGCCGATGCCGTTGCCGGCCGGCAGCTCGGCGGCTCGGGCGGCGCGCGAGGTGTTCAGCATCGCGATCGCCGCGTCGGCGGAGACCACGGTGGCCAGGAACGCGCGGATCAGCCGGTCGTCGAGGTCGCAGCCGGCCCCGGCCAGCAGCGCGCGCCAATGATCGAGACCCACCTCGGCGGCTTGAGCGGAGTGCGGCGCGCGGCGGGCTTCCTCTGCGAACGGCAGGCCGATCCACAGGTCGACCTCCAGCGGGCGGGCGATCTCCTCAGCGACGAACTTGCCGGCGGTGCGGCCATCGACGCGGCGGATCAGCTCGCCGGCGAGCACGCCGAAGGTGAGGAAGTGATACATGGTCGCCCCGCCGGGTTCCCAGAGCGGGGCCATGGTCTCCAGCTCGCGCGTGCAGCGCTCGGTGTCGAACATCTCCGCGGCGCCCATGCCGGCCTCGGGGTCGTAGCCCATCAGGCCGGCGGCGTGGCCGAGGCACTGGCGCACGGTGATGCGCTCTTTGCCGGCCTGGCCGAACTCTGGCCAATAGCGCGCCATCGGCTGGTCGAAGTCGACGAGGCCGCGGTCGGCCAGCATGTGCACGGCAGCGGCGACGACGCCCTTGGTGCACGACATCAGGACGCCGATCGTGTCCTCGCCGTAGGGACGGTCGTTGGCGCCGTCGCGCCCCGCCCAGAGGTCGACGACGCGCTCGCCATGCCGATAGACGCAAAGCTGGGCGCCGCCGGGATCGCGGCTCTGGGCCTCGAGGAAAGCGGTGCGGACGGCCACGAAACCGGGCGCGGTGGTCCCGCCGTTGGGCATGGTGTCGCTCATCGCGTCACCATAGCTCGATTTCGCTCGGTTGCGATCAAGTTCCCCGCACCGCGGGGAAGGTGGAACCGCTCGGCGCGCTACTCCGCCGTCGGCATGTGCAGGTACATCGACTGGATGCCGACGCGGCCGGGGCCGGTGAAGCGGTTGACCACGAAGTTCATCGACGAGCCGAAGAGGCCGCTGGTCAGGCGGTCGATGACAGTGTCCATCTTCACCTGCGGGTCCTTATAGAGCCAGCCGCCCGGCTCGACGTCGATCTGCTCGCCGGCGGCCAGCACCTTCTCGAACACGTTGCCGTAGCCGTGCAGCCAGACGACGCCTTCGCCCTGATGGCCGTGGAACTTGTCGATGAAGAAGCCGCTCTGGCCGAACATCATCGTCGCCAGGCCGCGCACGCGCTCGAAGGTGTAGTCGATCTGGCCGGTGGCGGCGAGGAACTGGTGCTCGCGCACATGCAGCTCTTCGCCCTGCTTCAGGTGGATCGGCACGATGTGGCCGGCGCCGTCGCGCGAGAAGGCGATCACGCCCTGGCCGGACGCTTCGGTGACGAACACCTGCATGCCGGCCATCATCCGCTTGAACGCGCCCTTCAGCGCCTTCAGCCCGATGCGCACGGTGGTGTTCTTCCAGAGCAGGATGTGGTGCTCGAAGTAGACCGGCATCTGGCTGATATCGACCGACAGCACGGGCACCAGCTCGCCGTCGATGTGGTAGGTCACGCCGCCGAACGTCTCGTTCGAGGCCTTGGTCGGCATCAGGGTCGGCAGAGTGGACATGACTTCTCCGAGGCGGCACGCGGGGTTCGCGTAGCGGCGTTAGGTGTAGAGGCGTTGCCCGATGGCCGCTAGAGGCTTCAACCCTCTCTGCCCTTCGGCTGGAACCTCGGATCGCCGGTCTGCCAGAGGATGTAGGCGTAGGTGTCGGCGCTCTCGTCGTCGCGCTGCTTGCGGGTCGAGCCGAGGCCGTGGCCGGCGTCCATCTCCACCCGCATGATCACCGGCTTGCCGGAGGCGGTGGCCGCTTGCAGTCGCGCGGTCAGCTTGCCCGCCTCCCAGGGCGCGACGCGGGGGTCGTTGACGCCGGTGGTGGTCATCACCGCCGGGTAGCTGACGCCATCCTTCACGTGGCTGAGCCCGTCCATCTCCATCAGGCCCTTGAACTCGGTCGGGTTCATGATCGTGCCGAACTCCGGCACGTTGGCTGGGCCGGCCTCCATGAACTCGGCGCGCAGGGCGTTGGAGTCGCCGACCCGGACGATCGCCACCGCCAGGAGGTCGGGCCGTTCGGTCAGGAACCGGCTGATCATGATCCCGCCGGCGGAGGTGCCTTCGACCGCGAGCTTGCCGCGGCTGGTCCAGCGCTGGGCGATCAAATACTCGGCGCAGTCGATGCAGTCGCGCCAGGTGTTGGGCTTGGTCAGTTTCTGGCCGGCGGTGTGCCAACCTTCGCCCAGCTCGCCGCCGCCCCGCACGTGGGCCACGGCGTAGACGCCGCCGAGGTCGAGCCAGGGCAGGATGCGCGGGCCGAACCCCGGATCGACGTCGATGCCGTAGGCGCCGTAGGCGGTGAGGTAGAGCGGCGCCGAGCCGTCTTGCTTCGTTCCCTTGGCATAGACGATCGAGAGCGGCACCATCGTCCCGTCCCTGGCCTTCACCGTCACCTCGCGGCTGTCGTAGCGCGAAACATCGATGTTGGGCTTCGGCGCGATGTCGGTGAGCGTCACCGTCCCGTCGGCGCGGCCGAAGCAGACCACCTGCGGGCGCACCCAGCCATCGAGCACGAACCAGCAGCCGTCGGCGAGGGGGTCGGTGACCATGGTCGAGATCGCGCCTGGATAGGGCAGGCGCAGCGTCGTGGCATGGCCGGCCGGCGAGAGGTGCATCACCTTGGCCAGGCCCGCGTCCAGCGCCAGCACGTAGAGGCCGTCCTTCGCCGCGCCGACGCCCTTCAGCACCGCGGCGCTCTCCGCAATCGCGACGGCGGCAGTGGCCGGGTTCGGCGTCGCCGCCGGCGTCTTCAACAGCTGGAAGCGCGGCGCGCCCTTGTGGGACAAGAGGTAGATGTCGTCGCCGAAGAAGGCCGCGCCGGTGACGCCGTCCTCGCGCACGGTGGCCTTGGTCCAGACCGGCTTGCCGGCCTCAGCCGCCGCGAGCGGCGAGCCGTAGAGCTCGATCTCGTTCTGCACGCCGTTCTGCACTGCGCCGCCGACGACCTGGGCGCCGGCCTGGGCGACGATGAAGGGGGTGTCGATGTCATTCATCGACACCGCTGGGTCGAGCCCCTTGGCCAGCATCTTCACGTCGCTCGCCGGGTCGGTGTTCAGCCGGTGCAGCCAGGCGACGCTATCCATGTAGTGGTCGATGTCGCCGTGCTTCGTGCCCTCCTTCAGCCGGTTGAAGAACACCGCCTGGCCGTCGGGCGTCCAGGAGACGCCGCCGAACTGGGCGCGGTCGATCTTCTCCGGCAGCGACTTGCCGGTCGCGGTCTCCATGAAGGTCAGCACCGAGTTCTCGGAGCCGGCGGGGGATGAGCCCAGCGCCACATAGCGGCCGTCCGGCGAGGCGACCCAGTAGTCGAGCGAGTAGTGGCTGTCGGCGGTGGCCAGCGCATCCGGGTCGAACAGCAGTCGGTCGGTCCCGTGGACGCCGTCGCGGACGTAGAGCTTGAAGGTGTTGGCGCCGGCGGGGCGGACCTCGGTGAAGATCTTGCCGCCGGCCGGCTGCAAGTTGCTGATCGCCGGGACCTTGCCAGTGACCGCGCCGAGCTTCGCCGCCAGCGCTTCGCGCCCGGGGATTTTCGCCAGCACCGCCCGGGCATAGGTGTTCTGCCCCAGGAGGTAGGGCATCCACTCGGGGTCGGCGCGGTTCTCCATCCAGCGATAGGGGTCGGTGATGGTGACGCCGTGCATCGTCTCGGTGACCATTCGCACCGTCGCTACCGGCGGCTTGACCGCCTCGTCGGCGAACGCGAACCGCGGCGCGGCGGCCGCAAGACCCAGCGCGCTGCCGCCCGCCAGCAGGCGGCGTCGATCTACGGTGTGCATGGGAGCTGCCCCTCTCGCGTGGTTGGACTCAGGTCTTCGGCTGAAACCGGGGATCGCCGGTCTGCCAGAGAATGAAGGCGTAGGTGTCGGCGGTCTCGTCGTCGCGCTGTTTGCGGGTCGAGCCGATGCCGTGGCCGGCGTCGGTCTCCACGCGCAGGATCACCGGCTTGGTCGAGCTGGTCGCGGCCTGCAGCCGCGCGGCCATCTTGCCGGCCTCCCAAGGCGCGACGCGCGGATCGTTGGCGCCGGTGGTCAGCATCACCGCGGGGTAGGGTGTGCCGTCCTTCACGTGCTGATAGGCGTCCATCTCCAGCAGGCCCTTGAAGCCGTCCGGATCGGTGACGGTGCCGAACTCGGGCACGTTGTCGGGGCCGTTCTCGGAGAACTCGGCGCGGGTGGCGTTGGAGACGCCGACCTGGCTGATCGCGACCGTCACCAAGTCCGGCCGCTCGGTCAGGAAGCGGCCGACCATGATGCCGCCGGCCGAGCCGCCCTCGACTGCGATCTTGCCCTTGCCGGTCCAGTGCTCGGCGATCAGGTACTCGGCGCAGTCGATCGCGTCGCGCCAGGTGTTGGGCTTGGTCAGCTTCTGGCCGGCCAGGTGCCAGCCTTCGCCGAGTTCGCCGCCACCCCGCACGTGCGCCACCGCATAGACGCCGCCGAGTTCGAGCCAGGGGATCACGCGCGGGATGAAGCCAGCGTCCTGGTCGAGGCCGTAGGCGCCGTAGGCGTCCAGCAGCACCGGCGCCTTGCCGTTTCGCTTCAGCGATTTGGCGTAGAGGATCGAGAGCGGCACCATCACGCCGTCGCGCGCCTTCACCCGCACTTCGACACTGGCATAGGGCGAGATGTCGATCGCCGGCTGGGGACATATGTCGGTGACGGCCACCGCCCCGTCGCCGGCGACCCGGCAGAGCACGTAGGGCCGCACCCAGCCAGCCAGCTGGAACCAGCAGCCGTCGGCCAGCGGGTCGGTGGCGACAAACTGGATCGAGCCTTCGAACGGCAGCTTGATCTCGGTCTTCTTGCCGTCGTGGCCCAAGCGGAAGAGGCCGCTGACGCCGCCATTGGCGGTCTGGACGTAGACTCCGTCGCGGGCGCCGGAAAGTCCCTTGATCACCGCCTCGCTCTGCGCCGCGACCTCGACAGCGGCGGCGAGGTTTGGATTGGCGGTGGTGGTTCTCAGCACGCGGTAACGCGGGGCGTCTTTGTGGGTGAGCAGGTAGAGGTTGGGGCCGGCGACCGCTGCGCCGGTGATGTCGTCGGCGCTGGAACAGACCTTCGTCCATGTCGGCTGCCCCGCCATCGCAGGCGGTAGGGGGCTGAGGTAGAGGTCGAACTCGTTCTGCACCCCGTTGTTGACGACGCCGATCGCGACGTCGCATCCCGGCTGGCTGGCGACGAGCGGGAAGGCGATGTCCGGGATCTTGACGCCCGCGCTGAGGCCTTTGCCGAACACCTTGACGTCGGTCGCCGGATCGCTCCCGACCTTGTGGAACCAGCAGACGCTGTCGAGGTAGTGGTCGGCGTCACCGTGTTTCGTGCCTTCTTTGAGCCGGTTGATGAAGACGCCGCCGCCGTCAGGGCTCCACGAGGCCGGACCGAACTGGGCGCGGTCGAGCACCTCGGGCAGCGCCTTGCCGGTGGCCGTCTCGATAAAGCGCAGCGAGGAGTTCTCGGAACCCGCGGGCGA
Organism: Caulobacteraceae bacterium; assembly: GCA_036494265.1. Taxonomy (GTDB): domain Bacteria; phylum Pseudomonadota; class Alphaproteobacteria; order Caulobacterales; family Caulobacteraceae; genus Acaudatibacter. The sequence goes on along the minus strand of DASXOP010000004.1, from coordinate 116,083 downwards.
GGCGCCGTAGGCCACTAGCTTCCCGTCGGGCGACGCCGACCAATAGTCGAGCGAGACGTGGGTGCCGGCCGCCGCCAGCGCATCCGGATCGATCAGCAATCGGTCCTGGCCATGGAGGCCTTCGCGCACGAAGAGCTTGAACGTATTGGCCCCCACCGGCCGCACCTGGGTGAAGATGTAAGGCCCGGCCGACTGCGCCTGGCTGACCGCGGCCAGCGCGCCGGACACGGCGGCGATCTTGTCGGCCAGCGTGTCGCGACCTGGGATCTTGCCCAGCACCGAACGGGCGTAGGCGTTCTGGCCCATCAGGTAGGGCGTCCATTCCGGATCGGCCGGAGTCTCCATCCAGCGGTAGGGATCGGTGACGGCGACGCCGTGCAAGGTCTCGGTCACCGGGCGGACGGACGCCTTGGGAGGCCCAGAGGGCGGCTGGGCCCAGGCGAGACGCGGCCCGAGCGACGCGGCGCCCATTGCGGCGGCCGACATCAGCAGTCGACGACGATCGAATCCCATGCCCGTCACCCCTCAGTTGACGGAGCGAGCAGTAGCAGTCGTCGCGGAGGCCCTCTAGGCGGGGGCCGCAATCCTGTCTTCGATGTAATGAATCTGTGATTTCGCCGGTGCGAAGCTGGCGTGGGTCGCGCCGTGCAGGCTGGCAAGGGCGGCCTGGCGGGGGCCGTCGACGCCGTAGAGCATCACTGCCCGCACGACCGGTTTGGCGGCGCAGACGACGGTCTTGGCGAACGCGTCGAACGCCTCGTCCGAGTCGACGCTGGCCGGCCGCTCGATCGATATCCCCTGCAGGCCGGCGTCCTTGAGCGAGCTCAGCCCGTTCGAAGGAATTTGAGCCAGCCGACCGACGATGAAGAGGCAGAAGGGCCGCATGAGTGAGGTCGCCGCGAGCAAGGCGCTGGGTGGCACACCCTCGATGTCGCAGACTTCGCAGATCAAGCCGCGCTGAACGCTGGATTGGGCTGCGCGGAAGAACTCGGCCAGGATCGTACGGCCGCGGCCGCTCGTGAGGGTGGTGAACGAGACCGGCAAGATCAGGCTCGGTTGGCGCTCGCCGTCGCCTTCCTGCTCGATCCGGTTCAAGCCGCGGGCCAGGGTGGCGAAGTCGATCTTCTCGATGTCGCCGCCGGTGAGCTTGCGTTGCTCGGCGATGGTCAGCGGGGTGTCGCCTGGCTGCCTGAGAACGCGTCGCCGCATCCGATAGCCGATGCGGCCGTAGGTCTTCAGTTGAAACACCGGCTCCAGCTGACAGGAGGCGCGCAGCGTGCGCCCATCATTGGCGACGAACGGCGTCCAGCGGTCCTGCGAGGTCATTGTTAGCTGTGGTCGCGCCGTCTGCGCGGCGCTCGCCGCGGCCGGGACCTGGCTCAGCGCCTCGGCCTCGGCTTCGATCGCTGTCGCATCCAGCCGCTGTGCTCCCACGCTGCCGCCGTCGATCGATCGCACCTCGTGAACGACGATGTCGGTGATCAGCGCCTCGCCGAGGAAGTAGGTCAGCACTTCGCGCAGGCAGTTCAAGCAATAGGCCTGGCCAGCCAGCCGACTGACCGCCGGCTGCGCAACCAGGAAATCCGTCTCCGAGATACGCAGGAAGAAGCCGTGCGCGCCCAGCTGACGCCGCAGCGTCTGCTGGATGTAGTCGTAGACCATCTGGCGCCGGCCGACCCAGCGAGGGCCCATGCGCTCGCGGACCGGATCGAGGCCCATCAGGCAGACCCGGCCCTCGCTGAGCAGGGACGAAGCCTGAATCTGCTCGAGCGCCTGGTGCGCATCGGCGCTGACCAGCCGCACGATAGCGCCGGCGTCTGGGGCCGCAGTCGCGCTGGCTTGCTGCATGGCCGTGCTCGCTGGGCGGTTAAGCCGCCAAGGGAGTCACTATCGCGCCGAACCCCCTTCGGAAACGTTGACGCGCCCAGGTTGCGCTGGATTGCCGCGCGGCCCGACGCCAGCACACGTTCAAGTCATGCCGCTACAAGGCGGCGCGATCCTGGTGTAACGTCGTGCGGTCAGAGCCCACCGGCTCGTCGGGCGAGGGGCGATGGCCTCGATCATTCTCGGGGGGGCGCCCCGGACACGGCGTCGGCAACCGACGCGGCAGTCGCTAGCAGTATTCGAGGTCAAGGCGGCGCTCTTGCGGGTGCGGCGCACGGCGTCCGAATTCGGGCGCGCGCCACCGCGGCTTGCCCGCGCCGTGAGCCGGACTGGATTCGACGATGTTGCGGCGCTCTCCGTCACCGGCCTCTGGACCGACCCAAGCCTCGCCGAACACGCGATGCAGCAAGGCAAGGTGCAGAACCTGCGCCGCGCCGCCGCCGCGCTCGACGGGCTGCTGCTGCGCCCGGGCGAGGTGTTCAGCTTCTGGCGGCAGGTGGGGCGGGCGACCCGCGGCCGCGGCTTCGTGGCGGGCCGGATGCTGCGTGAGGGCTGCCTGATGCCCGCGGTGGGCGGCGGCCTCTGCCAGCTCTCCAACGCGCTCTACGATGTCGCGCTGAGCGCCGGCTGCCGCATCGTCGAGCGCCACGCCCACTCGCACCGAGTGCCGGGGTCGGCGGCCGCGGAAGGCCGCGACGCGACTGTGGCCTGGAACTACGTCGATCTCAGGTTCGAGGCGCCGGCCGAACTCCTGCTCAGCGTGCGGCTGACCAGCCGCGATCTGATCGTCAGCCTGCTGACGAAGGAAGGCGCCGTCATCGAGCGCGCCGCGCAGACAGGCGAGACGCCAGCAGAGGCCGCGGTGCGGGAAGCGGCGAGCTGCGGCTCGTGCGACCAGACCAGCTGCCTGCTGCACGAGCATCATCATGGCGGCGGCGCCAAGGTGGTCGCCGGACGGCGCGCGTTCGTCGTCGATGAGTTCTGGCCGGAGTTCGCCGCCTACGTCGAGACCGCGCGGCAGCCCGAGGATGCGATCTGCGCGCCCGACTTCCGGCGCTGGTCCGCAGCTGGCTTCAAGGAAGCCCACGCGGCCAAGCGGCAAGGCGTGATGCGCTCGCTAGGCTGGCGGCTGACCCCGCCCCAGGGCGCGGCGCGCCGGTCCGCCGATGCCGGCTCGACGGCGTCGATCGCCGAGGCCCTGGCGCGGCGGCTGCCGACCGACGCCACCGATATCACCGTCGCCCAGTCGCTGTTGCCGCAGCTCTGGCGCAGCGGCGCGTTGGGCGGTCGGACTGTGCGGGTGCTGATGACCCGGCTGCCGATCGGCGTGCTGCAGGCGCGGCTCGACGCAGCGTTTGCCGCCCACCCGGACCGCCCAACCCTCAGCGACTACCGCGCCGAGCCCTGGTTTGCCGAAGCCGAGGCCGAGGCGCTGGCGGCGGCCGACGAGATCGTCACCCCGCACGCCGAGATCGCCGCGCTGTTCGAAGGGCGGGCGACGTTGCTGGATTGGCACCGGCCAAGTCCGCCGAGCGCAGCGCCGGCGCGGGGCGACGTCTTCACGTTCCCTGGTCCGACGGTGGCGCGCAAAGGCGCGTTCGAGGTGCGCGAGGCAGCGCGTCGCCTGGGCGCCAAGCTCCGACCTGTCGGCGCGGAACTCGAGGGGCCGGACTTCTGGAGCGGCGTCGCAGTGGATCGCCCCGGTGGGTCTTGGCTCGAGGGCGTCCGCGCCGTCGTCCACCCGGCTTTGGCCGAGGGTGCGCCGCGGCGTGTGCTGGAAGCCCTGGCGGCGGGCGTGCCGGTGATCGCCACCGCCGCGGCCGGCCTGCCTCCGCAGCCCGGGCTAACGATCGTGCCGATGGACGACGTCGAAGCCTTGGTCGCGGCGATGGAAGCCGCCGGCTAGTCCTCCTCGGGCATCGTGACTGTCAGCGGCTGGCAGATCGCTTGGAAGGCCTCCAGCGCCTCGCATTGATCGGCGTGGGCGGCTAACCTGGGCCACCGAGTGGGGTCGAAGAGGCCGGGGTGCGCCTCGCGTGTAAACCGGATGGCGCAGGCCGTGGCGATGTCGGCGTGGCCGATGCGCTCGCCGAGCCACCAAGCCGACGGGCTCGTCGCTCGATCGGTTTCGAGCGCGGTGAGCACGTCGCCGATCTGCGCGCGACAGCGCTCGATCCAGGTCTGCGACGGAGACTCGTGCAGCATGCCCTCATAGAAGAGACTGACCGCCTTGTCGCCGAGGCCAGTGGCCAGCGCGCAGACCCGCAGGCCGCGGCGTCGCTCCGCGCCGGCGCCGGGCTGCATAGCTCGCACCGGGCCGACGATCTCGTCGAGCGCATCCAGGATCGCGGCGCTCTCGATCAGCACCTCGCCGTCGTCCAGGATCAAAGTCGGCACGCGGCGCAACGGGTTGATCGGCGCGAGTTTGTCGGCGTCGGCCCACACCGACCACGGCCAGTGTTCGAACGGGATCTCGTAGAGCCGCAGCGCGATGGCGACGCGGCGGACGAAGGGGGAATCGAACTGGCCGATCAGGATCATGGCGGCTATGGCGAGGCTTGATTGGGGATCGCCAGCTAACCGAGCGTGGCGCTATAGGGGCAAGGCCGTGTCGCACCGCTTGATCTTCCTGCCCGGCGTTGGCGCCGACCCGACCTTCTGGCGCCCACTCGGCGATCAGCTGCCGGACGACCACGAGAAGGTCTACATCGGCTGGCCGGGCCTCGGTCATCAGCCGCCTGATCCGGCGGTCACCGGGCGACAGGACCTGCTCGGCCTCGTCGAAGCCGCGATGGGCGAGGGGACCTGCGATCTGCTCGCTCAGTCGATGGGCGGGGTGATCGCGATGTTGGCGGCGCTGAAGCATCCGACGCGGGTGCGCCGGCTGGTGTTGACCGTGACCTCCGGCGGCATAGATGTCGCCGGCCTGGGCGCCACCGACTGGCGGGTGAACTATCGCCGCGAATATCCGAACGCCGCCGAGTGGGTCTATGCGCCGTGGGAAGACCTGACCGACCGCCTGGCCGACGTGCGACAACCCGCGCTGCTGATCTGCGGCGACGACGATCCGATTAGCCCGGTGGCGGTCGGGCGGCGGCTGGCTGAGCTGCTGCCAGACGCGAGGTTGGAGGTTCTGGCTGGCGGTGATCACGGCTTGGCCGAGAGCCGGGCGAGCGACATCGCTGGCTGGGTGAAGGCGCATCTGGCGTAGCGGCGCGGGGGGCGGCTGGACTAAGCTCCCGCCCGAGATCGAGGAAGCGTCCATGAACCGCGTGAAGCCAGCCAAGGTTGAGCAGAAGAACGATCCGGCCGGCCAGACGATCGGCCCGCCGGAGCTCACTTGCTACAAGCTCTGGCCGACGTCGCCGGATCTGATCCCGGCCAGGCCCGAGCGCGACTGGATGGACATTACCAGCGAGCGGTACGCCTATCGCTGCATCCCGCTCTCGATCGCCAATTCGTCCGGCTGGGAGATATCGCTGCCGTTCGCGTTCGAGGCGGCCTGGTACGGCGGCGATGACCTCAACACGATCCAGTTCCGCTCTTCCGACCAGCGGGTGAAGCATCACGTGACGTCGCACTTCGGTCACGGGGTGATCACCTTCCACACCGGCTGGCTCTTCCGCACCTCGCCGGGCTGGGCCTGCTGGGCCAGGGGCGCGCCGAACAGCGTCAAGGACGGCATCGTCGCCCTTGACGGCCTGGTCGAGACCGACTGGCTGCCGTTTCCCTTCACGATGAACTGGAAGTTCACCCGTCCCGGCGTGGTGCGGTTCGAGGCCGGCGAGCCGTTCTGCTTCGTCACCCTGGCGCCGCACGGCCTGCTCGACCAGGTGCAGCCGACGATCGCGACTCTCGACGACGACCCGAAGCTGAAGGCCGCCTACGAGGGTTGGAGCGCCAGCCGCGCCGACTTCGGCAAGCGCCTGGCGGCGCGGGAAGAGAGCGCGGTGGCGCAGAAGTGGCAACGCACCTACGTCCAGGGCCGCGGGACAATCGACAACGGCGCGCCCGACTACCACCTCTCCAAACGCCGCCTGAAGGCCCCGACGTAGCGCTCCAAAACTGGGAGCGCCGCAGGCTTCAAGATTCTACCGCTGAGACGCAGAGAAGGCGCAGAGAGCGCAGAGGCGATTCGCGCTTCATCGGGACGCACGACGGGCGTCAGCGCCAAACCTCCGCGGCCTCCGCGCCTTCTCTGCGCCTGCGCGGTTAGATGCCATGCCTGCGGCGCCGCCAGATACCGCCTGGTCGCACCGGTCAGTCTGTCTCGGCCACGTCTCGCGAGCGGACGGGATGACGTGAGGACGGCGTTCGGAGCGAATCCGCCGCGGTCCACGCGACGCCGATGAGCAGGAGGTTGATCGCGTTTTCGGTCCAGTTGTCCTGGCTCGTAGGCGAAGCGATCACGGACGGGATGTGCACCAGGCAGGTGAAGATGACGTACATGACCGTCAGCAGCATCGCCGCCAGCCGCGCTTGAACGCCCGACAGCATGGCCAACCCGGCAGCGATCTGCGCCGCGCCGGTGATGTCGGCCCAGGCGAGCTGCGACGGCGGCAGCCAGGTGGGGACCAGCGAGGCGGTGAGCTTGGCGTAGACGAAGTGGCTCACCCCGAAGACTGCCAGGCAGAGGCCGAAGAATATCCGTGCGATCCGAGCGACCATTGCGGGGCGAGCCAGGCCGACGTCCCTCGACTGGGCGCAGACCAGCACGCCGCCCATCGACATCGCCATGCTTTCGGCGATTCCTTGCCAGCCGCCCCAGTCCTCCGGTTTTGCGAGTGTGTACGGAGCTTCCCGAAGCAATATGCCAGCGACGAACAGGCTCGCCAGCGCCAAGGCTGCTGTTCCGCCGACGCGCGGCGCATTGACGGCGAGGCCCGCCAGGATCAGCCACGCAGCGCAGGCGTAAGCGATGACGTGGTAGCCGGGCAGATGCGGCGAGACGGAAAGCCAATCCGGCGAGAACGCGCCGTATGCAGCCAGCGTCACCCCCAGCCCGATCGCGCCGAGGCTGTAGATCCATCGGCCGAGGTTGGGCATGTCCGGGCTCCGGCCAGATCAGGGCCCGATAGGTCGCAACCCGGCGCCTAGTCTAGTCCACCCCAGCTTGGCGGCCAGCGCCTTGGCCTCGGCCGCTCGGAGGGGATCGAGGTGCAGCTTCTGATACCGACCGGCGGCGTGGTGCGCGGCCCAGTCTGAGAGGTCGCCGTCCGCGGCGACCGCCTTGGCCAGCGCGGCGTCGATGTTGCGCCAGAAATGCGGTTTGCTGCCGTCGACGTCGGTGAAGCCGTATTCGTCGGCGAGGTCGGCGGCGAAGTAGGCGCCGCCGGCTTTGTCGCCAACCTTGGGATCGGCGGCGAGCGCGGCGATCGCCCGGCCGATGAAGCGGGGCGATTCCGAAAGCGCGAAGTCGCCGCTCGCCGTCTCGCGCCAGTTGGCCTCGGTCATGCCGAACCGGTCGAGCATCGCCTCGGAACGGAGGAAACCGGGCGACACCGCCAGCGCCGTCACCCGTGTCGCCGCCAGGTCCCAAGCCATCGCATAGGCCATCCGGTTCACCGACGCCTTGACGAAGTCGTAGAGCATCTGGCCGCGGTAGCCGGCGGTCTCGCCGTCGGTGACCTCGACGATCAGGCCCCGGTTCGCCTCGACCATCATCGGCGCGAGATGGCGCGCCGTGATCCAGTGGCTGAGGATCGCCTGGTCGATCAGGGCGCGGACCGGACCCATGTCCTGGCGCCAGAAGGTGGCCTCCCAATCGACCAGCTCGTCCCCGCCCCAGACATCGTTGACCAGCACGTCCAGCCGCCCTTCGTCGGCTTTGATCCGCGCCGCCAGCGCCTCGACCTCGGCTTCCACCGTGTGATCGACCCGAAGCGCCACCGCCTTGCCGCCAGCGGCCTCGATCAGTTCGGCGGTCTCTTCGATGGTCTCGGGCCGGCCCGGCGTCGCTGGCGCGCCCCGCACGCTGCGACCGGTGCAGTAGACCTTGGCGCCGGCCGCGGCGAGCTCCACGGCGATGCCCCGTCCCGCGGCGCGGGTCGCTCCGGCCACCAGGGCGACCTGACCTTCGAGCGGTTGCGGCATCTTCGTCCTCCCAGACATTCATTGTCTATAAATGAACGTACATTTATATTTAACTCATGGCCCGCCGCAAGACCATCAGCGATGACGCCGTGCTCGCGATCGCCGCCCAGGTGATGTTCGCCAAGGGACCAGGCGAGTTCACGCTCGCCGATGTCGGCCGAGCCGCCGGGGTTGCGCCGGCGACGCTGGTCCAGCGGTTCGGCGACAAACACGGCCTGGTCGTCGCGGCGCTGGAGCAGGACAACGCCGCGTTCGCCGCCGGCCTGGCCGATCTTCCGACCGGGCAGGGGGCAGCGGCGGTGATCGCGGTGTTCCGGGTGATGTTCCCGGACATCGGCGAGGACGTCGCGACGTTCGCCGACCAGCTGCTCTGGCTGCGTCAGGACATGCGCGATCCGGACCTGAACAGGCTGGCGCGAGAGCGCTTCCGCCTGCTGCGCGAGGTGATCGCCGCGCGCATGCCGTTCCTGCCGATACCCGCCGCCGACGCGGCCCGGCTGGTCGAGGCGCAGTGGCAAGGCGCGCTGGTGCAATGGGGCATCGCCCCGCAGGGTACGCTGTCTGACTTCGTGACCCAGAACCTCGCCGACTGGTTCAGGTTGGTCGGCGAGGCCCCTTAGCGGCGCTTACTCGGCGTAGAGCTTCGACGAGGCCTTCATGTAGCGCAGGTACATCAGCATGGTGCCGACGTCCTCGCCGGTCTCGGGATCGGCGGCCCAGGCGCGGTACCAGACGTTCTCGGTCTTCGGGCTCTCGGTCAGGGCCAGCACTTTGGCGCGCACCTTGTAAGGCGTGTCGGCGCGCAGCGGGCCTTTGAGCTGCTGCACTTCGATCGCGCCGAAGAGGCCAACGGCGGGGCCGTCGGTCTTGTAGAGCTTCTCCTGGGCGCTGCCGCGGAAGAGCGCGACGATCATCGATGGCGGCAGGATCGCCTTCTCGCCCTTGTAGACGTCGAGCGTCTCGGTGATGTGGGTCAGGCGGCGCTCGAGCGACTCGCCCGATACGGTCACGTCGAGATCCTTGGTCTCGTCACCGACCTTGACGTTCTTCAAAATGCGCAAGGTCGAGGCCTTGCCCTGGCCGTTCATCAGGTTCTCGACCGCGGTGCCTTCGTCCGTGCCTTCGCAGCTGGCGGTGCCTTCGGCGATCAGCGCGCCGGCTCGGTTCTGCATCCAGAGGCGAGCGTGCGGGCTGCCGGCGCGGCCGAAGGCCTGCACGTCCTCGCGGTCCACCGTCGCCTGACGGAAGTAGAACGACATGTTGCCCTGCTTCCACCAGTCGTCGCCGTAGAGCTTCAGCACCACAGGGGCGAATTGGTCCATGTGGATCGAGCCGGCGACCGTGCCGCCTTTGAAGCCGAGCTTGGAGGCGGTGGCGTCGTCGTGGATCGAACCCTTGGACTGCGATGCGGAATTGACGGGGGTGCGGAATTCGCCGGTGACGTCGGCGGTGTCGGTGGTCAGGCTCATCTGTGGTCTCCTCGTGCGGCGCCGCTCTCAAGTATTCGGCGGGCGTCTTCTGATCTTGGGCAAGAAACCATAGCCCCGCCTTCGGCTGCGGACAACGCTGCTTACGGATCGCAATTTTGGGTCTTGCGCAGCTTCGCCGCGGCGTGATCCGGTCTGTCATGACCGCCAGATACGTCGCCGCCATCGACCAAGGCACCACCTCCTCGCGCTGCATGCTGTTCGACGCCGCCGGGGCCGTGGTCTCGGTGACGCAGAAGGAGCATCGGCAGATTTTCCCGCAGCCCGGCTGGGTGGAGCACGACGCGCTGGAGATCTGGGCCAACGTCCAGGAGGTGGTGGCCGGCGCGCTGGCCAAGGCGGGCGCGACCGTAGCCGATGTCGCGGCGATCGGGATCACCAACCAGCGCGAGACGACGGTGATCTGGGACAAGGCCACCGGCAAGCCGATCGCCAACGCCATCGTCTGGCAGGATACCCGCACCGACAAGCTGGTCGCCGAGCTTGGCGGCGAGATCGGCCAGGACCGCTTCCGGGAGATCTGCGGGCTGCCGCTGGCGACCTACTTCGCCGGACCCAAGGTGCGCTGGCTGCTGGACAACACGCCCGGCGCCAGGGCCGCCGCCGAGCGCGGTGAGCTGTTGTTCGGCACCATGGACGCCTGGCTGATCTGGAACCTGACCGGCCGCCACGTCACCGACGTCACCAACGCCTCGCGCTCGATGCTGATGAGCCTGAAGACGCTGGATTGGGACGACGGCCTGCTGGCGGCGATGGGCGTGCCGCGCAGCCTGCTGCCGCTGATCCGGCCGTCGTCGGAGGTCTACGGGCCGGCGCGGGGCGTGCTGGAGGGGGTGCCTGTGGCCTCGGCGCTCGGCGACCAGCAGGCGGCGCTGTTCGGCCAGACTTGCTTTGAGACCGGCGAGGGCAAGTGCACCTACGGCACCGGCAATTTCCTGCTGGTCAACACCGGCGAGCGGCCGGTGCTGTCGGCCAACGGGCTCTTGACCACCGTCGCCTATCAGATCGCCGGCGAGGCGCCTGTCTATGCGTTGGAAGGCGCGATCGCGGTCAGCGGCTCGCTGGTGCAGTGGGTGCGCGATAACCTCGGCCTGATCTCCAGCGCCGCCGAGATCGAGGCGCTGGCGGCGAGCGTCGCCGACAACGGCGGCTGCTACTTCGTGCCGGCGTTCGCGGGCCTCTTCGCGCCGCACTGGCGATCGGACGCCAGGGGCGTGATCGCCGGCCTGACCGGTTACGTCGGCAAGGGCCACATCGCCCGGGCGGTGCTCGAGGCGGTGGCCTGGCAGACCCGCGAGGTGGTCGACGCCATGGCCGTAGACGCCGGCGCGCCGCTCACCACGCTCAAGGCCGATGGCGGCATGACCGCCAATAACCTCCTGATGCAGTTCCAGGCCGACGTGCTGGACGTGCCGGTGGTGCGCCCCGCGGTGACCGAGACCACTGCGCTGGGGGCTGCCTACGCCGCCGGCCTCGCGGTCGGCTTCTGGCCCGACCAGGCGACGCTGAAAGCGCACTGGCGCAAGGACGCCGAGTGGCGCCCGGCGATGGCCGCTGGGGTGCGCGACCGCGAATATCGCCAGTGGAAGAAGGCGGTCGCGCGGACTCTCGACTGGGTCGATTGACGAGGTCCCTCGCCGGGCCGCCAGGGCGCCCACCGAAGCCGGTTGCGCAATCGGCCGGTACCTTCGGTCGTCCGACCGCCGGTCTCAGAAAAACGACGCCTAAGGCGCGTGTTTTTGCGCTGACGCCTCGCAGTAGTCCGCGAGCCGCCGCAGCGCCCCCGCGCCATCGCCGCGAAACGACGATCCGTGCATCACCGCCAAGGTAGTGGGTTGCAGCTGCGCCAGGCGGCCCAGCACCGCCGCGGTGTTGGGGGCCAGGGTCATCGAGTGGAACATGTCCTCCATGGCGAACGCCGGCGCGGTGATGTCGGCCTCGGTGATCGCCGGACCATCGCCGCCATGGGTCAGCAAGTCGCCGCAGAAGAGCGCGCCCAGCGTCTCCTCGTACATCAGGCCGGCTTCCCAGCCGTGCGGCACATGCGGCGTGTCGAGCCAGCGCATCCGTCGGCCGCCGAGATCGACCACCCCGCCGTCGGCCAGCGGCCTGGGCGGGCGGTCGGACAGATCGTTGAGCGAGACCATACAGCCGGTGCCGCTCTGCACCACCTCGGCGCGGGGCGCGGCGGCGAGCCATTGGTTGAGCGAGCCGCACTCGTCGGATTCGACATGGCCGAAGCTCAGGTAGCGGATGCGGTCCAGCGGCGTGACCTTGGCCACCGCCGCGGACACCAGCGGGAACAGCTGCCGCCCGCCGAGGTGAAACAGCATCGGCTCGTCGGCGTCGATCAGGAACTGATTGAAGGTGAAGGGCTCGGGTCCGACACCATCGACGGCCGTCGAGATGCGGTAGACCCGCTCGGCAATTTCATCGACCTTGGTCTGCAACGGACGTCTCCTCTGGCGGGAGCCAAACCTCTAACACACCAGCTGGGCCGGATTTGGCGGCAGCGATCCGCATTGCCGGCCCAGTCCGGCGAGGCTAAGGCCCGCCGACACTTAGGAGCCACGCGATGGCCAAGCCGGAAAGCCTGATCGAGACGCTGGCGCTGGAGCGGATCGAGGTGAACCTCTTTCGCGGCCTCGCGCCGAAGAACGAGGGGCCGCGCATCTTCGGCGGCCTCGTGATCGCCCAGGCGTTGCTGGCGGCTTACGGGACGGTCGAGAAGAGCCTCTGCCACTCGATCCACTGCTACTTCCTGCGTCCTGGCGATCCCACCGTGCCGATCCTCTACGAGGTCGACCGGGCCAGGGACGGGCGCTCGTTCACCTCGCGGCGGGTGACGGCGATCCAACACGGCGAGCAGATCTTCAACCTTGCCGGCTCGTTCCAGCATCCGGAGGAGGGGCTGGAGCACCAGGACCCGATGCCGGATGTGCCGACGCCGGAGAACCTCGCCGACGAGGGCGAGCTGCGCCGCACGCTCACCGCCAACCTGCCGCCGCTGATGCGGCAGATGGCCGAGCGGCCGCGGCCGATCGACATGCGGCCGGTCGATCCAGAGAACTTCATGGCCGGCAAGCCGGTGCCGCCGATCCAGAACGTCTGGATGCGCGCCTCCGGCATCGGCGATGACCCGGTCTTCAACCAGGCGGTCCTGGCCTACGCCTCGGACATGAGCTTCCTCTCCACCTCGATGCGGCCGCACGGCATGAGCTGGCAGACGCGCGGCCTGCAGACCGCCAGCATCGACCACGCGATCTGGTTTCACCGGCCGGTGAACTTCAACGACTGGCACCTCTACGTTCAGAAAAGCCCGTCCGCGTCGGGCTCGCGCGGCTTCAATCTCGGCGAGATCTACACCCGGGACGGCGTGCTGGTGGCGTCGACCGCGCAGGAAGGGCTGATGCGCTATCGGCCGCCGCTGGATAATTGAAGTATTGACTTAATTAAGCGCCAAGCGAAGATGGCGGGGTGGAAGCCTTCGTCGCCCTGGCCGATCCGACCCGTCGCCGCATCGTCGAAGCGCTGACCGACGGTCCGTTGTCGTCGGGCGACATCGCCGCGCGGTTCCCGATCTCGGCGCCGGCGATCTCGCAGCATCTGAAGGCGCTGAAGTCGGCGGGGCTGGTGCGCGTGCGGTCCGAGGCGCAACGGCGGATCTACGAGATCGATCCGGACGGGATCGAGGCGGTGGCCGGCTGGGCCGACGGTATCCGCCGCCATTGGGCCGCAAAGCTCGACAAACTGGAAGCCGCACTCAGGCGAGAGGACTGAAACGATGGCCGATGTCGGTGAGATGTTCCGCGCCCCGGGGGTGCGTTTCTGGCGCCGTCTGCCGGGGCCGATCGAACGGGTGTGGGCGCACCTGACCGAGCCCGAGTTGCTAAATGGCTGGTACGAAGAGGGCAGCGTGGTCGAGCCGCGCGAAGGCGGGGCGGTGGTGCTGAACGGCGGTCACATCCGCGGCGTCGTCACCCAGTGGCGACCGCCGGTGAAATTCGCCCATACTTGGAACGTCTTCGGCCCAGGCGAGCATATCTCGGCCTACCCGGAGTCCTATCTCACCATGGAACTGGTGATGGAGGGTGGCGAGGTGGGCCTGACCCTGACCCACCTGCCGGTGCTCGACCGGTTCGAGCCGCAGAATGCGATGGGCTGGGCGACCTTCCTCGACATCCTCGAAGACACTGTGATTGGCCAGCCGGTGCAGCCGCGCCGCGCCTACATGGAGCGCAACGCCGGCATCTACGGCGTGGACCTGGGCAACCTGCAGCGCTGACGCCACCACCCCCAAACCCGCTCATCCCGGCGAAAGCCGGGACCCAGGCAGGCTCTCGGTTCACCACCAAGGTCACGAAGAACACGAAGGCCTTCGTGCCCTTTGTGCTCTTGGTGGTTGACCTTGCCTGCTCCTGCCCGTGTCGCGGCTTTCGCCGGGATGAGCGAGGGCGAGGGGACGGCGGCTAGCGCCCAGGGGCGACCAGGATCTTGATCTGGCTCTTGTCGGTCTGCAGGCGGACGAAAGCGTCCGGGGTCTCATCCAGGCTGACCACGCCGGTGATGATCTCGTTGTAGCGGGTGCGGCCTTCGGCGAGGTTTTCCAGCGACTTGGCGAACTCATCGCGGGAGTACCCGAGCACGAACCGGAGCTCGATCTCCTTGGTGATGAAGGCCAGCGGCTCGATGTGGTCGCGCTCCATGCAGACACCAGCGACAACGATGCGCGTTCCGGCCGGCGCGGCCTCGGCCAGCGCCTGCACCATGCCTGGCGCGCCGACGCATTCGAAAATCAGCGGGCGCTTGACGGACTTGCCCATCGCCGCCGCCATCATTGCTTCGCCGCGATTGCCGGGCACGCCGAACTCGGTCCAGGACGCGTGCGGCGAGACCTCGGCCGGATCGACCACCTTGTCGGCGCCCATCCGCTCGGCCGCCGCGCGGCGCTCGCCCGAGTAGTCGGCCGCGACGACGGGGCCGAGGCCGCGCGTCTTCAGCGAAGCGATCACCGCCAGGCCGACTGGCCCGCAGCCGATCACCATGAACACGTGGTCGGCTTGCGGATCGCCCATGGCGACGGCGTGCTCGCCCACCGCCAGCGGTTCGGTCAGCGCGGCGTGTTCGGGCGAGAGGCCGTTCGGCACGGCCAGGGTCAGCATCTCGGAGAGCAGCAGAGTCTCGGCGAACGCGCCGGGGATGTCGCTGGAGTAGCCGATCGAGGCGCCGCCGGTGGCGCTCATCAGCACCGGCAGCGAGACGACTACGTCGCCGGCCTTGAACGCGCTTTGGCTCTCCAGCACCTCGCAGCAGAACTCGTGACCGAACACGGTGTCGGTGTTCTTGCGCATCTGATCGAAGCCGCCGAGGCGGTTTCCCAGATCGATCATGTGATCGTAGTGATCGAGCGCGTGCAGGTCCGACCCGCAAATGCCGCAAACCAGGCTCTTCGCCAGAAGCTGTCCGGGCGCCGGCGTCGGAACCGCCATCTCGTCCACGACCAGCTTCCCGTCACGGCGGATTACGGCGCGCATATGAAAACCTTCTCCCGCGAAGCGGGGGAAACGTCGCGAGGCGAAGCGAGCGACAATGGGGGATCTCCCCCATCGGCGGCGCGTGCTTCGCACGGCGCGCCGCTTTCCCCCGCAGGCGAGGGAAGGGTTGCTACTCCGCCGCCTCTTCTTTCTTACCCAGACCCATCATCTGGGCGATCATCGGGTTGATGTTGTCGGCGCCTTTCTCCTGGGCGTGCTGCATGATGCGGGCGCCGACGGCCATCCGGGCCTGGCCGGTGAAGTCTTCCTTGTTCTCCTTCACCCAGGCCATCGAGGCCTCGCGGCCGACGTTCAGGCTCTGGAACTTGGGCGCCACGTAGCGGGCGAAGAGCTCGTAGGAATGTTTGGTGGCGGCGAAGTTGGCCCAGTTGTGGGCCATGAACAGGAACGCGCCGAAGCCCCCAGACTGGTCGACCAGCGCCTGGATCTTGTCCGCTGCGTCGTCCGGCGTGCCGACCACCGCCATCGGCATCTTCAGGAACGCCTCGACCGGATCGCCGGCGGTTTCCGGCACGATCGGCAGGTTGGCGACTTCGCGGAAGTAGAACAACCAGCGCTCCAGCCCGAAGCGCACGTCGGCCATCGCCTGCTCGCGGGTCTCGGCGATGTGCATCGGCCCCACCAGACGCCACGCCGAGCGGTCCATGGTCTGGCCGTTGTCCTTGGCCAGCTCCTCGGCGATCGCCCAGTTCGAGGCCAGCGCATTGAAGCCGCCGTCCGAGGTCGCGCCGAGCGACAGCAGGCCAACGCCGTGGCGGCCGGCGGCCCGAGCGCCGGTCGGCGAAACCTGGCTCGCCACCGCGATGTCGACGCTGGGCCGCGAGTAAGGGCTCATCTGCAGCCGCGCGCGGTTCAGCTCGAACCAGTCGGCCTTGTGAGTGACCTCCTCGCCGCGCAGCAGTCGCACGATCACGGCCAGAGACTCGTCCATCATGTCGCGCTGCTTGGCGATCGGAATGCCCATCATGTAGGCGTCCGACGACAGCGCGCCGGGGCCGACGCCGAACATCACCCGGCCGCGGGTCATGTGATCGAGCTGGTTGATCCGGTCGGCCAGCATGAACGGGTGGTGATAGGGCAGGGACGAGACGCCGGTGCCGAGCCGGATGTGCTTGGTGCGCTCGGCCGCGGCGGCGATGAACACCTCCGGGCTGCCGATCAGCTCATAGGCGGCCGAGTGGTGCTCGCCGATCCAGGCCTCGTCGTAGCCGAGCTGGTCCATCCATTCGACCAGTTCCAGGTCGCGCTGGATAGCGAGGGTGGGGTTCTCGTCGATCGGGTGGAAGGGCGCGATGAAGGCGCCGAAGCGGAGGCGTGCAGGCAGCATGGGGACCGTCCGAGTTGAGAGAGGGGAACCCTATGGCGCCGACCGAAACCGCGCCAGTATGACCCGCGGTCAGGCAGCGGTCAGATCAGATGGGTGAGATCGGGCGGGTCAGGAGTGCCAGCTGCGGACCTTGGTCTTGCTGCGACGGGCGTAGAGCCGCTCGGGCCCGTCGTCGGTCCAGCCGTGCGCCAGCTCCGCGCCCAGCAACCGCGCCAGCCGCTCGTCGTTGACGCCGTCGAGGTAACCCTCCGGCAGGTTGTGGGCGTAGTCCTCCTGCGGCTGGATGAACTCGCGGCAGAAATAGCAGCTGAGGTTGACCCGCAGGCCCGGCGTCTTGCGAGGGAACGAGCCGTGCCAGGTGGCGCCGTGCCAGACGATCGCCGAGCCGGCCGGCGCCTCGATCGGGATCACCCCACTGTTGCGCCGCTCGCCCTCCAGCCCAACCTCCCAGCGCGTCGGCTGGCGCTGATTGCGGTGGCTGCCGGGCACCATCGCCAGGCAGCCGTCGGCTTCGGTGTAGTCGGTGAGCGCGTAGTTGCAGTTGGCGACCATGGAGTAGGGCGTGAACGGGTCGGGGGCGCCGTTGCCGGTGTCGCTGTGCAGCAAGAGTCCTGTGCCGCCCGGACCTTTCAGGTGCGAGCCCAGGCTGGAGAGGATGCACTGCTTGCCGAGCAGATAGGTGATCAGCGCCAGCGGCTTCTGGTTCAGCAAACCGACCTTGAAGATCGGGTCCTTGAACAAAAGGAACGGGATGAACTCGAGCCCGGCATGGTTGGTCTCGCTCTCCAGGTCGAGCTTGCGGCCGAGCCGCGCCTCGGAGATCTCGATGATCTTGTCGCGCGTCGCTTTCACTTCGTCCGGGGAGAGCGCGCCCTCGATCACCGTGAAGCCGAAAGCCTCGAGCTCGGCGAGGTTGGTTTCCAGCCCCAGGTCGCGGATTTCGCGGTAGATTTCGTTGAGATCCGGCGTCGCCGCCCAGTCGCCGATCTGCATGTCATTCCTCCCGAGAACGTCGTTTCTCTAGGGTTTGGCACACCCCGGAGACCTGAGGCCAGCCGGCGCCCCATGCATTTGCGGCCTGGGCGCGGCGCGGCGCAAGAGGGGGTCAGGCCGCGGCCAGCAGCCGGAGCAGGGCGCGCTCCGCCTTTTCGGGCGCCTTGGCCAGGCTAGGGGAGAGCGCACCGGCTTCGAACGCGTCGATCACGCAGGGATGGATGTAGGACGCCCGGCAGACGGTCGGCGTGTTGCCCAGCAGGCCAGCGACCGCCTTGACGCAGGTGGCGATGGTGCGTTTCGGGCTGGCGCCGCCGTCTGTCGCGGATTCCAGACAGAGGGCGCGCGCCGTGGCCAAGGTGGCGGCCCAGGTGCGGAAGTCCTTGGCCGAGAAGTCCTCGCCCATCGCCTCATGGAGGTAGGCGTTTACGTCGTCACTTTCGATGTTGCGCCGCTCGCCGGTCTCATCGACGTACTGGAAGAGGCGCTGGCCGGGCAGGTCCTGACATCGCCGCAGCAGCCGGGCGAGGCGGCGGTTGTGGAAGCTGGTGCGGTGGTCTTTCCCGGACTTGCCGCGGAACTCGAACACCGCCCCGGCGCCGGTCAGCTTGACGTGACGCTTGCGCAGCGTGGTCAGGCCGAAGCTCTTGTTGGCGCGGGCGTATTCGTCGTTGCCGACCCGGATCAGGGTGATCTCCAGCAGGCGGACGACGGCGGCCAGCACCTTCTCGCGCGGCAGCCCTTGGCGCGACAGGTCGGCTTCAATCCGGGCTCGCAGCTTCGGCAAAGCGCGGCCGAACGCGGCCATGCGATGGTACTTGTCCTCGTCGCGGATCGCCCGCCAGAGCGCATGATATTTGTACTGCTTGCGCCCCTTGGCGTCGCGGCCGACCGCCTGGATGTGGCCGCGCGGCTTCGGGCTGATCCAGACATCGGTCCAGGCTGGTGGGATCACCAACTCGCGGATCCGTTCCAGCGTCGCCTCGTCGCGGACGAGTTCGCCGACGGCGTCGCGGTAGTCGATGCGGCCCCGTTCGTGAACACGGCGAATTCCCGGGTCGCTGTCGTTGACGTAGGTGAGCCCGGCGATCTTCGCCGTCTCAGATCCGATCTCTGCCATGTCGCGCGCCATGAGCGCTCAACGCCGGCTTGGCCCGGCCGTTCCTGACGGGCCGATCAGCCCTTCGCGAGCATCGCCCTGAAGGCCGTGTAGATGCGCTCGATCGCCGGGTTTTTGTGCGCCAGCGGCCCGTCTTCGGCTTCGGGGTGGACCAGCATGGTGGCGTTGGCTTCGAAGAGCAGCACGCGACCGTCTGGCAGGATCGAGAAGTCGAGGCCGGCGTAGTCGAGATCCATCGCCTCGCCGATCCGGGTCACCGCCGCCCAGGCCGCAGCGCCGATCGCCGAGGCCGGATCGTCGAGATAGCGCATCTCTTCGGCCAGCCGTTCCGGGTGGCGCTCCATGCCGGCGTGCTCGTAGTGGACCATCCAACTGGCGGCGACCGCGAGGTGGTAGGGCAGGGGCTGCCGATCGACAAAGATCGCGCGGTACTTGCGGTAGAGCCCATCGGCGCCGCGGAAATCTTCGAACGCGGTCAGATAGTAGGCCTTGGCCGGGGTCAGCGGCTCGTCGGGCGCATCGCCGCCGACAAGGAAGAGACCCTTGCCGCCGTGCGAGCCGATCGGCCGCACCAGGAACGCGCCGTCGATCCCAGCGTTCGCCGCCACGGCGTGGACGCCGGCGGCGACGATATCGGCTGCCTCCACACGGACCGTCGTCGGGATCGCGAGGTTGGCAATGCCGCCGAACAGGCCGCCGGCAAGGTCGCGCCGGGTGCGGGCGATCCTGGCGGGGGGATTGAGCAGACGGTTCGGGCAGAGTTTGGCGAAGCGCGCGGCGTTGGCGGCGGTCGGTCCAGCGAGGTCCTCATCGCCGATCGCGTTGAAGGCGACGTCGTAGGCCGGCAGGTCGCTCATCTGAGCTTCGCTGGCGTATTCGACGAACCAGAGCAGGCGCGTGTAGGCGGCGGGCGGGATCAAGTAGCGATCCGGCGTATTGCCGCTCTCGGTGGTCGAGAGGATCAGCACCCGACCTTGCGGTTGGGCGGCGGTGGAGACCAGCAGGTTGCGCTCGCCATAAGCCTGGTCGCGGTGGGCGCGCGCTTCGTCCGGGCGCTGCTCTTCGGCCAGCAATGCGGCCAGGTTCTGATGGGCGCTCATCAAGTTGGCGTCGATGGCGAGCGCGCGGTGGGCGTGCGACTTGGCTAGGTCCTTGCGGCCGGCGAGGTAGTAGAGCGAGCTCAGATTGGCGTGGGCCTTGGCGCTGGTCGGGTCGAGTTCGAGCACGCGGTTCAGGTGGGCGCGGGCCTCGTCGGCGCGTTCCAGCTCGATCAGGGCGAGGCCAAGGTTGAGGTGGGCGACCGCGCGGGTCTCCTCGATCACCAACGCTCGCTCGAACGCCTCGGCTGCCGCCCGCGGCTCGTGCACGCCGCGCAGCGCTGTCCCGAGCGCCAGCCAGGCGTCGCAGAGATTGGGATCGAGCGCGATGGCGCGCTCGGCGGCGAGGCGGGCGCGCACGGCTTCGCCGGCGTCCGAGAGCGCGAGCGAGAGCCCGACCTGTCCGCCGACCAGGTTTGGCGCGAGGGCGGTGGCGGCCTCGAACGCGTCCACCGCCTTCAGCACCTCGCCCAACCCGCGCCAGGCGGCCGCGAGCGCCATCTGGGCGTCGGCGTCGCCGGGCGCCTTGGCGACCGCGGACGAGGCCGCCTGCAGCGCCTCGGCATGGTCGCCGCTCTCGGACAGCACCCGCGCCAGCCCGACCAGGGCGGCGGCGTTGCCCTCGTCGATCTGCAGCACGCGACGATAGGCCTGCACCGCGCCGACGCGGTCATCGCGCCAGTGCCGGATACTGGCCAGGGTCAGGTGCGCCTGGGCATGATCAGGACGCACCGCCGTCAACCGCGCGATCAGGCCCTCTGCCTCGGCCGCGGCGGCGGCTTGGAAGCGCGCTAGACCCAGCAGGTAGAGCGCTGTCGGATTCTCGGGTTCGAGCGATAGCGCTTGGCGAAAGAACACCTCGGCGCCGGCCGCGTCACCGCGGTCGTGCTGCGCGAGACCGGCTTCCAGCAGAGAATCTGCGGCGCCGGTCGGACTAGGGTTGGCCGTCGCGGTCATTGCGGCAGTGATGATGTCTGATTCTTGCTAACGCGTTGCTCGCTTAACGATGGCGTTCGGCGCCGCCTGTGATATGCTGCAGTGCAACATGACCCGGCGCGGGCCGGTTCGGATCGCAAAGGAGTTTCACTGATGGCGTGGTCGCAGCAAATTCCAGGCGCGGACGTGATCGAAGAGCGCACTGAACTGGCTTGGCGGATGCCGATGGGCGCGGTGTCGCCGTTGTGGGCCGTCTTCGGCGCCGCAGCAGGCGCCGGCGTCGCTTTCTGGTGGATGACCCGGTGGACCCGGGCGGTGAATGTCGAGGCGCTCGCCGGCGCGATCGCCAAGCCGGTCGCCAAGGCCGCGCCGGTTGAGATACTCGCCGCGCCGGAGCCGACCGCCGACGTCGCGCCGGTGTCGCCGATCCCGGCGGCCAAGGCGGAGGCCGAAGCCGAGGTTCTTGTCGCCGCGCCAATCGTCGAAGACGTAGCGGAGACGGTCGAGGATGTCGCCGACGACCTCACGCGCCTTTCCGGCATCGGACCCAAGCTCTCGGCCTCGCTGGCGGCGCGCGGCGTCACCCGGTTCGCTCAGATCGCCGCCTGGACCGCAGATGAGCTGACCGAAATAGACCAGGCGCTCTCGCTGAAGGGCCGGGCGGTGCGCGAGGCGTGGGTGGCCCAAGCCAAGCGGTTCGCCGCCTCCAACTAGGCCGATGCGGCCCCTCGCCGCTGCGGGACAGTCGCTGACGCGGCGCACATGGTTGCGCGGATAGCCGCTCTACGTCGATCGTTGAGGCGTGTAGGCCGCGCTGCCCGAACAAACGTCGCTACCCAAGTCTTGGGTGAGGAAAAACGTTGTAAATTCTGCGCATCGGTGCATCCCTATCGAGAGTGTCGACCGGTAGACAACCTGTGCATGAATAGTTCGCTGTGCGGGCTGCCCATTGGTTGCGGGCGGGGAGGAGTTTCGTTGCGTAGCTCAGCGGCGGTAGGGCCAAGACGCGGGGCGCATCGCCCGTGTTCGCCCAGCGGCTGGACCTGACCGAGATGCCGGGGGCGCGGGCGAAGCGAGCACGACAGGGCGGGCGTCTCCTGGAGGTCGCGCTGTCCGCCGCCGTGCTGCTGGTCGTCGCCGGCGCCTGCATCGCGGCCTACGATGAAAATCAGGCGGAACGTCAGCGCCTGGATGCGACCGCGGTAGAAGCGAGGCTGCTCGCTGGCGCACTGGCCACCCCGTTGATCATGAACGATCCCGACATGGCCCGTCAGCGGATGCGGGCCGTCGAGTCCGGCGCGGAAACCCAGGCGATCGCGGTCTATCGGCCGGACGGCGCCTTGATGGCCGAGTGGACGCGGCCGGGCGCCCAGTCCGCTTCGGCCGCGATCGCCAATCCGATGCCTGGCGTCCTGACGCTGACCCAGCCGATTGTGCAGGACGGCCGGCCGTTGGGATCGGTCCGCTTGCGCACAGTCGGCGAGCCGCTGCTGCGACGGCTGACGCGCTACGGCGCGATCGGCCTCTTGATGCTGATGGCGGCGGTGCTCGTGGCAGGGCTGGCGGCGTCGAATGCCGCCTTGGTCGCCGCGCACCGCCGGCTGCGGCGGGCGATGGTGGACCGGGCCAAGGCCGAAACCGCGCTGCGCGAGGCGCAGAAACAGCAGTCGGCGCTGGATATGGAATCGATGCGCGAGCGCGGCATGACCGCGTTCCGGCGCTATGCGGCGCACATGGAGTTCGCGCTGGCGGCCGGCCAGTTAGGCGGCTGGAGCCGGGACCTGCGCTCCAACCGGTTCACCGCCTCGGCGCTGTTCCGCGCCCATCACGGCTTCGACCCTGAAGGGCCGTGGCTGGGTCCGACCGACGTTCTGGGCCGCATCCACCCCGAGGACCGCACCGATCACGTCTCGCGCGTCAATGCCGCCATCGCCGAGAGCTCGGTGCTGGAAACCGAGTATCGGACGCTGATGCCGGATGGGACGACCCGCTGGGTGCTGATGCTGGGCCGGGCCGACTACGACGAGAGCGGCGAGGCGATCCGCCTGGCCGGCGTCTCCATGGACGTCAGCGCTCGCAAGGCGGCCGACGAGCGCCAGCGCCTGCTGCTCGACGAACTGAATCACCGGGTCAAGAACACCCTGGCGTCGGTACAGTCGATCGCCCTGCAGACCGGCCGGACGGCGGAGACCGCCGAGCAGTTCGAGACCGCGTTCCTGGCCCGGATCAATGCGCTGGCCCGGGTGCACGACCTGCTGGCCAAGGTGGCATGGGAGGAGGCCTCGCTGGCCGACATCCTCGCTCAGACCCTGGCGCCCTACGAGGGGCGGGCGCTGGGCGGCCGCGCCGGTTTCTCCGGCCCGCCGGTGAAGCTCGGCCCCAACGCAGCGGTGACGCTAGCCATGGCGTTCCACGAGCTGGCCACCAACGCGGCCAAGTACGGGGCGCTCTCCAACGACCGCGGCCGCATCGAGATTGGATGGCGCATCGAGCACGTCGCGGCCGGCGAGCTCCTGGAGATCGACTGGGCCGAGCACGGCGGCCCGCCCGTGGGCCCTCCAAAGCGGCGCGGATTCGGGTCTCAGTTCCTGCAACGCGCTTTGGCGCGCGAATTCGACGGCCAAGTAAATCTTCGGTTCACCGCACCTGGGCTAAATTGTCGCATGCGTCTGCCTTTGTCGGCGAAGTTGCGTTTGGCGGCCTGATGCTCGGGGTCGATCCGCTCGCCGGACTGCGCCTTCTCGTCGTCGAGGACGAGGCTCTGGTCGCCATGCAGCTGGAGGACATGCTGGATGAGCTGGGGTGCGTGGTCGTTGATGTGGCCGGCACGGTCTCCCGCGGTGTTGCGCTCGCGGCAGACGAAGCGGTGCCTCTCGACGGCGCGATTCTGGACGTCAATCTCGGCGGCGAGAAGGTCTACCCGGTGGCCGAGCGACTGGCCGAGCGCGGGGTGCCGTTCGTGTTCTGCACCGGCTACGGCCTCTCAGGCATCGCCGGCGAGTTCGCGCACGTGCCGACGCTGGCCAAGCCCTACAATCAGCGTCAACTGCACGATCTGCTCGTCGAGGGGCTGCGGCGGCAGGGCCGCGGGCTGGGCTGACCGGCTAGACCACGTCCTTGGCCGCGAAGGTGCGGCGGCCGGCCAGCCGGCGGAAATCGCGCGGGTGGATGAATTCCTCGCGGAACCATGGCCGCTCCACCGGATCGAACAGGTTGATCAGCCAGTCCTTCACCCGCCGGATGCGGCCCTGCCGCTCCGCGCTGGGGCGATAGCGCAGATAGAGCAGCGGGTGCGCCATCGGTTCGAGGTCGAGCATCACCAGATCGGGCTCGAACTCCAGGGCGTAGGTCGGCACCGCGCCGATGCCGGCGCCGTGCTTGATCGCCATCAGCGTCGCGGCGCTGGAGTTGCTGATCAGCTGCTGGCCGGCCAGTTCGCTGATCGCGAGCGCCTTCGGGTGCCAGGTGCCGGTCTGCTCCTTGTGGCTGGTGTACCGAACCCAGCGATGCTCGGCCGCCTCGGTGAGCGTCTTCGGGGTGCCGTAGAGGCGCAGATATTCCTGCGAGGCGAAGAGCGCGTAATGCAGGGTGGCGATCGGCACCGACACGGAGTCCGCCGGGCCGGTCTCGCTCATGGTCAGAGTGAGGTCGGCCTCGCCCTCGAAGGCCGCTTCCTGGCCGAGACCGCAGTCCACCGAGAGGTCGATCTCCGGATTGTTCATCTGGAACGCGGGCATGGCCGGCATCATCAGATAGCCCGCCAGGCCGTCGTGCGCCGAGATGCGCACCCGGCCGGTGAGCAGCTTGTCCTTGTTGCTGACGTTGCGGACGATCGACTCGCCGAACCGGGCCATCGAGGCGGCCAGATCGCGGAGGATTTCGCCGGCGTCGGTCAGCGAGACGCCCTTCGACGAGCGCTGGAAGAGGCGCGCGCCCAGCCGGTATTCGAGGTCTTCCATCCGGCGGCTGATCGTCGGTTGGGTCATGCCGAGCAAACGGGCGGCGCCGTTCAGGCTGCCGCTTTCGGCCACGGCGAGGAACGTCCTGACATCGTTCCAGTCAAGCCGCCGCCAGAGATCCGTCTCGTCGTTCGCCGTCCCGTGCATGACCGCTATGCGCTCACTGCCCACGTGTTCCCAACGCTAAGCTCGCACAAGCCCAGGCAAATGTCAGGCCCCATGCGCATCGGCCGCTCGGATGGAGCGACGATATGACGCCGCGTCGCCCGGGCCCTATGCGCAAGCGCATATCGAGTCTGCGCAGTTCGCAGAAGCGGCCCCGCGGCGGCCGTGCAACCTCAACACCTATCAGTTGACGGAGATTCACGTGGACGACGCTCCAGTCGAACGGTTCGTCACCGCCGATCAGGTCACGGCCGGATTGCTCGCGCTCTCCAGCGAATATGGATTTTCTCCGGTCCGGCCGGATGAGTTCGCCGATGTCCGCGACATGGCCAGCCGGCTCATGAACCATGACGTCTCTACCTGCGAGACGTTCCAAGCGGTGCAGGCGCTGCAGCCGGCGTCGTCGCTCTGCTACCGCGAAGACGGCGTCATCACCGCGATCATGGGTATCCTGCTGCTGCGCGAGCCGGCGGTGGCGCCGCTGATGGGCGGCGCCTTCGACGGCGTGGCGGTCGAGCCGGACCTACTCAGCCGCGGCGACGAGACACCGGCGATCGGCTACGCCTGGGGGATCGCGGCGACCACCAAAGCCGGCGGCGCGGCGATCACCGCGGTAGGCATGCCGCTGCGGCTGGGTCCGCTGGGCGAACTTACCTTCGTCACCAAGGCGGTGACCGGCGCCGGGCGCCATGTTGCGATCACGCGCTTTGGCTACGAGCCGATGCGGGGCCCGGACGACGACATGCTGGTGAGCCGGGTCGAAAACCTGAGGCGCGCCGCATGACCGCGAAAATCGCACTTGCCGAACCCATCCGCCCGGTCGGGCTGCCGCGAGAGGTGGTGACGGTCAGCGTCGCCCACACCCTCGACGAGGTGATGCAGGCCATCGCCATCCGCTCGATGGTCTACCTCGGCGAACAGCTCTGCCCGTACGAGGAAGAAATCGACGGCAACGACTTTGCCGGCGCCACCCACCTGATCGCCCGGATCGGCCGCGAGCCGGTCGGGGTCGTGCGCATGCGCTGGTTCTGCGATTTCGCCAAACTCGAGCGCTTCACGGTGTCGCCCGCCTACCGCGGCGGGGCGGTCCCGCGCGTGCTGCTCGACGCGGCTTTCGAACTGGCGGCGCGCAAGGGCTACAAGAAGGTGATGGGCCACACCCAGAAGCGCCTGGCCCCCGTGCTGATGCGCTATGGCCGGGTGAAGGTGCGCAAGGACCGGCCGACCTTCACCTTTTCCGACCACGAATACGTCGAGACCGTGCGCGACCTGGAACCGCCGGAGGGGGCGGTGTCGATCGACAGCGATCCGATGGTTCTGCTGCGGCCGGAAGGCGCCTGGGACAAGCCAGGCGTGCTCGACCGGTCAGCCCAACGCCCTGCCACCAACCCCCACTGAGTTCGCTATGTCAGCCTCGACCCTCACCTTCAAACCCCGCCGACTGCCCTACGCCAGCCAGTGGCTGATCTGCATGGATCTGCAGCGCGAGTACGTCGTACCCGGCCGGCCGCGCTATGCGCCGAAAAACGTAGAGGTGGCCTCCGCCTGTGCGCGGGTGCTGGCCCAGGCGCGAACCGACGGCTGGCGGGTGGTGCACAGCCAGCTGCACGACGGGCAAAGTCCGGCCGAACCCCTGAGCATGTTCGGCGCGCCGATCGAGGGGCTCAGGCCGTTGATCAGCGAGCCGGTGTTCTTCCGCCGCGGCCTCTCGGCCTTCGCCAATCCCGCGTTCGCGTCGGAACTGCGCGGCGCGCGCGGCGAGGACGTCTACCTCATCGGATTTTCGCTCTCCGACACCTGCGTGGCGACCACATTGGCCGGCCTCGACGAGGGCCTGAGGATCAGCCTGATCGAAGACGCGGTGGGGGCGGGCGCGACGCCGGCGCTCGCCGCGGCGGGGCTGACGATCCTGAAGCCGCATGTCCGACTGGTCTCCAGCCACAAGCTCGAACGTCGCCAATTGGAGGTGCTCTCGTGATTCTGAACCGCGATCCGAGGGCGCTGGTCCGCCGCGAAACGCTCGACGCGCTGCCAGCGACGCTGACGATGCTGCGCCGGCTGCTGGTCAATACGTTCGAGGCAGGCGACCCGGAGACCGACGAGCTGCGCTCCCTGCTCGATGCCTGCGTGGTCGGCGCCCATCGGCTGCGCCTGCGCGAGCAGCTTCGGGCCCGCGAGGCGTTTGATCCCGGATGATTTCGAAGAGCACAGACGCCATCGAACTTGAAGCGCTCAGGCCACGGCTGCTGGCGCTGCTGGAGCTGCACCGCGCCGCGCAGACCGAGGAAGCCCGCGCGGTGCTCGTCGGCCTCTTCGAAGACGCTTTCCTGGCCACCGCCTGGAACGTCGCGCAAGACCTGCTGGAGAACGGCTGGGCGCCGGCTTCGCTGAACGGCGGCGTGCGCCGAGAGCGCGGTCCGCTGCGGGTTGTCGGCGGCTCGGACGCCGCCTGATCACCAGCTACCGGCCGCCAATGAGCAGCGTACTGGCCGCCGAGGATCGCCGCGTCAGCTGCTGGCGCCGGGCGAAGATCTGCATCGCCTCGCTGGTCGGATCGCGCGACGCCTCCCAGACGCCGTGATCGGCGTAACGGGTAATCAGCAGCAGCCGCTGGATCTGCGCGGCCGTGTCGGCCGGGGTCTGCGATCCGCGGAAGAGACCGAAGATGTTGGTGTCGAACTGGGCCTCGAACCGCTGCCAGCCCTGGCCGGAGAGGTCGATGAACTCGTCGGCCGCTGCGGCGTCGACCTCGAACCAGCGATGCACGTAGATCCCACCCGACGCTGGGGCGGCGCCGTCGGCCGGCCGCAAAGTCGGGGTCAGCCGCTCGGCTCTCGCGCCGGCGATCGGTCCGCCGCTGAGGGCGTCCGCCGCGTCACCCGCCGCGCGGACCAGCACCGCGGCCTCGTTGTTGGCCCAGCCGAGCTGCGGGGCGAACTGGCCGACTATATCCAAGTCCGTCGTGCGCAGATGCCCGGCGAGCGCCTGGTGAGGCGTCGGCACGCGTGAGAGAGTCAGCAGGTGATAGTCGTACGCCCTCACGCCGCCTGGCCCTGGGTGTAGCCGAGGTCTTCGTTCAACGCTTCGAGCACCGCGACTGCGGCGTCGGCGACGACGGTGCCGGGCGGGAACACCAGCCGCGCGCCCGCCGCCTTCAGCGCCGCGACGTCGCCGGGCGGGATCACGCCGCCGACGACGATCATGATGTCTTCGCGGCCCAGCTTTTTCAGCTCGGCCTGCAGCTCCGGCACCAGGGTCATGTGGCCGGCGGCGAGCGAACTCGCGCCGACAACGTGCACCTTCTCGGCCACAGCCCGCTGCGCGGTCTCGGCCGGCGTGGCGAACAGCGGCCCGGCGTCCACCTCGAAGCCGAGGTCGCCGAACCCGGAGGCGATCACCTTCTGGCCGCGGTCGTGCCCGTCCTGGCCCATCTTGGCGACCAGGATGGTCGGCGGCCGGCCATCGGCCTCGCGGAACGCGGCGACCATCATCCTGGCGCGCGAGACCGATCCGGCCGATCCAACCTCGTCCGAATAGACCCCTCTGAGGATCGTTGTCTTCGCCGCGTGGCGGCCGAACACCTTCTCCAGCGCCAGGCTGATTTCACCGACCGTCGCCTTGGCGCGCGCCGCGTCGACCGACAGCTCCAGCAGGTTGCCGCCGCCGCGGGCGCCTTCGGTCAGAGCGTTCAACCGCCGTTCTACGTCAGCCGGGTCGCGCTCCGCCTTTAGCTGGGTGAGTTTCTCGAGCTGGCGGCGCAGCACTTCCGAGTTGTCGACCTTGAGCAGCGGGATATCGTCCGGCGCGTCGGGCAGGAACCGGTTCACTCCGACCAGGGTCTGGCGGCCGGAGTCGATGCGAGCCTGGGTGCGGGCCGAGGCTTCTTCGATCCGGCGCTGTGGCAGGCCAGCGCCGATCGCCTTGGCCATGCCGCCAGCGGCCTCGACCTCGGCGATATGGGTCAGAGCGCGCGCCGCCAGGTCGTGGGTCAGCCGCTCGACGTAGTAGCTGCCGCCCCAGGGATCGATGGTGCGGGTGATCCCGGCTTCGTGTTGCAGGAAGAGCTGGGTGTTGCGGCTGATCCGGGCCGAGAAGTCGGTCGGCAAGGCGATCGCCTCGTCGAGCGAGTTGGTGTGCAGGCTCTGGGTCTGACCGCCGACCGCGGCCATCGCCTCGACCGTGGTGCGGGCGACGTTGTTGAACACGTCCTGCGCCGCCAGGCTCCAGCCGCTGGTCTGGGTGTGTGCGCGCAGCGCGATCGAGCGGGCGTCTTTCGGCGCGAACTCCGCCTGCACCAGCTTGGCCCAAAGCAGCCGCGCGGCGCGCTGCTTGGCCACCTCCATGAAGTAGTTCATGCCAGCGTTCCAGAAGAACGACAGGCGCGGCGCGAAGGCGTCGACCGCCATGCCGGCGGCGATGCCGGCGCGGATGTATTCGATCCCGTCGGCCAGCGTGTAGGCCAGCTCCAGGTCGAGCGACGCGCCGGCCTCCTGCATGTGGTAGCCAGAGATCGAGATCGAATTGAACTTCGGCATTTCGCGCGAAGTGTATGAAAAAATGTCGGAAACGATCCGCATCGAAGGGTCGGGCGGGTAGATGTAGGTGTTCCGGACCAGGAACTCCTTGAGGATGTCGTTCTGGATCGTGCCGGCGAGCGCGGCGTGGGCCACGCCCTGTTCCTCGCCGGCGACGATATAGAGCGCCAGGATCGGCAGCACGGCGCCGTTCATGGTCATCGAGACGCTCATCTTGTCGAGCGGGATGCCGGAGAAGAGGGTGCGGGTGTCGAGGATCGAGTCGATGGCGACGCCGGCCATGCCGACATCGCCCTTCACCCGCTCGTTGTCGCTGTCGTAGCCGCGGTGGGTGGCGAGGTCGAACGCGACCGACAGTCCCATCTGACCGGCGGCGAGGTTGCGGCGGTAGAAGGCGTTCGACTCTTCGGCCGTCGAGAACCCGGCGTACTGGCGCACCGTCCACGGGTTGGTCGCGTACATCGTCGGGTAGGGGCCGCGCAGGAACGGCGCGAGTCCGGGGTAGCCAGCCGGAAAGTCGAGCGCGGCGACGTCGGCCGCGCCGTACCGTGCCTTCACGTCGACGCCCTCGGGCGTGGACCAGGGCTCGGACGTCCCGTTCGTCGTCGGAACCGACGTCTCAGCGGCGAAGTCGATGTCGGCGAAGTCGGGGAAGCCCTTCATGCGAGGTCCTCCAGGCGGATCGGGGGCAGGGGCGGACACCGGCCGTCGGGGCCGGGCAGCCGCGATGACGGAACCTCACCGGTTTGGGGTGACGACGTAGCGACCTCAGCGGCGCGCAGATCCTCGGCGGTGAAATCGGTGACGCCGATCAGCTTCTGCTCGCGACGTTCGAGCCGCGCGGCAATCTCGGCTCGGTTGCGAGCGACGACGTCGGCGACGAGCCCGGTCTCCAGCGCCTTGACGAGCCCGCCAGCGGCCTCGATCGCGCGTAACTGCGCCCAACCTGCCTGCGCTAACTCCGCGGTCAAGGTCTCAAGATAGCCGCTGCCGGCGGCGGGGTCGATCACGCGCCCGAGGTTCGCCTCCTCGCGCAGCACCAGCTGGGCATTGCGCGACTGGCGGCGGGCGAAGGCGGTGGGGGCGCCCAGCGCATCGGTGAAGTCGCAAAGCACGATCGCATCGGCGCCGCCGACCGCGCCAGCAAAGGCCGCGGCGGTGAGGCGGATCATATTGGTCCACGGCTCGGCCCGGGTCAGCATGCGGCCGGACGAGCGGGCCTCGATCCGCACTTCGGGCGCAGCGCCGCAGGCGCTGGTGAGTTGGGCCCATACCCTCCGCGCCGCTCGCAGCTTGGCGACGGACAGGAACGGATCGGCGTCGACCGCCAGACCGATCACGATGGGGCCTAAGGCGTCGTCGATCGCGAGGCCGGCGCGATTCAGGGCTTTGGCGTAGGCGAGCGCCGCTGCGGCGACGACGCCCAGCTCCAGCGCCTCGCCGCCGCCCGCCTCGTGGATCACGCGGCCGCTGGCGAGGAAGAGGGTCGCCTTCGGATAGGTCTTGGCCAGGCGCGCCGCGACCGTAGCCGCCGAGATCAGGTGCGCTTCGATCGGACCGGGGCTGGCGCCGGCCTGGGCGAAGGCGCTGAGCGGGTCGAGGTGAAACGAGAGCTCGGCCGCCGGTGCGCCTTTGGCCGCGGCGCCCAGCCAGTCCGCCGCCTTGGGCCCCAGGAAGCCGGCGTCGAGCGCCACCGGCGCGACGTCGAGCAACACGCCCTCCAGCACCCGCGCCAGGTCGTCGGCCGAGGCGGCGGCCACACCATAGGCGCCGGTCGGATCGAGCTTCAGCAGAACCGAGCCCGCGCCTTGGGCCAGGTCGGCGAGCGATTCTGTATTGGCGGCTGCAGGCTCGGCGCTGCGGACCAGGGTTCGCACGTCCCAGCCAGCTGCGGCCCGGGCCAGGGCGGGCGCAGCAGTAGCCTCGTAGAACGGTAGGATCGCCAGGCCTTCGGTCGTGCGCCGGGTCAGGCTCTCAAGCGCCGCCCCTTTGAGCGTCTTTTCCACCAGAGCCAGCCACGCTTCGCGGCCGGCTTTGGGAAAACCGTCGGCAAGTAGGACGCTACCAGACGCCGTGGGCTGATCGAGGGACATGCCGCGTCGTTGCAGCCCATGCCGCTAGGAGCGTCAAGCGCAGGCTTCAGGCGCGCCGCCGGCAGGCCGTACAAAAACGGGGTCGCGGCGGCGTTCACCACCATGAACCGACACTGAACACGGCGAGCGCCATCCGGTTCAGACGCGTCCTTCTAGTCTCAGGTCATCGTCACTTCCGACGATGTAACGACCTCAAGACCTCAAAGGACAACGTCCATGAACATCCGCAACCTCCTGATCGCCGCCGCGGGCCTGACGATGGCCGTGGGCGCCGCCGGCGCTGCCTCGGCCGAAACTCCCTGGCAATTCCACCACCCGCGCCGCGTCGAGGTGAACCATCGCCTCGTCGGCCTGAACCAGACTATCCGGGTCGAACGCCGCTTCGGCGAGATCTCCGGCAGCGAAGCCCGCTTCCTGCGCTTCCGCGACCACTCGATCCGGATGCAGGAACGCCACCTCGCTAGCTGGAACGGCGGCCACCTCACCCGCTGGGAGCAAGCCCGGCTGAACCACGAGGAAAACGGCATCCGCCATCACCTCTAGGGGCTCCCGAGAAACGCGCTTCTCCCCGCCGGCTTTTCAGCGACAATGTCGCGACAGAGTCGGCGGGGAGGGGCCCTTCTCCTAGGCAGACCGGCGCCGGGCAGCCCCCGGCGCTTCTGGCTATGTGAGGCGTCCCGCTCCGACGGCCCGGCAAGCCCGAGGGATCCATGGCCAACACCGACACGCCCGCCGCCGCCCACACTCACCGCTCTCCGATGGAGGCGCTGCGCGAAGTGCGCAAACGGCATGGGCCGCTGCGCAATACCCACAAGGAAGTCCAAGAGAACCTCAGCCCACTGAACAAGCTGGCCCTGGCCATCACCACCAAGGTGGGCACGATGGGCTTCTTCCTGGCGATCTTTGTCTGGACGGTGGTCTGGCTGGGCTGGAACACGCTCATGCCGACGTCGATGCGCTTCGACCCAGGGATGGGCTTCGTGCTCTACCTCTTCGTCTGCAACGTGATTCAGATCCTGCTCATGCCGCTGATCATGGTTGGTCAGAACCTGCAGGGCGCCCACTCCGAGGCCCGCGCCGAGCACGACCTGGAGGTCAACGTGAAGGCCGAGCAGGAGATCGAGGTGATCCTCCAGCACCTCGAGCACCAGAACAACATCCTGATGCAGATGGTGGAAAAGCTCGGCGTCGACGTCCGCGAGGGCCTGGCTAAGGACTAGCCCGCCGCGCTCAACTCTGCCTCGGTCAGCGCTGGCAGCACGGGCAAATCCGGCAGCGCGGCGATGCCGGGAGCGCCGTCGCCGCGCCAGATCGCGCACACGATCGCGGTCAGGTTCGCGCCCTCGGCCCGCAGCAACGCGGCCGCGTCGGCGACCGCGCCGCCGGTGGTGATCACGTCCTCGATGATCACGGTCTGGCGCCCGCCGATCTCGCCGCCCTCGACCGCCTTGCAGGTGCCATAGGTCTTGGCCGCCTTGCGCACGAACATCGCTGGCAACCCGCTTTCGAGCGACATAGCGGTGGCGATCGGCACGCCGCCGAGCTCCAGCCCGGCGAGCACCTCCGTGCCTGGCGGCAGCAACGTCAGCATGCGTTTGGCGACACGCCGCAGCAGCGCCGGGTTGGCCTCGAAACGGTATTTGTCGAAGTAGTGACTCGCGGTGCGACCCGAGCGCAGCAGGAACGTCCCTTCCAGCCGTGCGATCGCGTTGATGTCCCGCGCCAGACTGTCAGCCATCGTGTCGCTTCCTCTTACGCCTTCCAGGCCAGCAGGTAGCCGCTGTCGCGCGCCATGTCGAACGCGCCGCCGCCCTCCGCCACCGCCGCCGCTGCAATCTTGTTGAGCCGCTCCAGCGCGCTGGGGGTCGCGCGGTCTTTCGGCGGAAACGAGGTCAGGTACGCGACCAGATCGGCCGGGTCGGTGACGTGCAATACGTCGGCCTTGCGCCGCACCTCCACCCGATCGAAGCACGTCGCCAGCATCCGCTCGCCGATCTCCAGCGTGAACGAGGAGTCGGGACTGAGGTGCTTGCCGCCGAACGCTGCGTCGCCGAGCTCGAACAGGGGCGGCGAGGCTGTTCGCGCCGTTGGTGGTGACCACGGCTAGGCCGCCGGGCCGCAGGACCCGCGCGATCTCGGCCACCGCCGCCGCCGGATCCGGCGCGTGGTAGAGCATGTGCATCGCGATCACGGTGTCGAACGCGCCGTCGGCGCAGGGCAGGGCGCCGACGTCCGCGACCTGCCCGGTCACGCGGCCCCAACGCTGGAGGCCACGCACCGCGGCCGTCGCCTCGGCGACCATCCCCAGCGAGAGGTCGGTCAGGGTGATCCGCAAGTCCGCTGGCCGGGCGCCGGCGACGTCGCGCCAGAACCGCCTGCCGCCGCAGCCGACTTCTAGCACCGCGGCGCCAGCTCGCGGCGTCGCTTCCGCAGGCAACGCCGCAAGGCCGCCGGCGCCGCCGTACTTGCGATGCAGCGCCGCGCGAGCGGAGAGCTTAACGCTGTCGCGGTATTGGTCTTGTGTGTCGGACATGATCTCGACTCTCGCGCAGCCGGGGCCAGCGCTCAAGCTCGCGACCTAGTTCCGCCGCGAATGGGCTTAAAGAACCGAACCGATACGGGGCTCTATCGATTTTGCGAACATTGGCGGTGATCGCCCTGAAGGGGGGCTCGGGCAAGACCACGGTGGCGACCCACCTGGCGCTGGCGGCGCACCTGCGCGGCGTCGACACCCTCGTCGCCGACATCGATCCGCAGCGTTCGGCGCAGAACATCCTTAGCTCGCGCGCCGCGTCTGGCCCGGATTGCGTGATCTCATCCGGCGTCACACTGATGGCCACCCAGTTCACCGCGGTGGGCCTGCGCAAACAGCTGATGATCGTCGATACGGCGGCCGGCATCGTCGAGGATGTCAGCGAGGCGATCGTGCTTGCCGACCTCACGGTGATGGTCGTGCGTCCGACCTTGATCGACCTCTCCGGCCTCGCTCGCACGCTGACCATCGTCAGGCGCCTGGCCAAGCCGTCGGTGGTGGTGATGAACCAGGCGCCATTCGCTCGCGAGGGGATAGAGCCGCCGCTGGTCAAGCGGGCGCTGCGCGGGCTTGAGTACATGCAGGCGCGCCCGGCGCCCACGATCCTCCGCGCCCGCTCGATCTACCAGACCGCGCTTGAGACGGGCCGCTCGGCCGAGGAGACGACCGACGCAGCGGCGGCGGCGGAGATCGGCGCGCTCTGGGCATTTATCGACCGGGAGCTCGCCGCGCCCGCCTGAGTGTCACGACCGTTGCGCGTCACACGGGAATGTCATCGCGTCACAACGACCAGTCATTTGTCTCGGGTCGACGATGTCGTAGTGTTCAACGGTAGAGCCTGCCGGACATGCAACCCCTAATTCTGGCTGCGGCACGTCAGGCGCGATGGGCGGAGGGGACGCGATGCCGGGCTGGTACATCCACATGGACGTCGCCCGCAAAGCGCTCGACGACCTCGTGACCAATCCCACCGCCGCGCCGATCTTCGCCGCCAACGGGTTGGACGCTGCGAAGGTGCGCGACATCGCCCGGGCCAATCCGGCCTATGCGGCGCTGGGCGCGATCGGCCCGGACATCTTCTTCATGTTGCCGGACTTCAAGCCGCCGGTCGGGCAGATGCTGTGGAAGCTCGCGAAGACGATCATCGATGTCTACACGCTCTGGGACGACAACTTCCTCGGCCCGTTCGAGTCGGCGATGGGGCCAATCTCGGACAACCTGTCGGACGAGGAGAACGCACTTACCGGCGGGCTGAAGGATCAGATCGAGCAGATCATCAGCGAAGCGTCGAGCATCCTCAACGACTTCATCCTGCAGCTGATCCTGGAGCAGTACGACTTCTTCGGCCTGCTCTCGAGCGGGCTGCAGGCCGGGGTGGACGAACAGAGCTTCTTCTGGAGCGACATGTTCCACTACCGCGAGACCTGCCACACGGCCGCGGCGCTGTGGAAGCGGGCCAGCGATCCCTCGATCGTGCCCGACCCGGTCGAGCGCGGCCGTTTCCAGGCCTTCGCGCTCGGCTGGATGTCGCACATCGCCACCGACGTTACCGGCCACGCCTTCGTCAACCAGAAGGTCGGCGGGCCCTACCGCACCCATTGGCAGCGACATCACCTCGTCGAGAACCACATGGATTCCCAGGTCTATTCGTCAGACCACGGATCCCAGGCGATCTACGACCAGATGGCCAACGCCGCCCTTCACCTCTGGATCGCGTTCAATCCGGACGGCTCGTCGCGCAACAACTTCTTCGACGCCGAGCCGGGTCCGCCCTATCCGCCGGGCGATCACAGCGCCGATGTGGTCGGGCGGCATGCGGTGTGGGACGTCGATTCCGACATGCCGGACGGACTGTCCCAATTCCTCTCCGACACCATCAAGTCGATCTTCTGGCCGAACGCCAACCCGCCGGCCAGCGTGAAGTCGCCGGCGCCGTTCTCGCCGCTGAGCGCCAGCGATACCGGGCCGGTGTCGTGCTGCCCCACGATCATCAGTACACTGAACGGGATCGTCCCGATCGAGACCGGCGGCTTCGCCGAGCCGGGTGACATCAGCGGCGCCTATTTCTACGTCTACAAATACATGAAGTTCACCACGACGGACTTCTACAAGATCCGCCGGCCGGTGCCGCCGGACGTGGTGGTGATCCCATCGTTCCCGTCGCCGCCGGGCTCCGGCGACTCCGATCCCGGGCCGGGCGCGAGCGACGACAGCAGCACCTGGCAGGACGTGCTCAGCTTCCTGCTCGATCTGCTGGCCTGGGGCGCCTACCTGGGCGAGGTGGCGATCTGGCCGGCCAGCGTGATCGCCGGCATCATCGCTGGCACGGCCACCTATACGCTGCGAGAGGCGATCTACGAATATATGGAGCTGCCGCTCTATAATTTGTGGCTCGCCGTCCACTCCTACCTGGCGATGACGGGATACGTGATGCCGATGCCCGCCGAGCTGAACTCGGGGCTCAACACCCTCGGGATCAGCGTCGCCAACGATTGGCAGGCCACCGTGGCGGCGCTCAGCGATCCCGACGGGGGCTTCAACCCGACCCAGATCTCGCTCGACCCATCCGGCCGCATCCGCACAGGCTTCCCGAAGGACGTGGTGCTCGACCCGCCGGGCGCGATCAACGGCTTCGCCCAGATCGTCACGGCCGGCGGCCTGGTGGTGAACGGCGAATACCCCAGCGAATTCACCCGGCCGTGGAAATTCCCGACGGCCGACAACGAGGGCGACGCAATCTTCGTCGAACAGCCACCCAGCACCGGCGGTCCGTATGTCGCCGGTATGAACGCCACCGCGCTCTTCGGCGGGTCGCCCGGCACGCCCAGCGCGCGGGCCAAGTTCGAGGCCGCCCAGAGCGAGGGCGACACCATTGCCGCGGCGGTGGCGCTTCTGCCGCAGGGCCAGCACCTCGGCGATCCGAAGGACTTCACCACCTATCTAGTGGCCCGCTTGACCCGCGACAACGCCGACCCGGTCAGGGTGGTGAACTGGGATCTCGATGCCGACCGCGGCTACGGCTACCTGGCCTGGGACCTGGTGCGCTTCAAGGATCGAACATCGACCCCCTCAGCGTTCCGCGGAACGGGTGATCCGGGGAACGGCGGGGCGGTCGACGCCGTCTCGCAGCGCACCTACTTCACCCCGACCCAGCCAGGATACGGCTGGAGCCCGTCCGACCAGCTGACCCTCGGCGGGCAGCCGGCCCTGGTCAGCTTCAATCCGGCCGACGCGAAGGCGACGATGGCGATCCGCTACATCGGCCGGCAAGGCAAGTTCGCATGACCGACAAGCCCCCTCCCTGGTTCGACAAGCAGAACCCCGACAGCACCAGCGACGAGTTCAAGCGGCGCAAGGCGGCGCTGCTGAAGCAGATCCCCTCGTTGCTCGACCACGAGAAGCGAGGCGGCCGCGCGCAGCGGTTCATGCCCTATCTGCTGGTGCGCTCGGTGCTCGGCGATCGCGGCGACCGGCCGATCAACGTGCCGTTCTGGGAGAGCCCCGACATCTGGACCGCGCCGGGCGATCCGGCCGCCGCGCCGGCGGTGCCGCCCGACCACGGTGGCGTCGTCACCGCCGGCCAGCCGGCCACAGTCTACGCCCACGTCTGGAACCTGGGTTTCGCCCCGCTTTCCGGGGTGCGGGTCGAGTTCTACTGGTTCGATCCATCGGTCAGCATCGACGGTACGCACGCCCACCTGATCGGGATGGCCCGCTGCGAGCTGGCCGGCCGCGGCATGGCCGGATCGCATACGCTGGTGAAGTGCCCGACCGCCTGGACGCCGTCGCTGGTCAACGGCGGGCATGAGTGCCTGGTCGTTCGCATCGAAGGAGTCGGCGATCCGATCGGCGGCAATCCGTGGGCGCCGTGGCTGAACCGGCACGTCGCCCAACGCAACATCTCGGTGGTGCAGACTAGCCAGAACATCGCCCACCTGATCGCCTCGCTGAATGCGTCGCGGCTCCGCACCGCTCGCCTGCAATTGGTGCAGGTTGGGGCCGCCGAGGCGCATCTGGCGTTGAAGATCACCGCCCCGCACCTGAAGCTGGCGGCGGTCGACACCCATGTGCTGGGCGAGATCAGCGTGGCCGGCGCGCTGACCAAGGTGGCGCCGACTCATGCCCCGCCAGCAGTGCTGGCGCCGGTGCACGTGCTGACCGCGGGCGGCGCGCCGCCCGCGCCGGCGCTGCACCCGGAGGGGGTTGCGCAAGTGATCCACGCGCAGACTCTGGGCGAACTCAAACTCAGCGCTGCCCAGACGGCGGCGGCCACCGCCCGGGTCAAGGCGGCGGAGGCGCGCACGGCGGCAGGCGCACACCTGGCCGACCTGCTCGGCGGCATCACCACCCTGAACGACGGGCACCAGGTCTTGGCGCCGCCGAAAAAGGGCGAGGCGCAGGTGATCCGGGTGGCGAGCTATGCCGGGACCCAGCTGGTCGGCGGCTACACCATCGTGGTGGCCGGCGCCTGATGCTGGTGGCGCAGGAGCGCGTGCCGGCGACGATCGTCACCGGCTTCCTCGGCAGCGGCAAGACCACGCTGCTCAATCACCTGCTCTCGGTTGGCGGTCTTGGCCGCGTCGCCGCGCTGGTCAACGATTTCGGGGCGATCGACATCGACGCCGCCCTGGTGAGCGAGGTGGCCGACGAGGTGGTTCAGCTGAGCAATGGCTGCATCTGCTGCACCATCAACGGGGATCTCTACGGCGCTGTAGAGCGGGTGCTGGCGCTGACCCCGCAGGTCGAACGGATCGTGATCGAGACCACTGGGCTGGCCGACCCGCTGCCGGTAGGCCTCACCCTGCTGCAGACCGACCTGCGCGGCCGCTGCGTGCTTGAGGCGGTGGTGACCGTGGTCGACTGCGCCAACTTCGCGCTCGACCTCTTCGCGGCCGACGCCGCCATGGCCCAGATCGTCCACGCCGACATCGTGGTGCTGAACAAGACTGACCTGGTCGATGCGGCGGCGACGGCGGCGCTGGAGCAGCGCATCGCCGTGATCAAGCCACGGGCGCGGCTGCTTCGCGCCGAATTCGGCCGCGCGCCGATCGCCGCCATCCTCTCGGCGCCGGCGGAGCGCTCGATCACGCCTTGGACGGAGGGCGGGGCGGCGTCCGCAGCCGGCGGCCACCTGCTCGCCGACGGCTTTGCCGCCCATGCCGTCGCACTGGATGCGCCGGTCTCAGCGCCGTCGCTGCAGGCGTGGCTGACCGAGGGGCTGCCCGAGGCGGTGTTCCGCGCCAAAGGGCTGATCCGGCTCGACCGCCCGGCCGGCTGGTTCGTGTTCCAGCTCTGCGGCGGCCGCGCCAGCTTCGAGCCATTCCTAGGAACCCCGGCGAGGGGCGGGTTGGTTTTCATCGGCCGCGATCTCGATCCCCAGGCCCTCGAGGCCCGCGCTCGGGCCTGTCTGGTCGCAGCGCCGGCAGACGCCGACGCCCGGCGAGCGGTTGCTCAGGTCGCAGGCTGAGCGGCAGCCGCCTCGGGGCGGCGGGCGAGCACCCGGTCGGCGCAGGGCTGCAACATCAGGAAGAACGCGCCGACGTTCGTGATCATCAGCAGGGGTACGTAGATGATCACGATGGCGTAGGCGCCGCCCAGCTCCCCCGCCACCGCCGGCAGGCCAAGCTGGATGGCATGGGTGTAGTCGACCACGAGATCGCTGGCGCCGACCACGTTGAAGGCGACGACGAGCAGCCAGAACAACGGCCGGATCCTGACCGCCATCAGCGCCAGCAAAGCCAGCACGCCGGTGGCGAAATCGCCATAGGCGGCGTTGGTGGCGAATGCGGTCGGCAGATGCGGGCCAACCACGCCCGGCGTCTTTCTCTATCACGCCGGCAAGCGCCAGATGCTGCCGAAGCTGCGCGCCTTCATCGACCACGTTCAGGCGGCGGCGCGATGAAGGCGTCAGCGCCTACTGCGGGAACATGATCACCCGGCGGCCTTGGATCGTGCGATTGCGCATCGCGTCGTAGCCGGCGTTGATCTCGTCCAGCGCGATGTGACCCTCGATCAGCGAGGCGACATCCAGCCGGCCCTGCAGGTCGAGCTCGATGTAATGCTGCATGTCGGTGCGGAAGTTGTTCGAGCCCATGAACGCGCCCTGCACGCGCCGGCCGCGCAGCAGCCAGCGGGCGTTGACGGTGAACTCGCCGCCGAGACCGATGATGGTGGCGAGGCCCCCGGGACGCAGCACGTTCACCGCCTGCTCGTTGGTCTCTCTGAGGCCCAGGCACTCGAACGAGTAGTCGACGCCATCTCCGGTCAGCGCCCGGATCTGCTCGACCGGATCGCCCTCGGCCGCGTTGACGCAGTCGGTCGCGCCAGCCTTGCGGGCCAGCTCGAATTTCTCCGGCTGGATGTCGACCAGGATGATCCGCCGCGCGCCGGCGATCCTGGCGCCTTGCACCGCCGAGAGGCCGACCCCGCCGCCGCCGATCACCGCCACGGTCGAGCCCGGTTCGACCCGCGCCGACTTCAACACTGAGCCCAGCCCGGTGCAGACGCCGCAGCCGATCACCGCCGCGCGGTCCATCGGATAGTCGCGGTCGATTTTCACCACCGCGTGCTCGTGCACCAGCATCTGCTCGGCGAAGCCACCCAGGTTGGCGAACTGGCCGACCGGCTCGCCGTTGTAGCTGAGCCGCGGGCTCGCGCCTTTCGGCCGCGCGCCGACAGGCGCTGCGCAAATGGTCGGCTTGCCGCCCAGGCAGTACTCGCAGGCGCCGCAGAACTGGACCAGGAAGGTGATCACGTGGTCGCCGGGCTGCACGTAGGTGACGTCCGAGCCCACCGCCTCGACGACGCCCGACGCTTCGTGGCCAGGCACGATGATCGGCCGGCGCGGCATCGCCGACGAGTCGATCGCGTGCAGGTCGCTGTGGCAGAGACCCGATCCGACCGTACGGATCAGCACCTCGCGCGGCGCGGGCTTGTCGATGGAAAGCTCGACCAGGTCGAGCGTGCCTGGTGTCTGTAGAATTGCGGCCTTCATGTCCGCGTCCCTCCGTATTTTCTGGTTGGAGGCTTTGTAGCCCCGGACACGGCGGACGCCAGCACGATTGAACGCCTGGTCAGACGTCCAGCGCGTAGCCCGCCGAGCGGACGGTGCGGATGGGGTCGACGTGTTCGTCGGTGGTCAGCGCGCGGCGCAGACGGCCAATGTGCACATCGACGGTGCGGGTTTCGACGTAGACGTCCGAGCCCCACACCGCGTTCAGCAGCTGCTCGCGGGAGAAGACGCGGCCGGGGTGCTGCATGAAATAGTCGAGCAGGCGAAACTCGGTCGGGCCCAGGTGCACGTCCTTGCCGCCACGCTTCACCCGGTGGGCGGAGCGGTCGATGACGATATCGCCCTGGCGGATGCGGTCTTCGGCGAGGCCCGGCCGG
Organism: Caulobacteraceae bacterium; assembly: GCA_036494265.1. Classification (GTDB taxonomy): domain Bacteria; phylum Pseudomonadota; class Alphaproteobacteria; order Caulobacterales; family Caulobacteraceae; genus Acaudatibacter. The sequence goes on along the minus strand of DASXOP010000004.1, from coordinate 74,917 downwards.
ATCCGGCGAAGCACGGCGCGGACGCGGGCCGAGAGCTCGCTCATCAGGAACGGTTTGACGATGTAGTCGTCGGCGCCCGTGTCGAGGCCGCGGACGCGGTCGGTTTCCTCGCCCCGCGCGGTCAGCATGATGATCGGCAGATTGCGCGTGGTCCCGCGCTGTCGCAGCCGCCGGCAGACCTCGATGCCGGAGACCGAGGGCAGCATCCAATCCAGCACCAGCAGGTCGGGCAGCTTTTCGTCGATGCGGATCAGCGCTTCCTCGCCGTCAGCGCTGAGCTCGACGCGATAGCCCTCCTTCTCGAGGTTGTAGTGAATGATGGTGGCGATGGCCTCTTCGTCCTCGACCACCAGGATGTAAGGCTGAACCGACACTTAGCGCTCCAGGGAATCCAGCTTGGGCCGCTGGTCGGTCGTCTGCTCGCCGGTGATCTCGTACTGGATGATCTCGGCGATGTTGGTGGCGTGATCGCCGATCCGCTCCAGGTTCTTGGCGACGAACAGCAGGTGCGCGCACGAGCTGATCGTGCGCGGGTCGGCCATCATGTAGGTCAGGAGCTCTCGAAAGATGCTGTCGTAGTGCTCGTCGACCTCCTGGTCACGCTGCCAGACGGTCTTGGCGCGGTCGATGTCGCGGGCGGCGAAGGCGTCGAGCACGTCTTTCAACCGGCCGGAGACCAGTTCGCCCATCCGCTCGATCGAGCGGGTAAGCGGGGTGATCGGGTCGCTCTCGGCGATCACCAGGGCGCGCTTGGCGATGTTCTTGGCCAGGTCGCCGCAGCGCTCGAGGTTCATGCTGATCTTCAGCGCGGCGACGGTGCGGCGCAGGTCGTCGGCGACCGGCTGGCGCAGCGCGATCAGTCGGATCGCGCGCCGCTCGATGTCCGCCTCGATCTCGTCGAGCCGGGCGTCGCGGCTGATCACGCCCTGGGCGAGGGCGACGTCGCGTCGGGCGATGGCGCGGATGGCGTCGCTGACCTCGACCTCGGCCAGGCCCCCCATGCGGGAGAGCTCGGCGGTGATGCCTTCGAGTTCCTCATCATAGGCGCGCAGTGTGTGTTCGACCATTTGGGCGCCCTTATCCGAACCGGCCGGTGATGTAGTCGCTGGCGCGCTTGGTCGCCGGCTTGGTGAACATGCTGCCGGTGTCGCCGAACTCGACCAGTTCGCCGAGGTACATGAACCCGGTGTAGTCGCTGACCCGCGCCGCCTGGCCCAGGTTGTGGGTGACGATGACGATTGTGTAGTCGCTCTTCAGCTGAGTGACGGTCTCCTCCAGCTTGGCGCTGGAGATCGGATCGAGCGCCGAGGTGGGCTCGTCGAGCAGCAGGATCTCCGGCTTCACCGCGATGCCGCGGGCGACGCAGAGCCGCTGCTGCTGGCCGCCCGAGAGGCCGAGGCCCGACGCGCCGAGCTTGTCTTTGACCTCGTCCCAGAGCGCCGCGCGGCGGAGCGACTCCTCGACCCGCGAGTCCATATCGGCTTTGCCGAGGCTCTCGTAGAGCCGCACGCCAAAGGCGACGTTGTCGTAGATCGACATCGGGAACGGCGTCGGCTTCTGGAACACCATGCCGATGCGGGCGCGCAGCATCGAGAGATTGGCGCCCGACCGCAGGATATTCTCGCCGTCGAGCATGATCTTCCCGGTGGCCCGATGGCCCGGATAGAGCGCGTACATCCGGTTCATCGCCCGCAGCAGCGTGGACTTGCCGCAACCGGAAGGGCCGATCAGGGCGGTGACCGCTTTCTCGGCGATCGGCATCGAGACGCCTTTCAGCGAGTGAGTCTTGCCGTAGAAGAAGTCCAGTTCCTGGACCTCGAGCTTCACCGGCCGGTCGGCGATCCGCGCGACGGAGACGTCGAAGCTATCGGGCGCGAGGGTGTTCATCCGCGTTTCTGTTCCTGGGACAGCAGCCTGGCGACGATCGTCACCACCAGCACCGCTGCGGACACCAGCAAGGCGCCGGTCCAGGCGAGCTGGACCTGGTCGGCGCTGCCGGTGGTGAGCTGGAAGATGGAAAGGGGGAGGGCGGACATGGCGTGGTACATGTCGAAGCTGATGAAGTTGTTGCCGAGCGCCGTGAACAGCAGCGGCGCGGTCTCGCCGCTGATGCGGGCGAAGGCGAGCAGCGCCCCGGTGAGAATACCGCTGCTGGACGCGCGCCAGATGATGGTCCGGATTACCGTCCAGAACGGGGTGCCCAGCGCGACGCCGGACTCTCGCAGCGACACCGGCTGCAGCAGCAGCACGTCCTCGGTGGTCCGGGTGATCACCGGGATCGCCAGCAGCGCAAGCGCGACGCCGCCGGCGTAGCCCGACGGGTGGTGGATGAAGGCGGTGATCATGATCTGAGCCACGAAGAGGCCGATCAGGATCGACGGCGCCGAGAGCAGCACGTCGTTGAGGAAGCGCACGACGATGCCGTAGCGGCTCGTGCCGCCGTATTCGGCGAGCCAGGTGCCGGCGAGGATGCCGATGATCAGCGCGATGGCCATGCCTTCGCCGCACATCAGGATCGAGCCGATGATGCCGTCCGCCAGGCCGCCCTTCTCGCCCTCGGGCGGCACCGCCTTGGTGAAGAGATCGAGGTTGATGCCGGCGGCGCCGTTCTTCAGCAGCGTGAAGAGGATCGCGGCCAGCGCGATCAGCGCCACGGCGGTGACCGCGTAGCAGAAGCCGACGAAGATGGCGTTCTGGACCCGGCGCCGGGCGACGCGAAAGCTGGAGGCGGCCATCAGAGCTTCGCCTGACTGCGCAGCATCAACCGGGCGATCGCCAGGACGCCGAAGGTGATCAGGAACAGCACCAGCCCGAGCGCGATCAGCGAGGCCGAATAGATCGGGTCGTGCGCCTCGGAAAACTCGCTGGCGATGGTGGAGGCGATGGTCGAGCCAGAATCGAACAGGCTCTTCGGGAAATTGTGCGCGTTGCCGATGATGAAGGTGACCGCCATCGTCTCGCCGAGCGCGCGGCCAAGACCCAGCATCACCGCGCCGATCGCGCCGCGGCGGACGTAGGGCAGGGTGACGGTGAAGATCACCTCGGAGGTGGTGGCGCCGAGGCCGTAGGCGCTCTCGCGCACCTGAGCCGGCACGGTCTGCAGCAGTTCGCGCAGGGTCGCGGCAGTGAACGGCAGGATCATGATCGCCAGGATGATCGAGGCGGCGAGGATGCCGTAGCCGTCCGGCACCCCGGCGGTGAGCGTATCCAGCAAGGAGCCGGGCGCATTGGCGGCGACGGCCTGGATCGGCACTTCGATTTTGGCCGCGAAGAACGGGGCGAAGACCAGGTAGCCCCACATGCCGTAGACGATCGACGGGATGCCGGCGAGCAGTTCGACCGCGGTGCCGATCGGGCGACGCAGGAAAGGCGGGCAGAACTCGACCAGGAAGAAGGCGACCCCGCCGGCGACCGGCAGCGAGAACATGAGCGCGAGGATCGCGGTGATCAGGGTGCCGACGATCGGGCCGGCCCCGCCGTAGACGTTCTTCACGGGGTCCCAGGTCGAGGAGGTGAAGAAGTCGAGGCCGAAGGTGGCGAAGGCTGGCCAGCCGTAGAACACCAGCACCACCAGCACCCCGCCCAGCGCGACGAGCACGGTCGTGGCGGCGGCAAAGCAGGCGTACTCGAACCAGATGTCGAAGCCCGCGCCTCTCGGCGACGAGCGCCGGCGTGCGGCGTCTGGCAACGTGGCGGAGATTGAGGCGTCGGTCATCTTGGTCCGGTGGCCGGTCTGACTATAGCGGGAACGGTGGCGGCTGACAGAGGGCCGCTCGCGGCCCGGCGCCGAAGCGCAAGGCCGCGAGCCGCGTCTCGGCTAGTGATAGACGGGCTTGCCGTCCGGTCCGGTGATGCCGGCCCACGAGGTGCGGATCAGCGCCTTTACGGCGGCGGGCAGCGGCACGAAGTCGAGCTTCGAGGCGTCGGCGTCACCGGTCTTGTAGGCCCAGTCGAAGAAGGCCAGCACGTCGTGGCCGGTCTGGGCGTTGGTCTGGCGCTTGTGCATCAGGATGAACGTCGCGCCCGAGATCGGCCAGGCGGTCGGGGCCGGCTGGTCGAGCAGCAACAGGAAGAAGCCAGGCGCCGAACTCCAGTGCGCGCCGGCGGCGGCCGCGGCGAACGCGGCGGCGGTCGGTTGCACCCAGTGCTGAGCCTTGTTCTTCAGGATCGCGTAAGTCAGGTGGTTCTGCACCGTGTACCAGAACTCGACGTAGCCAATCGAGCCGACCGTCGCGGCGACCGCGGCGGAGACGCCGTCGTTGCCTTTGCCGCCGACGCCGGTCGGCCAGTTGACCGACTCGCCCGCGCCGACCTGCGTCTTCCAGGACGGACCTTGCATGCTGAGGTAGCTGGTGAAGAGGAAGGTGGTGCCGGAACCGTCGGCGCGGTGCACGACCGTGATCTTGGTGTGCGGCAGCTTCAGGCCAGGGTTCAACGCGGTGATATGCGGGTCATCCCAGAACAGGATCACGCCGCGGTAGACGTCGCTGAGCACCGGACCAGTCAGCTTCATCTGGCCGGGGGCGATGCCGGGCAGGTTGACGATCGGCACGACGCCGCCGATCACGGTTGGGAATTGAACCAGGCCGTTGGCGGCCAGGTCGGAGGGCTCGAGCGGCTTGTCAGAGGCGCCGAAGTCGACGGTGCTGGCTTCGATCTGCTTGATGCCGGCGCCGGAACCGATGCCCTGGTAGTTTACCTGGTTGCCGGTCGCCTTATAGGCATCGGCCCATTTCAGATAGATCGGCTTCGGGAACGTTGCGCCCGCGCCAGTGATGTTCGCCGCGAGCGCGACCGTGCAGACAGCGACCATCGCAAGGCTGGCGATCCCAGCTGCGAATTTCTTCAACATGGTGTTCTCCTGGATGGAGCGGGCCCCGTATCCAGCCGCTCCTGTTGGCCGTCCTTAGCCTCGGTGGTTATCGGTTTTGTGACACTGTGGCCCGGACGCCGCGTCACGGAACTGTCGTGTAAGTGTCGGCTGAGCGTTACACGCCAGCGCTAATTCCCTCGTGTCGGACTCGCCGGAGCCGCTGATTGCGGACGGCGGTCGCACGGATGGGGGACCACCTTGATGACCATGAGAACCTCGCTGCTCGGCGGGGCCGCGCTTGCGGCGTTGCTGGCCCTGGCGGTTGCGCCGGCGGCGGAAGCCAAGACCAAGCACCGCCATGCCGTGGCCCATCGGGCCGCCCCGGCAAATGATGGCGTCAAGGGCGAGATCGCCGAGCTGCGAGCCGAGGTCCAGGCGCTCGAGGCTTGGAAGGACCAGGAAGGCGCATCCCGGTCCGAGATTCAGGCCGAGGTGCAGCAGGCCCAGGGACAGCTGGCGGAAGCCAACGCCCGCGCCGAGCGCGCCCAGCAACAACTTGCCGCTCAGATCCAGACCATCCCCGGCGCGGTGGACGCCGAGGTCGCCAAGGTGAAGACCAAGAGCGACGCGCTCTACATCAAGGGTATCAAGTTCACGCTGGGTGGGTTCACCGCACTGGAAACGATCACCCGCGACCGCAACATGACCAGCGACGTCGCCACCAACTTCAGCGCCTTGCCGTTCACCGGCGTGCCGGCGTCGCATGCGGCGGAAACGCGCTTCAGCGCGCGGCAGAGCCGGGTGTCCGGCTTGGCTCAAGCCGACGTCAACGACCAGGTGCATCTCGAGGGCTACGGCGAGTTCGACTTCCTGGGCGACGCCCAGACCGGCAACTCGAACCAGACCAACAGCTACAACCCGCGCATCCGCAACCTCTACGGAACCATCGACTGGAAGCGGGACGACGGGAACACCTGGCACGCCATGGTCGGCCAGAACTGGTCGCTGGCGACGATGAACTCGAGCGGCCTGCTACCGCGTTCCGAAGCGCCGCCCCAATCGATCGACGCGCAATACGTCGTTGGCTTCGCGTTCACCCGCCAACCGCAAGTTCGGATCGCCTACGACTGGCACAAGGAATTCTGGGCGGCGATCTCGCTGGAAAACCCGCAGTCGACCTTTGCCGGCGGCTCCAACGTGTTCTTCCCGGGCACGACGGTCATCAACACCTCGCTGCCTGGTAACGGCACGGGCGGGTCGCTGTTCTTCAACAGCACCAACTTCTCGCTCAACAGCGTGCCTGACGTGGTGGCCAAGTTCGCCGCCGACGAGACCCCCGGCGGCCACAAGCTGCACGCGGAAATCTTCGGCATGGCCCGCAACTTCTATGAGCGGGTGAATGTCGGCGGCACCGCGACGACGACCGGGTCGCCTGCCAACCGCAGCACCGAGGGCTGGGGCTTCGGCGGCAGCGTCGAATACCAGGTCATGCCCAAAGTGCTCGACGTGCAGTTCTCCGCACTGTGGGGCGACGGCGTCGGCCGCTACGCGACCTCCGGCCTGCCGGACATCGCCTTCAGCCCCGACGGCAATATGCATCCGATCCCCGAACTGGCGGTGATGGGCGGCGGCGTCTGGCACGCCACGCCGCAGCTCGACATCTACGGCTACGCCGGCGAGGAGTACCAGGAAGAGACGGCGTTCAGCCTGCAGGCGACGCCGGGCGCGGGACCGTTCACCAACGGCGGTCTAGGCAACGAACGTTTCACCAATGACTTCGCTTGCGGCGTCGAGACGACCGCGGTGGCGACGCCAGGTTCCGGCTCGGCGATCACCGCGATCCCCAACTGCAACGGTCAGACCCACTACGTCTACGAGGGCACGTTTGGGTTCTGGCACCGGCCGTACGCCGGCGCCTTCGGCCACTTCCAGTGGGGCCTGCAGTACCAGTTCATCGAGCGCGCGGGCTTCGTCAGCACGGCGCCGGTGGGTGGAGCGCCGGTCGGCGCGCCGCATGCTCACGAGAACATCCTGATGAGCAGCTTCCGCTACTACCCCTTCCAGTAGCTTTCGAGCGGCGGGGCGGCCGCAAGTCCGCCGCTCCGCTCTGCCTCCCCACTCGGACGGGCATCCTCCCCCTTCGCCCGTCCAACTCCCGCCCGGCCGAGCTTGTCTCGCCGGGCGGTCTTGTTTCCAGGCGAACGGTTGGCGCTGGACCTTCGGGCGCCGGGCGGCTTGAAGGGGCTATGACGACCCTCGCGCTCGACCGGGACGACCGACGCCTGGCGCTGGCCGCGCTGGTGTTCGGCGCGCTGGTAATCGGCACGACGCCAATCCTGGTGCGGCTGGCGACGTGCGGCCCGGCGGCGGCTGGATTCTGGCGGCTGGCGTTCGCGACCCCGCTATTGGCGCTGTGGGCCGGCGCCGGACGGTCTGGGCCGCTGGGACCGCCATCGCGGCCGATGATCCTGGCCGGGATCGCCTTCGCCCTCGACCTCGGCTGTTGGCACTATGGCATCCGCTACACCAGCGTCGCCAACGCCACGGTGCTGCCCAATCTGACGCCGGTGCTGGTGACGCTGGTCAGCTGGGCGTTCCTGAAGGAGCAGCCGCGGCCGGTGTTCCTGGTCGGCCTGATCGCGGCGGTCGGGGGGGCTGTGATCATGGCCGGCGGCGCTGCGCGGGCCAGAGCCGGTCCGCTGCCGCACATCGGCGACGCGCTCTCGGCCTCCACCGCGCTCTGGTATGGGCTCTACTTCCTGGCCGTGCGTAGCGCCCGCCACACCCGCTCGACCCTGAGTGTGATGCTGTGGTCGTGCCTGGTCGGCGCGCCCCCGCTGCTGCTGACCGCGCTCGCCATGCACGAACCGCTGCTGCCCGCCACCGCGCTCGGATGGGCCGCCGTGGTCGGGCTGGGACTGGCGCACGTGTTCGGCCAAGGCTCGATCGCCTGGGCGCTGGGGCGGCTGCCGGCGTCGACGGCCTCGGTGACGGTGCTGGTGCAGCCGGTGGCCGCCGCCGTGCTCGCCTACTTGATCTTCAGCGAGGCGCTGACGCCGTTGCAGGCCGCGGGCGGCGCGCTTGCCTTGGCCGGCGTCGTGATCGCGCAGCAAGCCCCGGCGAAGAAGGCCGCGCCAGCTTAGCGACGCTCGGCGAGGGCGCGTCCGATGATCGCTTCGACCACCTCGCCCTTGGCGTTGGCGTAGTGCTGCACGTGCCGCCAGACCTGGCCGGCGAGGCCCTGTTTGGTCGAAAGATAGAGCTCGAACTCCTCGGGCTGGGTGCGGCAGCGGTCGCGGAAACCGACCATCCGCTCGATCTCCCGCGAGCCGACGGTGAAGACGTGCAGGTTCACCAGCGGTGAGTCGCCTTTCATCACCCGGTGCTGCTCCCAGTCCGGCTCGCGCAGATGCAGCCGGTAGCCCCGGGCGGTGAGGGCGGGGACGTAGGCGTCCTCATCGGCCGAATCGGCGAGGGCCAGCATGATGTCGATGATCGGCTTGGCCGGCAGGCCGGGGATCGAGGTCGAGCCGACGTGCTCCAGCACCAGGACGGCGTCGCCGAGCGCAGCGCGGATCTTCGCGGCCTCGCCCTCGTACTGCGCCGGCCAGGCGGGGTCGTAAGGCGCCAGGTAGATCTCGGCGTTGTGCGCGGTCACCGTGCCGCTGATCCGGATGGCGGCCATCTCCTCGTCGGTCTCGGGTTTCTTGGTCATGAGGGCGGCCCTGGCTGTGACGCGCACGCCATAGCACGGCAGGCGCGATGTCGCAGACGGGGACCGAGGCTTGCGCGGGCGCAAATTATTGTTAGTTAGGTAGCCTAACTACTTGCTCCGGACACCGATGAACGCGCCCATCACGACCCAGCCCGCCGCCACAGAGAAAGACATCCTGCCGCTTGCCGACGCGCTGCGTTCGGCGCTGTTGCGGGCTTCGCGGGCGTTGCGCCGCGAGGCGCAGCGGGCGGGGGTGTCGGCGCTCGACGCCCAGCTGCTTGGCGCGGTCAAGAAGAACGCCGGCATCGGCGTCTCCGACCTAGCCGAGCGCGAGCAGATGAGCCGTGCTTCGATGAGCGGCCACGTCAAACGCATGGAACAGGCCGGCTGGATCGCCCGCACCGAGGCCGATGCCGACGATCGCCGCCGCTTCGGGCTGATGCTGACGGCCAAGGGGGTCAAGGCGCTGGACGCCATCCGTCGCCGCCGCAACGACTGGCTAGCCGCGCGGCTGGCCAAGCTCGACCCAGCCGAGCGCGCGGCGCTGGCCGCCGCCGCTGCGCCCCTCGTGCGCCTGGCGGAGGACCGCTGATGGTCGACACGATCCTGCGCACCACCGAGCTTGAAGAGAGCCGCGAGGCCGAGTCGGAGTTCGCCGCCTCGCTCGAGGGCGAGCCCAGCGCCGAGCCGCTGGCGCTCGTCGAGGACGAAGAGAAGCCGTTTTCCAGCTTGGTGCCGGCGATCATCGGCGCCGCCAACCTGATGCAAACCTTGAGCGCGACGGTCATCGCCAACGCGCTGCCGGCGATGGCGATCACGCTGCATCAGAGCCCGATCAGCCTCAACACCACGATTACCATCTACCTCCTGGCGCTGGCGGTGTTCCTCCCAGTGAGCGGCTGGGCGGCTGATCGGTTCGGGGCCAAGCGGGTGTTCCTGATCGCGATCGGGCTCTACGCCCTCTCCTGCGCCGCCTGCGGCTTCGCCACCAACATGCCCGAACTGCTGCTCGCTCGCTTCGCCGAGGGCGCGGCCGGCGCGCTGATGGGCCCAGTGGGGCGGCTGGTGCTGCTGAGGACCACGCCGAAGCACGACCTGGTGCGCGCGATGTCGGTGCTGACCATGCCCTCGCTCTTGGGCCCGGTGATCGGACCGCCGATCGGCGGCTTCATCGTCACCTACATCTCCTGGCGCTGGATCTTCTTCCTCAACCTGCCGATCGCCGCACTGGGGCTGATCCTGGTCAGCAAATACATCAACGACATCAAGGAAGAGGACGCCGGCAAGCTCGACTGGGTGGGCATGCTGTTGACCGGCATCGGCCTCGCCGCCGTTGTGTTCGGGTTCGAGAACCTCGGACGCTCGAGCATGCCGGCTTTCGCGCCGTACGCGCTGCTTGGCGTCGGCCTGGCGCTGCTGGGCGTCTATGCCGCCTATGCCCGGCGCACCCCGCACGCGATCCTCGATTTGAAGCTGTTCAAGATCCCGACCTTCTTCGCCTCGATCGTCGGCGGCACCTTCATGCGGATGGGGGTGGGGGCGACGCCGTTCCTGCTCGCGCTGCTGCTGCAGGTGGCGTTCGGGCTCTCGCCGTTCCAGGCCGGGATGATGACTTTCGCCTCCGCCGCCGCGGCGCTGGCGATGAAGACCGCCGCACCGCCAATCCTCAGCCGCTTCGGGTTTCGTCGAACGCTCTGGGTGAACGCGGTGATCGTCGGCTTCACCTTCATGTCGTACGCCTTCCTCAGCAAGACGACGCCGCACTGGCTGATCTACATGATCCTGCTTACCGGTGGTTTCTTCCGCTCGCTGCAGTTCACCGCCCTGAATGGGCTGGGTTACGCCGATATCGAGCAGCCGCAGATGAGCCGCGCCTCGACGATGTCGGCGATGGGTCAGCGGCTGGCGCAGAGCATCGGCATCGGCTTCGCGGCGATGCTGCTGCGGCTCTTCCAGGGGCAGGCGCACACCAAGCACGTGACGGTGGAGACCATCTCGCCGGCGTTCCTGATCATCGGCGCGGTGGCGCTGGTTTCGGCCGGGTTCTTCTTCGTCCTGCCTGCCGACGCAGGGGCCTCGCTCAACGGCCGTCCGAAGCGAATGCGGGCCTAGCGTAAGCATATCGATAGCTTAGCTTGGACGGTCTGCCGTAGAGCGACGCTGTTACGTGCGTAACGTCAGAATATTCCTGCAGGCTGAAGCGTGGAACACGGTTGTGTGACGCGCGTTCTTCGTCGTGGTTGCTTTGCTGCACCCGATCACTTGACCCAAGAAGGAACTCGACCATGAGGAATGCCTTGATCGCGCTCGTCGCGGGGGGCGCTCTGGCCGCGGCGGCGCTGCCCGCGCTCGCGCAAAGCTACGACGCCAACACCGCGCAACGGGAAGACACCATCCGCGCCCGAATCGACCGTCACGCCGATGTCGGCGACCTAAGCTACAGCCAGGCCACGCGTCTGCGCCGCGAACTCAGCCAGATCGTCGACCTCGACCAGCGCTACCAGTCCGAGGGCATGACCGACGATCAGATCTCCGACCTGAACTCGCGCCTCTCGCTGCTGTCGTCGCGGGTGAACTACGACGTCAACGTGAGCCGCGACGACGACTACTGACCTGTCTACTTACGCGGATCGAGAGCGGCCCTCCCAAATGGGAGGGCCGCTTTTGCGTGAGTGCGGCGATGGCGCGCGCTTGATGCAGTGGACCCGCTGACTCTTGCGGCTATAGAGGTCGCCTAAAGCGCCCGGGGCGGGCGAGCTTGCTCGAAAGGAGCCCCGATGGCGGACTGGTGGCGCGGCGCGGTCTTCTATCAGGTCTATCCGCGCAGCTTCCTCGACACCAACGCCGACGGGGTGGGCGATCTCGGTGGGGTCCGGCGCGGGCTCGACTACATCGCCGAGCTCGGGGTCGATGCGATCTGGCTGTCGCCGTTCTTCCGCTCGCCGATGAAGGACTTCGGCTACGACGTCAGCGACTACCGCGACGTCGACCCGATGTTCGGCACGCTGGCCGACTTCGACGCCATGCTGGCCGAGGCGCATGCGCGCGGCCTGAAGGTGATCATCGACCAGGTCTGGTCGCACAGCTCCGACAAGCACGCCTGGTTCCAGGAGAGCAGCGGCTCGCGCGACAATCCGCGCGCCGACTGGTACGTCTGGGCCGATCCGAGGGAAGACGGCACGCCGCCCAACAACTGGCTGGCCTCGTTCGGCGGGCCCGCCTGGACCTGGTCGGCCAAGCGCCGGCAGTACTACCTGCACAATTTCCTGCCCGAGCAGCCGGACCTCAATTTCTGGAATCCGGAGGTGCAGGACGCGGTGCTGGATGTCGCCAAGTTCTGGCTCGACCGCGGCGTCGACGGCTTCCGGCTCGACGTGGTCAACTACTACGTCCACGACAAGGAGCTGCGCGACAACCCCTCGGCGCACCGCAACCGCATCCCGCAGATGTCGGTCGACATGCAGTTCCACACCCGCGATCGCTCGCAGCCGGAGAACCTGAAGTTCATCAACCGCCTGCGCGCGCTAATGGACAGCTACGGCGAGCGGATGACGGTCGGCGAGATCGGCGACGAGCCGCCGCTGCCGCGCCAGCAGGAGTACACGGAGCCACCGGACCGGCTGCACACGGCCTACAGTTTCTACCTGCTGTCGGGCGCCAAGGCGACGCCGCAGCTCTTCCAGACCGCTCTGGCCTCATGGGCCGACGCCAACGGCTGGCCCTCCTGGTCGCTCGGCAATCACGACGTCACCCGCTTCCCGACCCGGATGGCCGCCGACGACCCGCGCCGCACGGCGGTGCTGTTCGCGGCGTTGATCTGCTTGCGCGGCACGATCTTCATCTATCAGGGCGACGAGCTGGGACTGCCGGACGCGCACGTCCCGTTCGAGCGGCTGAAGGACCCGTTCGCGATCGCCGCCTACGCCGGCGGGCCTGGCCGCGACGGCTGCCGCACGCCGATGCCGTGGACCAGCGCCGCGCCGATGGGCGGCTTCACTGTCGCCTCAGACGCCTGGTTGCCGATGGACCCGGCACACCTGCCGCTGGCGATCGACCGGCAGGAGCAGGATGGCGACTCCATGCTGCACTTCGCTCGCAAGGTGATCGCGGTGCGCAAGGGATCCGAGGCGCTGAAGACCGGCGCCGCCCGGGCGCTGGACGCCGCCGCCAACGTGCTGGCGTTCGAACGCGAGGTCGAGGGCGAGCGAGTGCGATGTTTCTTCGAGCTCGGCGGGATTGAGACCGCGCACGAGGATTCGAATGTTCCAGAGGGCGCCGTGCTTTGGCTCGGCGGCGGCGCGGAGGCGACTGCGCACGGGGTGCGGCTACCGCCCTACGGCGCGGCTATCGTCCGGGTTTGAGCCTTGGCGGCTGCGAGCAAGGCGCGCGGCCGTCGATCAGTTCACTACCGCCTGGAACATGTGGAACGTCACGAAGAGGCCAAAGCCGAGGGTTCCGGCGAGCAGCACGATGAACACCATGTTGGTTAGCGAGCGGGGACCCATGGCGATTCTCCTTCGGGCGCTGGCGACGGTCGTTGCGAGGGTGTCTAGCGAGTCTTCAGGCCACTTGCCACTCTGGCGGCGGCGCCTGATTAGGAGCCCGTGGCGGAGTGAGAAAGCGATGGCGAAACTGTTGGCGGTCGTGCTGGCCTCGGGCGGGCTGATCGCGGCCGCGGCGCCGGTGTCGGCGAGCGACCTGGAGTTCTTCACCGGGCAGAGCCTCTACGCCCAGTGTTCGGCGAAGACGGGCGATCCCGACGTCGCGCAGCGTCAGGCGCGGTGCCTCGGCTACGTTGTCGGCGTCAGCGACGCGCAACAGGCGGCGCAGGGCATGGGCGCGGCGGGCAGGGTCTGCTTTCCTGGCACGGTCAATGCGACCCAGATGGTCGGCGCGGTCGCCGCGTTCCTCGAGGCTCACCCCGAGAAGCGGCCGCTGGCGGCGCAGGATCTGGTGGTCGAGGCGCTGGCCGCGCAATACCCCTGCAAGTGATCGACAAGCCGACCCCCTGGTCGCTCTTCGGCACCTTCTTCCAGATCGCGCTCTCGGGCTTCGGCGGCACGCTGCCGTTCGCGCGCCGCTCGCTGGTTGACCGCCACGGCTGGCTGACGCCGGAGGATTTCACCGAGACCCTGTCGCTCTGCCAGACGCTGCCGGGCCCGAACATCGTCAACATGTCGATCGTGGTCGGGGCCAGGGCTTGCGGCTGGCGCGGATCGGTGGCGGCGTCGCTGGGCCTGGTCGGCACGCCGGTGATCATCGTGACCACGCTGGGCATGCTCTACAGTCGGTTTGGCGGCCTGCAGATGGTCAACCACGCCTTGGTCGGGCTGGGCGCCGCCGCGTCCGGCCTGATTGTCGCGACCGCCGCGCGCATGGCCGAGCCGCTGCTGCGCAGCCGGCCTTGGCTCGCCGCGCCGTTCATCCTCGCCGCTTTCGCCAGCGTCGCCGTCCTGCACTTTCCGCTGCCCTACGTGCTGATCGCCCTCGGCCCGCTCAGCATCGCTATCGCCTGGTGGTGGAAGCGCCACCGGGCATGAAGACCAGCGACACCCTCATCGCGCTGGCGATCCAGTTCACCAGCCTCTCGCTGGTCGCGTTCGGCGGCGCCAATGCGGTGATCCCGGAGATGCACCGCCAAGCGGTGGATGTGCACCACTGGATGACCAACCAGGACTTCACCGCGCTCTTCGCGATCGCCCAGGCGGCGCCGGGGCCGAACTTCCTGGTCACCACCTTGATCGGCTGGAAGGCGGCCGGCCTGCCGGGCGCGGTGGTGGCGACGCTGGCGATGTGCGGTCCTTCGTGCGTGCTGACCTACTGGGTCGCCAAGGCCTGGGACAAATACCGCGAGACCGCGTGGCGCTCGGCGATCGGCACGGGGCTGGCGCCGGTGACGGTGGGCTTCGTCTGCTCCAGCGCCTTCGTGCTCTGCCGCGCCGCCGACACCGGCTGGAAGCTGGTCATCGTCTCGGCGGTGAGCGCTGCGGTGGCCTACTTCACTAAGGTGAACCCGCTTTGGTGCCTGCTCGCAGCCGGGGCGCTCGGGATCGCGGGTTTCCTGACTTAGCTACGCAGACCGTTCGCTAACGGACGGCGCAGGCGCGATCGTGGCGGGGCGCGGCTTGCGCCTCGGCCAGAGCGCGAACCCGATCAGCCCGACGATCAGCAGACCGAGCGCGCTGGCGGTGAACGAGAGCATCACCGAGAGCTGGTGCGCGCGGCCGTCGGCCGTCTGCAGGGCCGCCTGCAGCTGGGTGAGCTGACTTTTCTCGACGGCGATGGCGCTTTCGTCGGCGCTGAGTCGGTCATCGAGCACCTGGGTCGCGGCCGGCACGCAGTCGCCAGTGACGGTCGTCGCCTTCACCGCGGCGTCGGAGAGGAACTTGGCCAGCACAGAAGCCTGGGTGGCGATGAACTGGCCCTGCGGCGCGGTGACCTGACCGTCGTCACCCAGCTTCGAGCCGGCGCCCCAGGTGTTGACCCCGATCACCCGGCCGCAGGCGTCGATTAGCGGCCCGCCGGAGTTGCCGGGGTTGATCGGCGCGGTGTGGAAGATGGTGGCGATGCGGCTGCCGCCCGGTGCGATCGACGAGAAGAGGGCGACTGAACCGGAGGTCACGTACGGCGGCTGCGGCCGCAGGATCTGGGTCAGCGACATGTTGCGCACTTCATCGGTGACACCCGGGTATCCGAGCGCGCGGATCGTCGCTTCCTTGCCCGGCTCGGTCTCGGTGATGCTGAGCGGCGGCGAGGAGAGACCGGGCACCGACAGCAGCGCCAGGTCGGCGTCCGACCAGGTCTGGGTGACCTGGGCTTTCTGCGCCTGGCCGCCGACGTCCTGTTCGGGAATGACAAAGGTGTCGACCTCGACTGCCTGGGTCGCGCCCTGGACGACGTGGTGGTTGGTGACCACCACGCCCGGCGCCACCGCAAAGCCGCTGCCGGTCTCCAGGTCGACCGGCTGGCCCATGGCGTCGAGCGAGACGGTGACGACGCGGACGACGGAGCGCTCGGCGTTGTGCAGCGGGTCGGTGGCAGTGGCAGCGGCGGCCGCTGGTGGCGGCGCCACGGCCGGCGGCTGCGCTGCGCTCAACCCCGAGACACCCAGCAACAGCGCGAGCGCCACGGCGCCTCGCCCAAACCTAACCGTCGCCCCTCGCATCCGAACTCGCCTTGCCGACTTACGCGGGCAACCTATCACCATCGCCGGGTGGACGGAATCTGATGATCTGGCGCTGGCGCGCGGCGGCCATTTGGCTCACTTTAGGCAGGCGAGGCGGGGACCTGGAGGAGGGTCATGGTCACAACCACCGTAACGCCGTCTTACCTGGACGCCGCTCAGCCACTCGAGGCGAGAGCGCGGGATCTGGCCGGCCGCCTCTCGCTGGAAGAGAAGGTCGCGCTGATGGCCGGCCAGGCCTCCTTCACGCTGGAAGGCGTCGAGCGGCTGGGCGTGCCGCGGATCGAGATGACCGACGGTCCTACCGGCGTGCGCTCCAACACCGGCGAGCTGGCGACCGTGTTTCCGGTCGGCGTGGCGCTGGCCTCGACCTGGAACGTCGAGATCGCCCGTGAGGTCGGCGCGGCGATCGGCCGGGAGGCATTGGCGCTCGGCGCACACGTCGTTCTGGCCCCGACGATCAATATCGTCCGCACGCCGCTCTGGGGCCGCAGCTTCGAGACCTATTCCGAAGACCCGTTCCTCGCCGGACGGCTGGGCGCGGCCTATATCGCGGGGCTGCAGGGCGAGGGCGTCGGCGCTTCGCTCAAGCATTACGCGCTCAACAACCAGGAAGCTGGCCGCATGACGGTCAGCGTCGAGGCCGACGAGCGGACGCTGCGGGAGATCTATCTGGCTGCCTTCGAGCACGTGGTGAAGGCCGCCGATCCGTGGACGGTGATGGCCTCGTACAATCGCATCGACGGCGTCTACGCGACCGAGAACCGCAAGCTGCTGATCGACATTCTGAAGAACGAGTGGGGTTACGAGGGTGTGGTCGTCTCCGACTGGGGGGCGGTTCACTCAACCGCGCCGGCGGCGAACGGCGGCACCGATCTGGAGATGCCGGGCCCGCCGCTGTGGTTCGGGCGCAAGTTGCTGTCGGCGGTGCAAAGCGGCGATGTGCCGATCGCGCAGATCGACGATGCCGCGCTCAGGCTCTGCCGGCTGATCGTCCGCAGCGGCGTGCTGGACGGCCCGGCGCCAGCCGGCGAAGTTCGCACCGGCCGCCACCGACGGATTGCCGAGGATGCCGCCGTTGAAGCGGTCGTGCTGCTGAAGAACGAGGGGGATCTGCTGCCGCTCGAGCCCGCGAGCCTCAAGCGTCTGGCGGTGGTGGGGCCGAACTCCGCTGCGCGCCGGATCCAGGGCGGTGGCTCGTCCCAGGTGCGCACCGACCGGCGCGTGTCGATCCTCTCGGCGTTGAGCGAGAGACTGGCGGGCCGGGTCGAGGTGCTGCACGCCGATGGTGGCGATAACGAGCCTGTTCCACCGGCGGCTCGCCCGGCGATGTTCAGCCCAGACGAAGCGCGCGGCCAAGCGGGGGTGCTCTGCGAATATTTCGAGGGCCGCGGGTTCGAGGGCGCGCCAGTGGCGGCGCGGCAGGAGCGGGCCCTGGGTAAACTGGTCAGCCACAACCTGGGCGCCGGCCAGCCGGCGACGTTCGGGGCGTTCCGCTGGACCGGATGGTTCTGGCCCGAGACGGACGGGCGCTTCGAGTTCTCGCTGCGGGGGGCCGGCCAGATGCGGATGTGGCTGGACGGCGCGTCGCTAATCGACGAGGCCGTGACGGCAAACGCGGACAAACTCGACGTCGGCGGGCAGATGGTTCCGCGCAAGACCGCCAGCATCGACCTGGTCGCTGTCCGTGGCTACCCAGTGAAGATCGAGTACGTGCGGGTTCACCCCAGTCGGTCGGAGCAGCCCCCCGCCGAGGCCGCCGACGGCCCCGCTTGGGAGTACGTCAGCCTCGGCGTCCGCACGCCCCGCGGCTCGATCGCCGACGCGGCGGCGCTCGCGGCGAGCTGCGACGCGGCGGTGGTGGTGATCGGCGCGGCTTCGATCAGCGAGGGCGAAGGCTACGATCGAGCGACGCTCGATCTGCCTGGCGATCAGAACGCCCTGGTCGAGGCGGTGCTGGCGGCCAACCCGCGCACCGTCGTCGTGCTGAGCAACGGCGCGCCCTACGCGCTGCCCTGGGTCGAGCACACGCCGGCGCTGGTCGAGGCCTGGATGGGCGGCGAGGCCGGCCCCGATGCGGTCGCGCGCATCCTCGTTGGCGAGGCAGAGCCGTCGGGCCGGTTGCCGGTCACGTTCCCGGCGCGGCTCGAGGACACGCCGGCGGATGGATTTTACCCCGGCGGCGACACCGTCACCTACGGCGAGGGCCTGCACGTCGGCTATCGGCACTACGATTCGGCGACCGAGCCGCCGCTGTTCCCGTTCGGCTTCGGCCTGACCTACACGCGGTTCGAGTATTCCGATGTCGAAGCGCCAGAAGCGGTGAGGGCGGGCGATCCGGTGTCGGTCACCTTCCGCCTGAAGAATGTCGGCGAGCGGCCGGGCAAGGAGACGGTCCAGCTCTACGTTCGCCCGCGCGGTCCCTCAGTGGAGCGGCCGGTGAAGGAGCTCAAGGGCTTCGCGAAGGTGGCGCTGGAGCCACGCCAGTCCGAAATAGTGCGGATCGATCTCGACGCCCGCGCATTCGCCTTCTACGACCCCACGTCCGGCGACTGGGTGGCGGAACCCGGCGCATACGATCTACTTATCGGAGGTTCCGCCTCGGACATCGAATTGCAAGCGACGGTGAGGCTTGAGGCTGTTGATTGACCTGACGGCCCGAACACAGGCAATCCAGCGGTTCGGACGTGAAATATGTTCGAAAGAATTCGCTTTATAAGCGTCGTCTAAGGAGAGTCGGCGTGTTTGCTGATGCTGGCGGAATGGTGCGGACGGCCTTAATTATGCCGATCCGGGGCATGACTGGACCGGACGGGCGTGATCCTTCGAGGGGGCGGCGCTAAAGAATGGGCAGCTTGACGATGGACCAGACGGCGCGCCGGGCCCTGCAGGAAGCGAGCTTCGCTCCGCGCGGCGAGCACGCCTCGGTCACGGTTGCCGGCAAGCCGGAAGGCGATGATCTGCGCGCGCTGCTCGAGCGCGACGGCATCCTGATGCTCGACACGGCCCCGTTCCAACTTTCCGACCCCGAGTTCGAGTTGATCGAACGCTATGGCAGCGACGGGCGCTCGAAGAACTCAAGCTTCAACCCCAACACTGGCGACATCGACGGCGTGCTGGGCGGCTCGGACGTGGTCACTGGCCTGAGCGGTCTGATGGCCAGGTACGCGGCCTGGTCGCAGGACCTGATCGCCGAGTTCTTCCCGCCCTATCACGGCGAGCTTGAAGTGGGGCGCACCAGCCTGCGCCGCCGTTCGGTGCAGGCCGAGCCGCCGCTCAGCCGCCGCAAGGACGATCGCAGCCTGCACCTCGACGCCTTTACCTCGCAGCCAGTGCGCGGACGGCGCATTCTGCGGGTGTTCAACAATTTCGACCCGTCCGGGACCGAGCGCGAGTGGGCGATCGCCGATGGCGGGTTCATCGATTTCGCCGAGCGTTTCCGCGGTCGCACCCGGCGGCTGCTGCCCGGGGAGGCAGCGCTGCTCGAAGGGCTGTCGCTGACCAAGTGCCGGCGCACCGACTACGATCAGATCATGCTGGGCATGCACGACGCGGCCAAGCGCGATCGCGGCTACCAGGCGACGGCGCCGCGGCGCTATGTGTCGTTCCCGCGCGGCGCGACCTGGCTGGCGTTCACCGACCAGACGCCGCACGCAGCTGTCAGCGGCCAGTACGCGCTGGAACAGACCTTCTACGTGCCGGTCGACGCCCTGGCCGACCCGGCCCGCTCGCCGCTGCGTATCCTGGAAGGCATCTGGGGCGGCCCGCTGGCCTGATCGGCCGGCGTCTCAGCCGGCTTTCGCGAAGATCACCACCGAAACGCCCTGAGCCGGCTGGCGCGCATCCAGGTTCTGGTAGGCGTGCGGCAGGTTGCCGGGGAAGGCCAGCACGTCGCCGGCGGCCAGGTCGAACCGCTCGCCCGCCACCCCGATCGAAACCCGACCTTCCAGGCAGGTGAAGTACTCCCGGCTGCCGGGCAGGTGCGGCGTGCCGCGCATCGCCCCGCCGGCGTCGAAGCGCATGATCGTCATCGTCTCGTCCGGCGCAGGCTCCGGCACCAGTGGGCGGATGTGAATGCCGTTGCCGGCGCGCTGTTCGGCCACCTCCGCGGCCTGCCAGTGGCGCACGCGGGCCTTCGGGGCCGACAGCAGTTCGTCCACCGGAGCGCCGAGTGCGGTCGAGACCTTCACCAGCACCGCCAGCGACGGGTTGCCTTCGCCTGACTCCAGGTTGGCGATGGTCGAGCGCGGCAGGCCGGCGGCGCGCGCGAGCGCCTCCTGGGTCAGGCTGCGGCTGTGGCGCAACTGGGCGAGGTTGCGGGCCAGGTGGATGCCCGGCGCCTGGGCTTCGTCCATTGGATCGACCTTCCGTCATCAAAGCGGACACGCGGCTTGAGGGCAGGGCGAAAGCGCCGATCTGGCGATCAAGTCAAGGAGATCGCCATGAGCCACCCAACAACCCCGACGCCGCTGCGGGTCACCATCACCGGCGGCACGTCCGGCCTCGGCCTCGCCCTGGTCCGCGCCTTCGTCGCTCGCGGCGCCAAGGTCGCCTTCGTCGCCCGCACCGCTGCGGCGGTCGCGGCCACTGCGTCCGAAACCGGCGCCGTGGGCATAGTCGGCGATGTTTCGCGCAAGGAGGACATCCATCGCATCGCGCTGCAGGTCGGCGCCGCGCTGGGCGGCCTCGATGTACTGATCAACAACGCCTCCGATCTCGGCCCGGTCCCGCTGGCGCTTCTGGCCGACACGACTTGCGAGGATCTGGAACGGGCGCTGGCGACCAATCTGGTCGGACCGTTCCGCCTGACCAAAGCCTTGCTCGGCGCGCTCGCCGCGTCTGCACGGGAGGGACGCTCCGCGGTGGTCGTGAACATCACCAGCGACGCGGCCGTCACGCCTTACGAAACCTGGGGCGCTTACGGGGCCAGCAAGGCGGCGCTGCACCACATGAGCCGCATCTGGGACGCCGAACTGGCGGGCGAGGGCGTGCGCGTACTGTCGATCGATCCCGGCGACATGGACACGCCTTTGCACGCGGTGGCCATTCCGGACGCTGACCGGACTGGCCTGAAGCGACCCGAGGACGCCGCGGCGGAGATCATCGCCGTCGCGGTTGGGGGCGCGCCATGAGGGCCGCCGATCTGCCGATCCAGCGACCCGCCGACGCGCGGCTGCTAGTCGTCGGCGCGGGCGGTTCGATCCGGCACGCCCGCCGGTCCGCGTTCGCCGCGGAGCTGCGGCCGGGCGACCTTGTGATCGCCAACGACGCGGCGACCATCCCCAGCAGCCTGACCGGCGTGCACGAACGTAGCGGGTCGCCGGTCGAGATCCGGCTCGCGGCGCGTGGCAGCCTGGCGTTCGATGATCTGACGTTCACAGCCGTGCTGTTCGGCGCCGGCGACTATCGAACGCCGACCGAGCTGCGCCCGCCGCCGCCGACGGTGCTCGCTGGCGACACGCTGCGCCTTGGACCGCTGGCGGCGCGGATCGAAGCGTTGTTGGGCCATCCGCGGCTGGCGCGGGTGACGCTCGTCGGCGAGCCGGCGACAGTCTGGGCCGGGATCGCCGCCTATGGCCGCGCGGTGCAGTACGCCTACATGGCCCCGCAGCTGGCGCTGTGGGACGTCTGGACCCCGATCGCCGGGCCGCCCACGGCGTTCGAGCCGCCGTCGGCCGGGTTCGCGGTCGACTGGTCGTTGCTGCGGGATATCCGCTGGCAAGGCGCGGCATTCGCAACCCTGACCCACGCGGCAGGCCTCTCATCCACCGGCGACGCGGCGCTGGACGCGAGGTTGCCGCTGCCGGAGGCCTATCGCATTCCGGCCTCGACGGCGCGGGCGATCGAGAGGGCCGGGGCGCGCGGCGGTCGCATCGTCGCCGTCGGCACCACAGTCACCCGAGCGCTGGAGGACTCGGCGTTGCGCCACGGCCAGGTGGTGGCTGGCGACTCCGTCGCCGAGCTGCGCCTCGGCCCTGCGAGCGAACTTCGTGTCGTGGACGGCATCCTCTCAGGCACGCACGAGCCCGGCGCTAGCCATTACGACTTGCTGGGCGCGTTCGCCGATCGCGATCGGCTGGCCGCGGCCGACGAAGCGCTGCAGCGGGAGGGTTACCGCACGCACGAGTTCGGCGACTCGGTGCTGGTCTGGCGGGCAGGACGTCTTGCGAAGCAGCGTGCAGCGTAGCCTTGACCCTCGCGCGTCGCCCAGCCAGTGCTGCGCGCCACCGATAGGGAGCTAAGACATGGCGACGGATTTGTTTTCACTCGAGGGCCGCACGGCGCTGGTCACCGGCGGCTCGCGCGGGATCGGCAGGATGATCGCCGCTGGCTTCGTCGAGCGCGGGGCCAAGGTCTACATCTCGTCGCGCAAGCCGAACGACTGCGACGCGACCGCCGCCGAGCTCTCGGCCGGCGGCGGGACCTGCATCTCGCTGCCGCAGGACATCTCCACCGTGGACGGCTGCCAGGCGCTGGCGACCCGGCTCGGCGAGCTGGAGCCCTCGCTCGACATCCTGGTAAACAACGCCGGCGCGGCGTGGGGCGCCGACTTCGACGAGTTCCCCGAGAGTGGCTGGGACAAGGTGCTCGACCTGAACCTGAAGTCACCGTTCTTTCTGACCCAGGCCCTGCACGCCAAGCTCAAGGCGGCCGCCTCGTTCGAGCAGCCTGCCAAGGTGATCATGATCGCCTCGATCGATGGCATGCGGCTGAACCCGCAGGAGACCTACTCGTACCACGCCTCCAAATCGGGCCTGATCTACCTGACCCGCCGGATGGCGGCGCGGTTGGCGCGGGACTTTATCGTGGTCAGCGGCATCGCGCCGGGGGCGTTCGCGTCGCAGATGAACCGCGATGCGCGTGATCACGGCGACGAGGTGGCCAAGCGGATTCCGATGCGCCGGATCGGTCGAGACGAGGACATGGCCGGCGCCGCGATCTTCCTGGCGTCGCGTGCCGGCGACTACGTTGTGGGAGAGACGATCGCCGTCGACGGCGGGGTCGCGCTGGCGAGCTAATGTCTGCTGCCGCCGTCCAAACGGTTGTGACGACGGGAGACAGCCGGCGCATCGGCCGCTAGAACCCGGGCTTCAAAACCTGAGAGGTCGCATGTCCGACGCCGAAAACACCTTGATCATGACGCTGGATACCGGCCCCGTGACCATCAAATTGCGCCCAGACTTGGCGCCTGGGCACGTCGAGCGGATCAAGGAACTGGCGCGCGAAGGCTTCTATGACGGCGTCGTGTTCCACCGGGTGATCGACGGTTTCATGGCCCAGGGCGGCGACCCGACCGGCACCGGCTCCGGCGGTTCTGACAAGCCGGACCTGAAATCGGAGTTCTCGGGCGAACCGCACGTTCGCGGGGTGTGCTCGATGGCGCGGACCAACAACCCGCACTCGGCCAACAGCCAGTTCTTCATCTGCTTCGGCGACGCGACCTTCCTCGACAAGCAGTACACCGTCTGGGGCGAAGTGACCGAGGGGATGGACAACGTCGATGCGCTGCCCAAGGGCGAGCCGCCGCGGACGCCCGGCAAAATCGTCTCGATGAAGGTCGTCGCCGACGCCTGAACGCCGCCACTAACCGGCTCGGCGCTGCTTCGGCACGGCAAGGCTGGCGAAGACGCTTGCAACTTCCCGCCCGGCGGCATGTTTAATGGTCTTGACGCGCGGGACAGTGTCCAAGTCGGAGAAGACGATGAAGAAGGTTCTTGCGGCAGCTGCCGCAGCGGCCGCGTTGATGACAGCCGGCGGCGCGAGCAGCGCTCAAGCGCAGATTTCCGCGCACGATCCCAATCTGATTGACGTCCAATTCCGCGCCTACTTCTGGGGTGGCCACCGCTACTGCTGGTACGATGACGGTTGGACCGGCCCAGGCTGGTACTGGTGCGGCTATCCGTGGCGCCGCGGCTTCGGCTGGGGCGGCGGCTACGGCTGGCGCGGCTGGTACGGTGGCCATCCCGGTGGCTGGTATCATCATGGCGGCTATGGCTACGGCCACGGCGGCGGCTGGCACGGCGGCCACGGTGGCGGCTTCAATCATGCGGCCGGGTTCGGCGGCGGCGGGTTCCATGGCGGCGGTGGTTTCCACGGCGGTGGTGGCGGCTTTAGTCACGCGGCTGGATTTGGCGGGGGTGGAGGCCACGGCGGTGGCGGAGGCTTCCACGGCGGCGGAGGTCATGGAGGCGGTGGTCATGGCGGCGGCGGTGGCGGCGGCCACGGCGGCGGCGGTCACCACCACTAGACCGTTCCAGCTTTGGACGCTTCGGCGCGGGCCTGACCCGCGCCGAAGTTTCGTTGTCGGCGGCCGATGGCCTATGACGCGTGCCGCATGCAGTTGGCCGACTTCGACTTCGAGCTTCCCGAGACGCACATCGCGCTTCGCCCCACGGCGCCGCGCGATGCCGCGCGTTTGCTCGTCGTCGCGCCAGGCGACGCACTGGCCGATTTGCGGGTGCGTGACTTGCCCCGCCTGCTCCGGCCGGGTGACGCGCTGGTGTTCAACGATACGCGCGTCATCCCGGCGCGGTTGAAGGGCGTGCGCTACCGGGAAGCCGCCGCGGTCGCCGTCGAGGCGACCTTGCACAAGCGGCTGTCGTCTTCCCGTTGGAGCGCCTTCGCCAAGCCAGGCCGGCGGCTGGCGGTGGGAGACCGGATCGTGTTCGGCGAGCGCAGCGACCGCGCCTGCCTGCTGTCGGCGCTCGACGCGACGTTGGTGGAGAAGGGCGAGGGTGGGGAGGTGACGCTGGCGTTCGACCTCGCAGGGCCCGACCTCGACCTCGCCATCGCTGAACGCGGGGCGATGCCGCTGCCGCCGTACATCGCCAGCCGCCGGGCCGAGGACGACCGCGACCTGGCGGACTACCAGACCATCTACGCCCGCGAGGACGGCTCGGTCGCCGCGCCCACCGCCGGCCTGCACTTCACGCCCGACCTGATGGCGGCGCTGGACGCACGCGGCGTCAGCCGCCACTTCGTGACCTTGCACGTCGGCGCCGGCACCTTCCTTCCGGTGAAGACCGACGACCTCGCGGATCATCGCATGCACGCCGAGACCGGGGAGGTGTCGGCCGGGGCGGCCGAGGCGCTGAACCGGGTGCGCGCCGCCGGCGGGCGGATCGTCGCCGTGGGCACAACGGCGCTGCGACTGCTGGAGAGCGCGGCTGATCCGGATGGCGAGATCAAGCCGTTCAGCGGCGACACCTCGATCTTCATCACGCCGGGCTATCGGTTCCGGACCGCCATGGGTCTCGTGACCAACTTCCACCTACCGAAGTCGACCCTGTTCATGCTGGTAAGCGCCTTCGCTGGACTGGAGACGATGCGCGCGGCCTACGCCCACGCGATCGCATCGGGCTACCGGTTCTACTCCTACGGCGACGCCAGCCTGCTGTGGCGAGACCAGCCGTGAGCGCGCTCGAGTTCCGCATCGACGCGACCGACGGCGCGGCGCGCACCGGCGTCGTCGCGATGGCGCGCGGCGAGATCCGCACGCCGGCGTTCATGCCCCTGGGCACGTCGGCCACGGTGAAGGCGCTGACGGTCGATCAGGTTCAATCGGCCGGCGCCGACATCATCCTCGGCAACACCTACCACCTGATGCTGCGGCCGACCGCCGAGCGGGTGGCGCGGCTGGGCGGCCTGCACCGGTTCATGCGCTGGGAGCGGCCGATCCTGACCGACTCCGGCGGCTTCCAGGTGATGAGCCTCTCCAAGATATCGCAAGTGCGCGAAGAGGCGGTCACCTTCCACAGCCACATCGATGGCTCGCGCCACGTGCTGACCCCTGAGCGCTCGATCGAGATCCAGGCCGACCTGCTGGGCTCGGACATCGTGATGCAACTCGACGAGTGCGTGTCCTGGCCGGCGGAAGAGGCCAGGGCGGCAGCGGCGATGCGGCTCTCCGGACGCTGGGCCGAGCGGTGCAAGACCACGTTCGGGACCCGCGATCGCCAGGCGCTCTTCGGCATCCAGCAGGGCGCGGTGTTCGAACCGCTGCGGCGCGAGTCGGCCGAGCGGCTGATCGAGATCGGGTTCGACGGCTATGCGCTGGGCGGGCTCGCGGTCGGCGAGGGGCATGCAGCGATGTGTGAGGTGCTCGACTTCGCGCCGGCGATGCTGCCGCCGGACCGGCCGCGCTACCTGATGGGGGTCGGCAAACCGATCGACATCGTCGAGGCGGTCTGGCGCGGCGTCGACATGTTCGACTGCGTGCTGCCCACCCGCTCGGGCCGCCACGGCCAGGCCTGGACCTGGGACGGGCCGATGAACCTGAAGAACGCCCGCTTCGCCGACGACCCTGATCCGCTCGATGCGGCGAGCGACTGCCCGGCCAGCCGCGACTACTCGAAGGCTTATCTGCACCATCTAGTGAAGTCGGGTGAGATCCTCTGCCAAGTCCTGCTGTCCTGGCACAACGTGGCGTTCTTCGAGGCGCTGATGGCGCGGCTGCGCACGGCGATCGTCGAGGGCAGGCTGGAAGCGTTCCGGCGGGATTTCCGGGCCAGTTAGGCTGCGGAATCACCTCTCCCTCACGGGAGAGGTGTTTCGCTAGCGCTTGGCGCTGTCGACGGTGGCGACGCTGACGGGGTGGGCCAAGTGGCGGGGCACGCCGGGGGGCATGCAGGCGTGGGCCTCGCCGAGCCCCTTCAGGTAGCCGCGGCGGATCGCGCCGGCCTGGATCGAGGCGATCACCAGGTGGTCGTGGCGGTCGGCGCCGGAGAGGGTGCGGATAAAGCCGTCGAACGGGATGTTGTCCTGCAGTTCCGAGCGCATCGCATCCAGGCTGGCGGTCTTGGCGAGGCCCTCGCCGCGGGTGACCAGCCCCGGGTGCTCGGTGGAGATCGGCTGGTCGAGATCCGGACCCAGCGCGTAGTCCAGCCGCTGGACCTGAAACTGAATGCCCTCGCACGTGCCGGGGGAGGGGCGGTCGTATGGGTCGGCCAGCGCCTCGATCAGCACCGAGGGGATCTTGCTGCGGATCATGTTGAAGTCGCGGAACGGCTGCGCCATCACGCCCTTCATCACCCCCTGACGGCCTTCCTGCTCCGGCGTGAGCAGGCGGTCGTTGTCGTGGGACGCGGCCTTGGTCGAGTCGGTGGAGGAGGGCCCCGCGATGCTCGCGGCGGGAACCAGGGTCAGAGCGGCCGCGAGGGCCAGGTGGGCGGCTCGGCGCATGACCAATCTGTAACGTTGCCTGGGTTAAGGCGCCAGAACCGAAAATGCTTAACCGCCACACACGGCGCACCGCGCTTGCTCGGGGGCGCCTGCGCCCCTAAGTTCCGCACCTTCTCGCCGGGCGCGGCCCAGCCGAGGGCCGGTAGCTCAGTGGTAGAGCACCCGACTTTTAATCGAGTGGTCGTGGGTTCGACCCCCACCCGGCCTACCACCCCGCGCGACGTCAAGTGGGCCGCGCCGAAAGGCTGCGTTGCTTGCGAGGGCGGCGAACGATAGGTTCCCGCCTCTTTTCGTCGGCCCCCGCTTTTTCGGAGTCCCTATTGGTCGATCTGTTCGAGGAGGTCGATGAGGAGCTGCGCTCCGATCGAACCGTCAGTCTGCTGCGCCGGGTCGCGCCCTGGGGTATCGCCGCGTTGGTGCTGGTATTGGGGGGCTATTGCGCTTTCTGGGGCTATTCGGCCTGGCAGGACCGCAACCTCGCCACCGGCTCCAGCGCTTATCAGAAGGGCGTCGATGCGCTCGCCGACGGCAACCAGAAGGCGGCGCTGGCTGGCTTCGAGGCCGCCAAGACCGCCGGCTCGCCGGGCTACAAGACCCTCGCGCTGATGCAGGAGGGCAACCTCAAGGCCGAATCGGGCGACGCCAATGCCGCCGCCAAGCTCTACGACGAGGCCGCGGCCGCCGCGCCGAACCTGATCATCGGCGATCTGGCGCGGCTGAAAGCGGCCGAAGCGCTGCTCGACACCGCGCCGCTGCCGCAGATCCAGACCCGCCTGACACCGCTGATGGACATGAAGCGCCCCTACGCCATCTATGCCCGCGAGGCGCTGGCGATGGCCAAGCTGATGGCCGGCCGCACCGCCGACGCTCGCAAGGACTTCGAGGTGATCAACCTTAACCTCGCGGCCAATCAGGACGTGCGCCAGCGCAGCCAGATCGCGGTGGCGCTGATCGACAGCGGTGAGGCCTCCACCGCCATTGCGGCGGTGAAAGCCGCCGCCACAATGCCGCCGCCGCCACCGATGATGGTCGCGCCGCCGTCAGCTGCGCCGCAGGGCCTGCCCGCGGCGCCTTCTCCTCCTGCCGGAGCCGCTCAATGACGCCTCGACGCCACGCCAGCGTCATCGCCGCCATCGCCGTCGCGTCTCTGACGGTCGCCGGGTGCAAAACGTTCCACAGTCCGTTCCACAGCGCCGCGCCGCGGCCCAAGGACGAGAGCAACCGCATCTCGCTGCTGGAGCTCAACGACCAGCTGAAGGTGTCGGATTCGCTGAAGGGTCAGGATTTCTTCCTGCCGCCGCCCTCGCCGCAGGCTGACTGGCCAGTGCCCGGCGGCACGCTCGATCAGTCGGTCGAGAACGTCGACGCCGCGCCCAATTTCGAGGTCGCCTGGAAGCGCAACTTCGGGGTCAAATCCAACACCCACTCTCACGTCATGGCCCCGCCGATCGTGGCTGACGGCAAGGTGTTCGTGATGGACGCCGGCGCCGCGGTTTCGGCGCACGACGCCCAGACCGGGGCCCAGCTCTGGCGGGTGAACCTGCAGCCGAAGACCAAGAAGGACCGCGAGCGCGAGGCCTTTGGCGGCGGTCTCGCCTACGCCGACGGCAAGCTCTACGTTTCTTCGGGCTTCCGGCTGGTCGCCCAACTCGATCCGCAGACCGGCCAGGTCGGCTGGCTGACCCGCAGCGACGCGCCGATCCACGCGGCGCCGACGGTCTCAGATGGCCGAGTCTACGTCGTCGATGTCGACGACGAACTCTTGACCTACAACGCCGCCACCGGAACGCCGGATTGGACCTACCAGGCCCTGACCGAACCGGCGCGGATGATGGTCGCCTCGAGCCCGGCGGTCTCCAACGGCACGCTGGTCGCCTCATTCGCGTCGGGGGAACTAGTGGCGATGCGCGCCGACAACGGCACCGAGCTGTGGAACCAGCCGCTCTCGCGCACCACCCGCACCAACGCGCTGTCCGAGATCCGCGACATCTCGGGCCGGCCGGTGATCTACAAGGGCGACGTCTTCGCGATCAGCCACGCCGACGTGATGGCCGACACCGACCTTCGGACCGGCCAGGTGCGCTGGCAGATCCCGCTCTCCGGCATCACCAGCCCGTGGGCGGCCGGCGACGTGGTCTTCGCGGTCGGTCAGGATGGCAGCGTGATCTGCGCCGCCCGCGAGTCGGGCCAGCTCTACTGGGTGAGCGACCTCAATACGCCGGGGCCGAAGGCGAAGGTGGACAAGAAGGGTCACCTGATCCGCCCGCGCGATGTCTGGTCGAGCCCGATCCTGGCCGACAGCCGGCTGATCACGGTCTCCGACCACGGCGAGGCGGTGGCGATCAACGCCAAGACCGGTGTGGTCGAGAAGCGTCTGAAGATCGGCGAAGACACCCTGATTGGCCCGATCGCGGCCGGCGGCACGATCTATCTGGTCACCCAGGACGCCGACCTGATCGCGATCCGGTGAGCTAGGCCCGCGCTCACATGGTCAAGATCGCCATCGTCGGGCGGCCCAATGTCGGCAAGTCGACGCTGTTCAACCGGCTGGCCGGGCGCAAGCTGGCTCTGGTCGACGACCGGCCCGGCGTCACCCGCGATCGGCGCTTCGGCACCGGGCGGATCGGCGACATCGACCTCGACCTGATCGACACGGCCGGCTTCGAGGACGCCGAGGGCGAGAGCCTGGAGGCGCGGATGCGAATCCAGACCGAGCGTGCGCTCGACGAGGCCGAAGTGGCGCTCTTCGTGTTCGACGCCCGCGAAGGCGTGACCCCGCTCGACGAGGTGTTCGCCGGGCTGCTTCGGCGTCGCGGTAAGCCGGTGGTGCTCGTCGCCAACAAGGCCGAGGGCCGCGCCGGCGATGCGGGCGCGCTGGAAGCCTTCGGTCTCGGCTTCGGCGAGGCTGTGGCGATCTCCGCCGAGCACGGCGAGGGGATGTCGGACCTGTTCGACGCCATCGACGCCGCGAGGCCGGCCGAAGACTACGACGAGGCCGAGGCGAGCGACGCGCCGCTGCGCCTGGCGATCGTCGGGCGGCCCAACGCGGGCAAGTCGACCCTGGTCAACGCCCTGATCGGCGACGATCGCATGCTCACCGGCCCCGAAGCCGGCATCACCCGCGACGCGATCTCGGTCGACTGGGACTGGAACGGCCGGCGCGTGCGCCTGGTCGACACCGCCGGCCTGCGGCGCAAGGCGCGGATCAGCGAGGCGCTGGAGAAGCTCTCCACCCACGATGCTATCCGCGCGATCACCTTCGCCGAGGTGGTGGTGCTGGTGATGGATGCGACCCATCCGTTCGAGACTCAGGACCTGCAAATCGCCGACCTGGTCGAGCGTGAGGGCAGGGGCCTCGTCTTCGTGCTCGCCAAATGGGACCTGATCGAAGACCCGGCCGAGCGGCTGAAAGCCTGCAGCGAAACCGCCGACGAGATGCTGCCGCAGATCCGCGGCACGCCGCTGGTGCCGCTTTCGGCCGAGACCGGGCGCGGGCTGGAGCGGCTGATGCCGGCGGTGGCCAAGGCGCACGCCGACTGGTCGACCAAGGTGAAGACGTCCGATCTCAACACCTGGCTCAGGCTCGCGGTGGAGCGGCATCCACCGCCGATGACCAACGGCAAGCGAGTGCGGCCGAAGTACGTCGCGCAGACCAAGGCCCGGCCGCCCACGTTCGTGCTCTTCGCCAGCCGCGCCGCGGCGATGCCGGACAGCTACCGTCGCTACTTGATCAACTCGATCCGCCAGAGCTTCGATCTGCCGGGGACGCCGGTGCGGCTGACCGTGAAGTCGAGCTCCAACCCTTACGCCGACGAGGGCGAAGGGCGGCGCAAACCCGCGGCGCGGGAGAAGGCCGCACGCGCTGTCACGGCGCGCAAGCTGGCCGCGAAGAGGAAGCCGGCGCCGAAGAAGTCGGTCGACGGCAAGCCGGCGGCGCGCAAGGCGGCGGGCGCCAAGGTCTCGCCTAGGAAGGTGTCGGGACGCCCGGCTGCGCCGCGGCCTTCCAGTCCGAGAAAAGCGCCGTCGCGGCCGGGAGGCCGAGCTCCGCCGCGGCCGCGTACGCCACGATCATAGGTCCGATCTCGGACGGATGCGGCAGGCTCTCGGGATCTTCGCCCGGGAACGCCTCCGCCCGCATCCGGGTGCGCATCACGTTCGGATCGACCAGCACGGCGCGTACGTTGGTGTGCTCGATCTCGTCGGCCCAGCAACGCACCAACGCTTCCAGGGCCGCCTTGGTGGCCGCGTAGGCGCCCCAGAACGCCTTCGGCCGGATAGCGCGGCCGGAGGTGAGGAAGAGCGCCCGGCCGGCGTCGGCGCGGCGCAGCAGCGGCTCCATCGAGCGGATCAGGCGGTAGACCGAGGTCAGGTTGGTCGAGACCACCTTGTCCCAGAGCCTGGGATCGACGTGCGCCACCGGCCAGAGCCCGCCCAGCATCGCCGCGGCGTGAACCATGACGTCGAGGTGGCCATGGCGGTTGAAGATCTCCTGGCCGAGCGCGTCGATCGCATCGCCCTCCGTCAGGTCGAGCGGGACGAGGGTGGGGCGGAGGAGGCCGAGCGCGCCGATCTCGTCGTCGAGCTCCTCCAGCGCCCCCTGGGTGCGCCCGACCGCAATCACCTGGGCGCCGGCGGTTGCCAGGGCCACGGCGCTGGCGCGGCCGATGCCGCGGGTGGCGCCAGTGACGAGCGCGATCTTGCCGGCGAGGGAAGGGGAGTCGGAAGTCATGCCGGGCTTCTAGCGAGAGGAGACGCTCCGCGTAAGCCTTTGGCGTCCTTCTCCCCTTGCGGGAGAAAGTGGCGTTCTAAGCGTCGACCAGGAACGACAACTGGCGCTCGACTTGTTCGTTGCGGCCTTCGGCGATTTCGCGGTCGAGCAGGCGGGTCGGGTAGTCGCCGGTGAAGTAGTGGTCGGTGAACTGGGGGCAGAGCGGATCGCGCGCTCCGGCGTCCATCGCCCAGTAGAGGCCGTCGACGCTGAGGAACGCCAGGCTGTCGACGCCGAACTGTTTGGCCATCTGCGGCACGGTCATCCGCGCGGCGATCAGCTGCTCGCGCTCGGGCATGTCGATGCCGTAGAAGTCCGGGAAGCGGATCGCCGGCGAGGCCGAGCGCAGGTGCACCTCCGTGGCGCCGGCCTCGCGCACCATCTTCACCACCTTCACCGTGGTGGTGCCGCGGACGATCGAGTCGTCGACCAGGATCACCCGCTTGCCGGCCAGCACAGCGCGGTTGGGGCTGTGCTTCATGCGCACCGAGAGTTCGCGCGCATCCTGGTTGGGCTGGATGAAGGTGCGGCCGAGGTGATGGTTGCGGATGATGCCCATCTCGAACGGCAGGCCCGACGCCTGCGCGAACCCCAGCGCCGACGGCACGCCCGAGTCGGGCACCGGCACGACCACGTCGGCGGCCACGAGGCTCTCCTCTGAGAGCCGCCGCCCCATCCGCTTGCGCACGTCGTAGACCGAGCGGCCGTTCACCACCGAGTCGGGCATGGCGAAGTAGACGTACTCGAACACGCACGGCCGCGCCTTGGCGGCAGGGAACGGCTTGATCGATTCGACCTTGTCGCCTGAGATCACCACGATCTCACCATGCTCGATGTCGCGCACGAATTTGGCGCCGACCATGTCGAGCGCCCGGGTTTCCGAGGCGAGCATCGGCTGGCCGTTCAGGTCGCCCATCACCAGCGGCCGGATGCCGAGCGGGTCGCGGGCGCCGACCAGCTTCTTGTTGGTCAGCCCAACCAGGGCATAGCCGCCCTCGATCTGCGACAGCGCCTCGATGAAGCGCTCGATGAACCGCCTTTTACGGGACATCGCGATCAGGTGGATGATCACCTCGGAGTCGGAGGTCGACTGGAAGATGTGGCCTTCGGAGACCAGCCGTTCGCGCAGGGTGAGGAAGTTGGTCAGGTTGCCGTTGTGGGCGAGCGCGATGCCTCCGGCTTCGAGGTCGGCGAACATCGGCTGGACGTTGCGCAAGACGCTGCCGCCCGAGGTGGAGTAGCGGGTGTGGCCGATGGCGTAGCTGCCAGGGAGTCGCTCGGCGAGGTCGGCGCCGGAGAACGCCTCGGCGACGTGACCCATGTGCCGCTCGGTGTAGAAGCCCTGGCCATCGAACGAGGCGATGCCGCAGGCCTCTTCGCCCCGGTGCTGCAGCGCATGCAGGCCCAGCGCCACGGTTTGCGCCGCGTTCGGGGTGTTGAAGACGCCGAAGACGCCGCATTCGAGCCTCAAGCGATCGTCGTCGCGCCACGCCTGCTCAGTCACGGCGATTTCTCCACGCGCAGTCGAGGCGCGTTGCTGGGGGGTTCATTGTAGTCGCGATTCTGCGCGGGGGATGTGGCCGCGGCGTTATCATCGCCGCTGGAAATGGCCTTGCCGACGACGGGCGCAACCTCTTTCGCCAGGTTCGCGCCGCGGGGCGCGAACGCCTTCAGCGTCTGCGCCGACAGGGTCGAGACCGGGTAGAGCAGCGCGCCGGAGATCCAGGTCGGCATGCGGTCGGCGGGCATGATCGCGCCGATGATCAGGTTGATCAGGCCCAGCACCACCAGCGCCCGCGCCACGCCGAAGCCGGCCCCCACCATGCGGTCGAGGCCGCCGAGGCTGTTGGTCTGGTGGATGCGGCGCGTGAGGCCGGAGGCGGCGACGCGCAGCAGGATGTAGACGGCGGCGAAGACGATCAGGATCGCGGCGATGTTGGCCAGCCAGGGCGTGGAGATCGCGTGACGGGCGATCGGGCCGGAGAAACGCAGGGCGAAGAGCGCGGTCACCGCCGCGGCGATCAGGGCCAGCACCGTCGCCACCTCCCGCACCGCGCCGCGGATCCAGCCGATCAACGCCGAGACGACCAGCAAGAGGCCGGCGGCGAGGTCGAACAGGCTCATCGGCCAGCGTCGTCCCAAGCCTCGCCTCCGATTCGGGCCACCGCGTCGGCAAGCCGCGATACCGACGTCTGCCGCACCCCGACAGTCTCGACGGCGCCCTGTGGGCCGAGCGCACGGGAAAAGCCGAGCTTGGCGGCTTCTTTCAGGCGCATCTCGGTTCTCGCCACGGGCCTTACGTCTCCCGAGAGACTGATTTCGCCGAACACAACGCAATCCTGCGGCAGGGCCGTCTCCAGCGCCGACGACACCAGCGCCGCGGCTGCGGCGAGGTCGGCCGCCGGCTCCGTCACCTTCAGGCCGCCGGCGACGTTCAAGTAAACGTCACGCGTGCCGAATCCAACCCCGCAGCGGGCTTCCAGCACCGCCAGGATCATTGCTAAGCGCCCGGAATCCCAGCCGACCACGGCGCGGCGTGGTGTTCCGTAGGCGGACGGCGCGACCAGGGCCTGGAATTCCACCAGCACCGGCCGCGATCCCTCGATCCCAGCGAACACCGCCGCGCCCGCCGCCCGCTCCCCGCCTTCGCCAAGGAACAGCGCCGAAGGGTTGCGCACTTCGCGCAGGCCGGAGTCGCCCATCTCGAAGACGCCGATCTCGTCGGTGGCGCCGAAGCGGTTCTTGGCGCCGCGCAGGATGCGGAACGGATAGCCACGCTCGCCCTCGAAGGTCAGCATCACGTCGACCATGTGCTCGACGACGCGGGGACCGGCGACCTGGCCGTCCTTGGTCACGTGGCCGACAAGGATCACCGCGATGCCGCGGCGCTTGGCCAGGCGGACGAGCTCGCCGGCGCAGGCTCGCACCTGGGTCACCGAGCCAGGCCCGGCTTCGTGCATGTCGCCCCACAGCGTCTGCACCGAATCGATCACCACCAGGTCGAATGCCTCGCGCTTGAGCCCGTCGACGATGTCGCGCAGCGAGGTTTCGGCGGCGAGCTTCACCGGGGCGTCGGCGAGACCCATGCGGTGGGCGCGGGAGCGAATCTGATCGATCGCCTCCTCGCCGGAGATGTAGGCGCAAGCGGCGCCGCGCTTGGCCGCCTCGGCGCAGACCTGCAGCAGCAGGGTGGACTTGCCGACGCCGGGATCGCCGGCGATCAGCAGCGCCGAGCCGGGCACGACGCCACCGCCGCAGACCCGGTCGAACTCCTCCAGCCCGGTGGTCAGGCGCGGCGCCGGCGCGCCTTCGCCGCCCAGCCCTTCGAACGAGAGCCCGCGCGTCTTCGCGCCCCGCGCCGGGGCCAGCGCTCCCGGCGGGCGGCTGGCGACCTCCTCGACCAGGGTGTTCCAGCCGTTGCAGGCGACGCACTGCCCAGCCCACTTGGCCGCGACCGCGCCGCACGACTGGCAGACGTAGACCGCGCTGTCCCGCGCCATGTTCGCTCCCGACTCGCCCCGTAGAACGTCTAAGATAGGGGCGCTTGGCCCCCGCCGAAGAACGAAGGTTCGCGTAACTTTGATCTTGCCGCCCTAGTGGGTTCGGATAGCGTCAGCAGCCGAGTGGTCGTTTGGGGAGTATCTGATGAGCGTAATCGAGACGCCGCGGTCGCAAGGCCTGATCGCCCGCATCATCGGCATCCTCACCCGGCCAAGACTCGAATGGGATGTGATCGCGGCGGAGCACGCCACCACCCAGGGCCTCTTCTTCGGCTACGCGGCGATTCTGGTGGCCGTGCCGGCGATCGCCCAGGCGGTCCACAACATGATGCCCCGCTGCCTGCTCGGGGTCTGCTACACGCCGAACCCGATCTTCGCGGTGGTCAGCGCGGTGGTCTACTACATCTTCTCACTGATCAGCGTCTTCCTGATCGGTCTGATCATCGACGGCCTGGCGACCAGCTTCGGCGGCGAGAAGAACTCGGTCCAGGCGATGAAGGTGGCGGTCTACAGCTGGACCGCGGCCTGGCTCGCCGGGATCTTCGCAATCATTCCCTGGGTCGGCGGCCTGCTGAGCCTGGTCGGCCTCTACAGCCTCTTTCTGCTCTACCTCGGCCTCGGCCAAGTGATGAAGTCGCCGGCCGACAAGTCGGTGGTCTACACGATCGTCGTGATCGTGCTGGCGATCGTGGTCTACGTCGTCTGCTTCACCATCGTCGGCGTGGTCAGCGGCATCGGCATGGTCGCCGGCGGCGGACTGAATGCCCTATCATCGCCCGGCGGCACGCTCTCGGCCCCTGGCGGCACGATCCATCTCGGCAACGGCGGCAGCATCGACCTCAACAAGGCCGAGCAGTCGATCAAGGAGGTCGAGGCCGGCGCCGCCAACGGCAAGTCGAACGCGGTCGATCCGCAGCAGTTGAAGCTGCTGCTGCCGGACAACATCGCCGGCGCGCCGCGCACAGCGATCCAGGCCAGCAGCGGCGGCGCCGCGGGCATCGGGGCGTCCGACGCCGAGGGCACCTACCAGAGCGGCGACACCCACATCACGCTGGAGATCACCGACCTGGCGGCGATCGGCGGTCTGACCGCGTTCGCCTCTGCGGCCAACGTGCAGGACGATAAGGAGACAGCGACCGGCTACGACAAAACCCAGACCATCAACGGCCAGATCGTGCACGAGAGCTACGACAACAGCTCCAAGAGCGGCGAATACAGCGTCGTCGTCGGCAACCGCTTCAAGATCGAAGCCGATGGTTCGGGCGTGCCGATCGACACGCTGAAAGGCGCTGTCCAGGCGATCAGTCCCGACCGGCTGAACGCCCTGGCCCACGGCTAAAACCGGGTTCCGCGTAACAACGGCTCGTCAGTCTGCCCAAGTTGCGTTAGCGTCGAGGGAATCTGCGGTTTCTCAGGAGGGCGGAATGTCGGTAGTGGGCGGGACCCCAAGCGCGGGTCTTGTGTCGCGTATTCAGAATATTCTGATGAAGCCTGCTGCGGAGTGGGACGTCATCGATGGGGAGATGGCCACCGTTCCCGGCCTTTTCACCGGTTACGTTTGCATCCTCGCCGCGATCCCGGCGCTGGCGTCCGTGGTCGGCGGCCTGCTCTTCGCGCACTGGGCGATCATGCTGGTCGTCATCGTCGCGGTGATGACCTACGTGGCGGCGCTGCTTGGCGTCTTCATCATGGCCTTCATCATCGATGCGCTGGCGCCCAGTTTCGGCGCGCAGAAGAACACGGTCCAGGCCACGAAGGTGGTGGCCTATTCCTACACCGCCAGCTGGGTAGCCGGCATTCTGAACATCGTGCCGGCGCTCGGCATCATCGCCGGCCTGGCGGGGCTCTACAGCCTCTACTTGATGTATCTCGGCCTGCCGAAGCTAATGAAGTCGCCCGCCGACAAGACGGTCGGCTACTTCGTCGTCAGCATCGTCTGCGCGATCCTGGTCAACATCGTGATCGGCGTGGTCATCGGCGCGGTGGTCGCGGCGGCCACCATGAGTGCGCTGGCGGCGGGAGGATCCGCGCTGAGCGGCGTTCACTAGCTCGGGCAAGGTCTGGTCCAGACCAACTCGGCTCTACGGAAAACCCCGCCTAAGGCGGGGTTTTTTGTTGTCTGCCGCGAGTGTGGCGGAACGCTATCTTCGCTCGGGGTAGCGATCGTCGCGGGCCAGGTTGGTGAACTTGGTGAAGTCCTCCTGGAACTGCAGCCGCACGGTGCCGATCGGGCCGTGGCGCTGCTTGCCGATGATCACCTCGGCGAGGTTGCGGATCGGGTCCATCTTGTCCTGCCACTCGAGGTGTTCAGCGGTGCCCGTCTTCGGCTCGGTGCGGCTGAGGTAGTAGCTCTCGCGGTAGATGAACATCACCACGTCGGCGTCCTGTTCGATAGAGCCGGATTCGCGCAGGTCGGCCAGCTGGGGCTTCTTGTCCTCGCGGTTCTCGACCTGGCGCGAGAGCTGGGCCAGCGCCAGCACCGGGATCTTCAGCTCCTTGGCCAGCGCCTTCAGCCCTTGCGTGATCTGGCTGACTTCCTGCACCCGATTCTCGATCTTGCCGTTGCCGGCGGTGATCAGCTGCAGATAGTCGACCACCAGCAGGTCGAGGCCGCTGGTGCGTTTCAAGCGCCGCGCCCGAGCGGTCAGCTTGGCCAGCGAGATGCCGCCGGTGTCGTCGATGAAGAGCGGCGCTTCCTGGATCTCCGCCGCGCCATCGCGGATGCGGCCGAACTCCGAGGCGGTGATCTCGCCTTTGCGGATCTTGTCAGAGGGGACCTCGGTCACCTCGGCCAGGAGGCGCATCGCCAGCTGCTCGGCCGACATTTCCAGCGAGAAGAAGGCGACGACGCCGCCGTTGACGGTCTTGCGCGTGCCATCGGGCTGCGGCTCCCACTCGTAGCGGCGGGCGACGTTGAAGGCGATGTTCATCGCCAGCGACGACTTCCCCATTGAAGGGCGGGCGGCGAGGATCAGCAGGTCAGAGGGGTGCAGCCCGCCTAGAATCCGGTCGAGGTCGTCGAGGCCGGTCGAGAGGCCGGCGAGCCCACCGTCGCGGTTGAATGCCTCGGCCGCCATGTCGACCGCGCCGCTCAGCGCCAGTTCGAGCGGCATGAAGCCGGTCGACGACGCGCCGTTCTCGGCCAGGCTGTAGAGCTGCTGCTCGGCTGCCTCGATCTGGTCGCGGGCGGTGTTCTCCGGGTCGCTGACTTGGGCGCCGGTCGAGATGTCGCCGCCGATGCGGATCAGCTCGCGGCGCAGCGCCAGGTCGTGGATCGCGCGGCCATAGTCGGCGGCGCGGGCCGCCGGCGGCGCGCGGTCGACCAGGTCGGCGAAATAGCGGATGCCGCCCAGTTCCTGGAACACCGGATCGCGCGAGAACTGCTCGGCGAACAGCGTCGGGTCGGCCAGCTGGCCGCGGCGGATGTAGGCTTCGATCGAGGCGAACAGGCGGCCGTGGAAAGGCTCGAAGAAATCGCTGGCCTGCAGGCTGTCGTTGAGCCGCTCGTAGGCGCCGTTGTCATAGAGCAGCGCCCCCAGCAGCGCCTGCTCGGCTTCGATGTTGGCGGGGGCGTGGGGCGGTGCGGCGTCCGGGAGGGAGGGACGCAGATCCAGGGCAGGGGCGAGGGCCATGTGCAGACTGTTAGCTCAGTCCCGGCTCCAGGGGCATGCGGTCAGATTGCCGCTCCACAAAAAATGTACGGGCTGTGGAAAGCTTCGCTGCAGCGCGGCGCGAAGGCTCATTGTTGATAGGCGCGCTCGCCGTGATAGGTCAGGTCGAGCCCCTCCTGGATCTCCTCGTCGCGAGCTCGTAGGCCGACGACGGCCCTGGTGAACATCACCAGCGCGAAGGTGGCGAGGGCCGACCAGGCCATCGTCGCGCCGACCCCCATTAGCTGGACCAGCGCCTGGCCGGCCATGTCGTGGGCGAGTCCGTAGCCGACGCCGCCGAGCGCCGGACTGGCGAGCGCGGCGACCAGCAGGCTGCCAAGGATGCCGCCAACGCCGTGGACGGCGAAGACGTCGAGCGAGTCGTCGATCTTCAGCCGGTTCTTCACCACCTCGACCGCGCAGAAGCAGACGAGGCTGCCGGCCGCACCCAGCAACAGCGCCGCCGCCGGGCTGACGTAGCCCGAGGCGGGCGTGATGGTGGCGAGGCCGGCGACGACGCCGGTGACGACGCCGACCATGCTGGCGCGTCCGAAACGCAGTCGCTCGAGCAGCGCCCACACCAGGCCGGCGACGGAGGCCGAGGTGTGGGTGGCGATCAGCGCCATTGCCGCCGATCCGTTGGCGGCCAGCGCGCTGCCGCCGTTGAAGCCGTACCAGCCGACCCAGAGCATGCCAGCGCCCATCATCGTCATGCCCGGATTGTGCGGCGGATGCAGATCGCGGGGAAACCCGTCGCGGCGGCCCAGCATGGCGGCCAGCACCAGCGCCGAGACGCCCGCCGTCGCATGGACGACGAGGCCGCCGGCGAAGTCCATCACCCCGCGTTGCGCCAGCCAGCCGCCGCCCCAGACCCAGTGCGCCACCGGCGCATAGACCACCAGCAGCCAGAGCGCGCTGAAGACCAGCACGGCGGCGAACTTGATGCGCTCGACATAGGCGCCGACGATCAGGGCCGGGGTGATCACCGCGAAGGTGAGCTGGAAGATGAAGAAGGCGCCTTGAGGCACCGTGCCGCTCAGCGCATCGCGACTGACGCCGAGCAGGAACGCTCGCGAGAGATCACCGATCAGCGGACCGGCGCCGCTGAACGCGAGGCTATAGCCGACCGCGAGCCACAGGACGGAGACCAGGCAGGTGATGGCGACGCAGTGCAGCATCACCGACAGCGTGTTCTTCATCCGCACCAGCCCGGCGTAGAACAGCGCCAGGCCGGGCAGGGTCATGAACAGCACGAGCGCGCTGGCCGCCAGCAGCCAGGCGGTATCGCCGTGGTCGAGTGCGGGAATTGGCACGGGGGTCGCGGCGCACGCGGCCGCCGGGATCGAAATCAGCCCTACACCGAGGCACGCCGCAGCAGCCCGAACGCTCGCCTTCACCCAGCCCCTCCGGTGCGAATCCGACCCAGAGGTGGCTATAGCGGAGGCAGACGCGGATAGGCGCCCGAAAAACGGGCGCCTATTGCTCGAAAACTAGTAGTCGTCGCGATCGGAGGCTTGCGAGCCCGCGCCGCCTTCGAGCATGTCGGAGGCGGCTTGCGCATCGGCCGCGCGATCTTCCTCGAACTGCGAGGTGATCACATTCTCGCCGCGGGACTGCCGTTCGGCTTCGTCCTGGCTGCGGGCGATGTTGATGTTGACCGTGATGGTCACTTCCGGGTGCAGGCGCACCTTCACCGGATGGACGCCGAGCGACTTGATCGGCTTGTCAAGCACCACCATCGCACGGTCGACCTTGCCGCCCTCGGCGTTGACCGCGTCGGCCACGTCGCGGCCGGAAACCGAGCCGTAGAGGTGGCCGCTTTCGCCCGCCTGGCGGATCATGATGTAGGACGAGCCGTCGAGCTTATCGCCGGAGCGGGACGCGGTTTCACGGGCACGGGCGTTGCCGAGTTCCAGTTCGGCGCGGCGGCCTTCGAAGACCTTGCGGTTGGCGCTGGTGGCGCGGAGCGCTTTTTCGCGCGGCAGCAGGAAGTTACGGGCGAACCCGTCCTTCACCGTTACTTCGTCGCCGAGGACGCCGAGGCGCTCGACGCGTTCGAGCAGAATGACTTTCATCGCTGGGCGCTCCTACTTCACGACGTAGGGCAGAAGAGCGAGGAAGCGGGCGCGCTTGATCGCCTTGGCCAGTTCGCGCTGCTTCAGGGCCGAGACCGCGGTGATGCGGCTGGGCACGATCTTGCCGCGCTCGGAGATGTAGCGCTGCAGCAGCTTGACGTCCTTGTAGTCGATCTTCGGGGCGTTGGCGCCGGAGAACGGGCACACCTTGCGGCGGCGCATGAAGGTGCGGCGCGGGCCGCCGGCGGCGGGAGCTTCGGGAGCGGAAACGTCGGTCATGGTTCTGGTCTCCCTTACGCCGGCACGTCATCGAAGCGGGGGCGTTCGCGTTCGCGCTCACGGTCGCGGCGCGCCAGCACTGGCGAAAGCTCGAGGTCGAGTTCCTCGACGCGAAGGGTGAGGTAGCGCAGCACGTCCTCGTTGATCGAGAGCTGCCGCTCCATCTCCTTGACCGCATCGGCCGGCGCGTCGATCGCCAGCAGCGAATAGTGACCCTTCCGGTTCTTCTTGATCCGGTACATCAGATTGCGCAGGCCCCAGTACTCGATCTTGGCGATGTGACCGCCAAGGCCTTCGATCAGGGTCTTGAGCTCTTCGTTGAGGGTTTCGGCTTGTTGCGGCGAGATATCCTGCCGCGTGATGAGCACGTGCTCGTAGTAGGTCATACGTTCCTTCTTCCGGCTTTGGAGAGCGGCGCAGGCCGGCGGCGGAAGACGCCCGGCTGCGATGGATCCTGGTCACGGCGGCTGGGGTGGCTACCCAAGCCCTTTGACGCTCCGCAAAAGGACCGCTCCCCGTAGGGAGGCGCGGTGCTTAAGGGAAAGCGGGGCGGAAGGCAAGGGAACGGGGATCGACCAACAAAGCTGGTCATCCCGGAAAGGCGCAGAGCGCCTTGTCCGGGACCTCCTCAGCGCCCCTGCAGGTGACTGAGCGGGCCGATGATGTCGGCCCCGATCAATTCATCCCAGAGATCGTGCCAGTCCGGGTTCATCCCCTCGACGAGGCGGAACTTCCACTCGCGCCGCCAGCGCTTCAGCTGCTTCTCGAAACTGATCCCATCCAGCGGGTTGCCGTAGAGCCGATACCAGACCAGGCGCTTGAGCCGGTACTTCTTGGTGAAGCCCTCGATCTCACCCTCGCGGTGCTGCTTCGCGCGGTTGATCAGGTTGGAGGTGAAGCCGGTGTAGAGCACGCCTCTCGGCGTGTTGGTCATAATATAGACGGCGAAGACCTCGGCGGAAGACATTCGGGCGTTGGCGCTGAGGAGGTCCCGGACAAGCCGCTTTGCGGCTTTCCGGGATGACCACTTATTTTGCTCCCTCGGCCTTCAGGACCTAGTGCGGGTGGGCGGCGCGCCACTTGGTGACGGCGTCGAGGGTCAGCGCGATGTGCTGCTCGGGCTTGAGGTCGGTGTAGGTGAAGAGGACGCTGTCGTTGGGGGCGATCACGTAGGACGTGCGGTTGGAGACCGTCTTGGTTCCGAACGAGAGGGTGGCGTCATAGCTCTTGGCGATCGAGGTGTCCGGGTCAGCGGCGACCGGGAACTTGCCGGAGCAATGCTCAGTCTCGGTCGAGAAGGCGGCCAGCTGGTCGACGTTGCCGGCGGTGACGCCGATCACCGTGGCGCCCTGGGCTTTGAACTTCTCGATCGTGTCGGCGAACATGTGGGCCTCGATATTGCAGCCCTGGGTGTGGGCGGCGGGGAAGAAATAGAGCACGACGGGCCCTTTCTTCAGCGCGTCGGCGAGCGCGAACTGGAACGGCTTGCCGGCCTGGAAGGCGGGCGCCGTGAAGACGGGGGCTTTGGCGCCCAGCGGCAGGGCGGCCATCGCAGGCGCTGAAATGAGCGCGGCCGCGGCGGCGGCCAAAATCAAATGCTTCATGTCGAAATCTCCCGGGGATCGTCCCCAGGTCGCAATACCGCCGCCCGGGTGACCGCGCCAGCGCAATCGCCGCCTTGAGCCCGGCCCGGTCTTGACCTAACCACGAGCCCCCGCAACCCGCAGGAACCTTGCATGACGCTCGCCTTCATCTTCCCCGGACAGGGCAGCCAGGCCGTCGGCATGGGCGCCGACCTTGCCGACGCCTTCGCCGCCGCTCGCGAGGTGTTCCAGGAAATCGATGACGCGCTGGGCGAGAAGCTGTCGAAGCTGATGCGCGATGGGCCGATCGAGACTCTGACCCTGACCGAGAACACCCAGCCGGCGCTGATGGCGGTGAGCGTCGCGGTCGCCCGGATCCTGGAGCGCGACTTCGGCGTGCCGGTCGAGGAGGCGAGCTTCGTCGCCGGCCACTCGCTCGGCGAATACTCCGCCCTCTGCGCGTCCGGCGCCCTGACCCTGGCCGACACCGCGCGGCTGCTGCGCCGGCGTGGTCAGGCGATGCAGCGCGCCGTGCCGGTAGGCGAGGGGGCCATGGCGGCGCTGATCGGCCCCAAGACCGACGTCGCGCTGGCCGAAGCGGCGGCCAACGCCGGCGGCGAGGTCGGCGTCTGCACGGTCGCCAACGACAACAACGCCGGCAACGTGGTGATCTCCGGTTCGGCCGCCGCGGTGGCGCGGGCGATCGAGAAGGCCAAGGAGCTGGGCGCCCGGGCGATCCCGGTCAACGTCTCCGCGCCATTCCACTGCCCGCTGATGCAGCCGGCCGCCGACGAGATGGCCGAGGCGCTGGCCGAGGTGACGATCGTCGCCCCGCGCACCTTCCTGGTCGCCAACGTCACCGCGCGGCCGACCAACGACCCGGAAGCGATTCGCCGCCAGCTGGTCGAGCAGGTCACCGGCCGGGTGCGCTGGCGCGAGAGCGTCGAGTGGCTGGCCGCGGAGGGCGGCGTCACCCGCTTCGCCGAGCTCGGCGCCGGCAAGGTGCTGACCGGCATGGTCAAGCGCATCGCGCCAGACGCCGAGGGCGTGGCCCTGAACGCGCCCGCCGACCTCGAAGCCTTCGCCGCCAGCCTCTGAGGAGATCCGCCATGTTCGACCTTACCGGCAAGATGGCGCTGGTCACCGGGGCCAGCGGGGGCATCGGCGGGGCCATCGCCCGCGGGCTGCACGCGCAGGGCGCTCACGTGGTGCTGTCCGGCACCCGCGAGGAGGCGCTCTCGGAGTTGCGCGCCGAGCTGGGCGAGCGGGCCTCGATCGCGCCGGCGAATCTCTCGCAGGCAGGGCCGGTCGACGGGCTGGTGGCGGCGGCCGAGGCGGCGGCTGGCATGGAGCTCGACATCCTGGTCGCCAACGCCGGCATCACCAAGGACGGCCTCATCCTGCGCATGAAAGATGACGACTGGAACCAGGTGATGACCATCAACCTGGAGAGCTACTTCCGGCTCGCCCGCAGCGCCCTGCGCGGCATGATGCGCCGCCGGCGCGGGCGGATCATCGGCATCACCTCGGTGGTGGGCGTGATGGGCAACGCCGGCCAGACCAACTACGCGGCCTCCAAGGCCGGCATGATCGGCTTCACCAAATCGCTGGCGCAGGAGATCGCCAGCCGCCACGTCACCGCCAACTGCGTCGCTCCCGGTTTCATCGAGAGCCCGATGACCGACGCGCTCAACGAGGCGCAGAAGACCGCGATCCTCGGCAACGTGCCGCTGGGCCGGCTGGGCGTCGGATCGGACGTCGCGGCGGCCTGCATCTACCTGGCCAGCGACGAAGCCGCCTACGTCACCGGCCAGACGCTGCACGTAAACGGCGGCATGGCGATGATCTGAGGCGAGCACCGGCATCGTTGATTTCACAAACCGGGACGTCATCGCAGCGTGACCGCTAATCAAGTCGACGGGCTGGCACTCTTGGGCCTCGGCGCACTCTTC
This sequence comes from Caulobacteraceae bacterium, assembly GCA_036494265.1. GTDB lineage: Bacteria > Pseudomonadota > Alphaproteobacteria > Caulobacterales > Caulobacteraceae > Acaudatibacter. Next base: position 30,218 of record DASXOP010000004.1, on the reverse strand, counting down.
GGGGGTATGACCGTAGTCGCGAAGATGCGGGGAGTGCTCATGTCCGGGTTCTGGACGATACGCCAGAGCGAGCGTCCCCGCATGTTCGTGGTGATCTTGGCCTTGCGAGGGGCGCTGTCATTGGGGTGCGCGGTCGCGGGAGTGGCGGCTGCTCTGTTTTCAAACTGAGACACGACCCGAAATCCGCGCCGCTGGCCTCCCCCAATGGAACATGCTAGCTCAGACGGCGATTTTGCTAAGCCAGTATTGGCGCGCCCGGCGGCGGCGCCTTATGGGTGACGGGACTTCCCGCGCGGCGGCGGAAATGGAGCCGCAATGCCGTGCGAACAATCACAACGAGGGACTAGGAGCTGAATGTCCGACATTCTTGAGCGCGTGCGTAAGATCGTGATCGAGCACCTCGACGCCGACCCGGAGAAGGTCAACGAAAAGGCCAGCTTCATCGACGATCTGGGCGCCGACAGCCTGGACAACGTCGAACTCGTCATGGCCTTCGAAGAAGAGTTCGACATCGAAATCCCGGACGACGCCGCCGAGCACATCCAGACGGTGGGCGATGCGGTGAAGTTCATTCAGGAACGGCTCGGCGCCTAGGGGCGCCTGGACGTTCGAGTTTGGCCGCCGCGCTGTGTCCGGCCCGGACGCGCGCGGCGGTTTCGTATCTGGCGGCGGCCAGCTCAGCCGCCGCGCCGCCGCAGCGGACCCGACTCAACACGGTCTGCTAGGTTGCGGTAGCGAGGAGACGGCATGCGACGCGTCGTAGTCACCGGAATTGGCATGGTTTCGCCCCTGGCCTGGGGGGCGGAGAAGACCTGGTCGGCGATCCTGGCCGGGAAGTCTGGCGCTGGCCGGATCAGCGCGTTCGACGTCACCGACTACGCCTGCCAGGTCGCCTGCGAGGTGCCGCGGGTGAACGGCCGCGGCGGCGGCGGGCCCGATATCGACGGCTCGTTCGATCCGGACCAGGTGATGAGCACGCGAGAGCAGCGCCGCATCGACGACTTCATCCTCTACGCCATGGCCGCCGCCGACGAGGCGGTGCGCGACGCCGACTGGATGCCCGAGGACGAGGGCGAGCGCCGGCGCACCGGGGTGATCCTGGGCTCGGGCATCGGCGGGCTTGGCACCATCGCTGAGACCGCGATCGAGCTGCACGAGAAGGGCCCGCGCCGGGTCAGCCCGTTCTTCATCCCCTCGGCGCTGATCAACCTCGCCTCCGGCCAGGTCTCGATCCGCTACAAATTCAAGGGACCTAACCACGCGGTGGTCACCGCCTGCGCCACCGGGGCCCACGCGGTCGGCGATGCTGCGCGGCTTATCCAGTATGGCGACGCTGACGTGATGGTCGCCGGCGGCGCCGAAGCGGCGGTCTGCCCGATCGGCATCGCCGGCTTCATCGCCTGCCGCGCGATGTCGACCAATTTCAACGACACGCCAGAGCGGGCCTCGCGGCCGTATGACAAAGACCGCGACGGCTTCGTGATGGGCGAGGGCGCTGGGGTGCTGGTGCTCGAGGAACTGGAGCACGCCAGGGCCAGAAACGCGAAGATCTATGCCGAGGTGATCGGCTACGGCCTCGCCGGCGACGCCTATCACATCACCGCCCCGGCCGATGACGGCGACGGCGGCTACCGCGCCATGGAGGCCGCGATCAGTCACGCCGGGCTCGAGCCAGCCGATATCGACTACATCAACGCCCACGGCACCTCGACGCCGCTCGGCGACGAGATCGAACTGGGTGCGGTCGAGCGGTTGCTGGGCCAGGCGGCGGGCAAGACGGCGATGTCGTCGACCAAGTCGTCGATCGGCCACCTTCTCGGCGCCGCCGGCGCGGTGGAAGCGGCGTTCACGGTGCTGGCGCTGCGCGATCAGATCGCCCCGCCGACGATCAATCTGGAGAACCCGTCGGTCGAAACCGCGCTCGACCTGGTCCCCAACAAGGCCAAGCCGATGAAGATCGACGTGGCGCTGTCCAACAGCTTCGGCTTCGGCGGCACCAACGCCTCGATCGTGTTCAAGAAGGCGCCGTGAGCCGAGGGCCCGCCCGACGCTCCAGAGGCGACGCCAAGACGCGCCGCCGGCTCATGACGGCCTACGGCGCCCTGGCTACGATCGGCGCGGCCCTGCTGCTGGTGCTGATCGTGGGCCTCTTTATCTACTTCGCGCCCGGGCCGGCGGCGCAGGATCATGACGCGTCTACGACCGTGGTGCTGCGACCGGGCGCCGGCGTCGCCGAGATCGGATCGGAACTCCGGCGGGGCGGCGTGATCGGCTCCGAGACCTCGTTCGTGCTGGCGTCGGAACTGACCGGCGCGGCGCACCGGCTCAAGGCCGGGGAGTACGACTTCCCTTCCCACGCCTCGCTGGCCACGGTGATCGGGGCGATCGCCGAGGGCCGGGTGGTGCGGCACTTCGTGACCATACCCGAGGGCTACACCTCCGAGGCGGTGATGGAGACGCTGATGCGGGCGGACTTCCTGACTGGCGTCGCGCCGGCGCCGCCGGAAGGCGGGGTGCTGCCTGAGACCTACGAGGTGCGCCGAGGCGACGACCGCGCGGCGGTGCTGCGGCGGATGATCGAAGCGCGCGACAAGGTGCTGAACGCGCTCTGGGCTCAGCGCCGCGCCGACCTGCCATACCGCACGCCTGACGAGGCGGTGACCTTGGCCTCGATTGTCGAGAAAGAGACCGCAAAGCCCGATGAGCGCCCGCGAATCGCCGCTGTGTTCATCAATCGCCTGAAGATCGGCATGCGCCTGGAGAGTGACCCGACGGTGATCTACGGCCTCACCGGCGGCAAGCCGCTGGGGCACGGCCTGCGCGTCTCCGAGCTGCAGTCGCAGACGCCCTACAACACCTATGTCATCGCCGGCCTGCCGCCGACGCCGATCGGCAATCCGGGCCGCGCGTCGCTCGCCGCGGCGCTGGATCCGCCACGGACGGATGAGCTCTACTTCGTCGCTGACGGGACAGGTGGGCATGTTTTCTCGTCCACCTTGGCCCAGCACCAGGCCAACGTGGCGCGCTGGCGGCTGATCGAGACCAAGCGCAATTGCGAGGCGGCGGCGGCCGCGGCGGGGAAGCCGGCGGCGTGTTGAAACTATCGAGCATGACCGGCTTCGCCCGGACCGAAGGCGCGTCCGGCGCGTGGAACTGGGCGGTCGAAGCGCGCTCGGTGAATGGCCGCAACCTCGAGGTCCGGTTTCGAGGGCCGCCGGGGTTCGACGGCCTGGAACGGATCGCCCGTGAGGCGGCACAGGGCCGCTTCCAGCGCGGCCAGCTCAACGTGGCGATCCAGGCCAAGCGGGCGGAAACGACGGGCTCGGTGCGGGTCAACCAGGATCTGCTCGACCGCTACCTGGAGATCAGCTCCGAGCTTATGGCCGGCGGCCACGCGGTGATGCCGACCGCCGACGGCTTGCTGGCGCTGCGCGGCGTGCTCGAGACCGGCGAGGCGGAAGAGCCGGGCGACGTCCGCGCCGACGTCGAAGCCGCCATGGCCAAGAGCGTCACCGAAGCGTTGGACGGACTGAAGGCCTCGCGTCTGGCCGAGGGCGCGTCCCTGGGCGGTGTCCTCAGTGGCTTGGTCAATCAGGTCGAGTCGTTATGCGCCGAAGCCGAGATTCAAGCGGCGACGCAGGGCCCGACGATCCGAGACCGCTTCGCCAAGCGCTTGGCCGAACTGCTCGGCGACGCCGCGCCGGCCGACCGGGTGGTTCAAGAAGCGGCGGCGATGGCGGTGAAGGCCGACGTGCGCGAAGAGCTCGACCGACTCGCCAGCCATGTCGACGCCGCGCGCACCCTGATGGCCGATGACGCCGCCGCCGGGCGCCGGCTCGACTTCCTGACCCAGGAGTTCATGCGCGAGGCCAACACGCTCTGCAGCAAGTCGGCGACCACCGAGCTCACCCGCATCGGACTGGCGCTGAAGGCGGCGATCGATCAGTTCCGCGAGCAGGTGCAGAATGTCGAGTGAACGCCTCCGCCGCGGGATCATGCTGGTGCTGTCGAGCCCCTCGGGCGTGGGCAAGACGTCGCTCTCGCGGCGGCTGACGGCGGATCATTCGGAGCTCGAGCTCTCGATCTCGATGACCACCCGCGAACCTCGGCCCGGCGAGCATGACGGGCGCGAATACTTCTTCATCACCGAGGATCAGTTCACCGCCGAGATGGAGGCGGGAAACTTCCTCGAGTGGGCCGAGGTGCACGGCCACCGCTCGGGAACGCCGCGCGAAGCGGTGATGGCGCACTTGGCCGCCGGCCACGACGTGATCTTCGACATCGACTTTCAAGGCGCGCGGGCGATCGCCTCCGCGGCGCCGGAGGACACGGTGCGGGTGTTCATCCTGCCGCCGTCGATCGCCGAGATGGCCCGGCGCATCCATGCCCGCGCCGGAGACTCCGACGAGATGATCCGCCGCCGACTCACCACCGCGAAGGTCGAGTTCGCCAAGTGGACCGAGTACGACTACGTGATCCTGAACGAGGACTTCGACCGGGCCTACGCCGAGCTGGCCCACATCTATCATGCCGAACGGCTGCGCCGGGATCGCAACCCGTGGCTCGCCCCCTTCGTCGCCGAGCTGATCGAGCAGCCGATCGACGGATAAGCAAACGCCGCCCTCGCGGACGAGGGCGGCGTCGGTTACGTCTTCCGACGCCCTAGAAATGGTGCGTGCAGAACGCCAAGAGCAGGATGATCGGGATCGGAATGCCGATGATGTACAGGAAAATCGAGCGCATGATGAGTACCCTCCAAGTGTTCAGTGGCGTCAGGGGGCTGCGACGACTTCCGACGACTAAACGTCTGGCTCCTCGTCGCGGCGGTCAACGCCGTTGCGAGACTGAACGTGGAACCGCCACCGTAGTTCCGTCGGTGGAAGCTAGGAGGGCGGCAGTTCGCGCAGATGAGAGGCGTCATTCAGGCTGACCAGGTTGCGTTGGCCGGTGCTGGCGCAGAGGTAGCGGTGCAGGCTGGCGTAGGTGGGCTCGAAGAAGAGCCGCGGGGCCATGCCCAGCACGTGCGCGGTCCAGACGTTGATCACGCCGCCATGGCAGAACACCGCGACCCGCTTGCCGGGATGGGCGACGACGATCGCCTCCAGCGTCTCGACCACCGCCCGCTGGAACGCCTCGATATCCGCTCCGCCGCGCGTGCCTTGCACGAAGGCCTGCCAGGCCGGGTAGTCGTCGCGCTTGAGCTCTTCCATCGGGATGTAGGTTCCGCCGTCGCGGTCGAACTCGACGATGCCGTCGCGCACCTGCACCTCGCGGCGGGCGCTTGCCGCGAATGGCTCGGCGGTCTGGATCGCCCGGCGCATGGTGCTCGCGAAAACCGCGTCGATGCGCTCCCCGGCGAGGCGACGAGCGACCAGGTCAGCTTGGCGGTGTCCCAGCTCGGAGAGCGGCGGATCGCTCGACTCGTCGCTGCGGACGGGTAGGCCGTGGCGGACAAGGATGAGTTCCATCAGATCGCGACCCGCGCCGGCGCCAGCGGCAAGCCGGCCACGTCGGATCGCGTCTTGAAGATCGCGCCGGAGTTGGGTTCGGCCGCGCCCTCCGAGCCGGTGACGATGTAGAGATCCTTCAGGTCGTCGCCCGCGAAGCACAGGCTGGTCACCATCGGCAGCGGCACGGCGATGTCGTGGCGGTGGGCGCCATCCGGTCCGAAGACGGCGACGCGGCCGCCGCGGGCGTCGGCGACCCAGACCGAACCGTCGGCCGCCACCTTCATGCCGTCGGCGACGTGGCGCTGGCCGAGGGTGGCGAACTGGCGCCACGGACCTACCGAGCCATCGCCAGCGACGTCATAGACTCGCACCGGTCCGCCGCCGCTGGCGTCGCAGTGGTAGAGCCGCTGGCCATCGGGGGAGACGCCGAGGCCATTGGTCAGCATCACCTGATCGGAGAGCGTGCGCATCGAGCTGTCCAAATCGATCACGTGCAGGAACCCCGGCTTGGGCGGATCGGCGAAAACGCGGTAGGCGAGGGAGCCGACGTAGATGCGGCCGGCGGCGTCGGTGGTGAGGTCGTTGAAGCCGATGGCGCCGGGGATCACGTCGGGCGCCAGCAGCACGCGCGTTTCGCCGTCGTCGCCGACCCAGGCGATGTTGCGTCCGCCGACCACGATCCCGCCCTCAGCGTGCAGCGCCATGCCGCCGACGCCGCGGCGCTTGGGGACGACGGTCGAGATCTCACCGCTGTGACCCAGGCAATAGACGCCGCCGTTCAACACATCGCTGAAGATCAGCCCGCGCCGCTCGTCCCACACCGGGGCCTCGACGAGACCGTAGCCGCCCGCGACCTGTTCCATCGTCCGCTCCCTGGCATCCGCTCCGCGCCCGTTTCGGGCTTATGGTGTTGGCGCTCGACAGGCCATAGTGTCAGCCAGAAATCCAGCCAGGAGCCGCCCATGCGTTCGCCCGACTTCCTCACCGCCGTCGGCATCGGCGTCGCCGACCTCGACCGCTCGACCGCCTTCTACCGTGATGTCCTCGGCATGAAGGTGATGCAGACATTCAAGGTCGAGTACATGGACGAGGTCATGCTCGCCCACGAAGGCCGCAACGCCGTGGTGCTGATGCACTACACCGATGGCTCCGAGCGCAACTACGCCAACAACCCGGTGAAGCTGGTGTTCTACGTGGTCGACCCGGCGCCGATCGTGGCCAAGGTGAAGTCCGCTGGCCTGGAAGTGACCCGCGAGCCCGCCCCGATCGAGAGCCTGGGCGGCGCCGTGGTCTGCCTGGCCAAGGACCCGGACGGCTACACCATCGAACTGATCCAGCGCGCACCGGCGGTGACGCCCGAGGAAGAAGTTGTGCCGGGCTAAACTATCCCACTCCCCCCGAAGAGAGGGGAGAGGTGGACCGAGCGCGAAGCGGTCGGACGGGTGACGGGTCTGGATCGCGCAGCGATGCGGTTGGCGCAGCCAGGACGCGCTGCGCGCGCTCGTCGCCCTTGGCGACGGGCCCCTCACCCGGTCGAAGGCTCACGCCTTCGCTCGACCTCTCCCCGCTCCGCGGGACGAGGGATACGGTACTTCAGCCCAGCCGCTCGGCCAGCGCCAGGAACTGCGCCACGGTCAGTTCCTCCGCCCGCGCCGAGGGATCGACGCCAACTGACTCGCAAAGCGCCTCGCCGCCCAGCGCCTTCAGGCTCGAGCGCAGCATCTTGCGGCGCTGACCGAAGGCGGCGGCGGTAACGCGCTGAAGGCGGTCGATTGCGTCTGCTGCGGGAGGAGCGGCCTTCGGCGTGAGCTGGACGACAGCAGACGCGACCTTCGGCGGCGGCGTAAAGGCGCGGGCCGGGAGTTCCATAACGATGCTGGCGTCGGAGAGCGCCTGGGCCAGCACCGAGAGGCGGCCGTAGTCCTTCGACCCCGCCGCGGCGACGATGCGCAGCGCCACTTCGCGCTGGAACATCAGCGTCATCGACTTCGGGTTCAGCGGACCGGTCAGCCAGCCGATCAACAGGGGCGTCGCCACGTTGTAGGGCAGGTTGGCGACGATCGGGGCGCCGGCGGGGAGGGTGGCCGGATCGACGGCGAGGGCGTCGGCGGCGATCACCTGGAGGCGGCCGGGCGCCGCGGCCGCGATGTCAGCTAGGATCGCGAGGAAGCGAGAGTCCTTTTCGATCGCGATGACCTGGGCGCCGGCTTCGAGCAGTGCGCGGGTGAGGCCGCCGGGGCCCGGCCCGACCTCGATCACCGTCTCGCCCTCCAGCGTCCCGGCCAAGCGCGCGATCTTGCGGGTAAGGTTGAGGTCCAAGAGGAAGTGCTGGCCGAAACTCTTGCGCGCCGCCAGCCCGGCGTCCGCCAGCACCTCGCGCAGCGGCGGCAGATCGTCCAGCGTCACGGGGCGACGGCGCGGCGCTCGGCGATCTCGGCCGCGAGCCGGATCGCGGCGATCAGGCTGTCGGCGCGAGCCAATCCCTTGCCGGCGATGTCGAACGCGGTGCCGTGGTCGGGCGAGGTGCGGACGATCGGCAGGCCGAGGGTCAGGTTCACCCCACCCCAGAAGTCGAGCATCTTCACCGGGATCAGCGCCTGGTCGTGATAGAGGCAAAGCGCCGCGTCGTAGGTCGCCCGCGCGGCGTCGTGGAACAGGCTGTCGGCGGGCAGGGGACCGCGCACGTCGTGCCCCTCGGCCCGCAGCGCAGCGACCGCGGGGGCGACGATGGTGACCTCCTCGTCTCCGAGCGTGCCTCCCTCGCCGGCGTGGGGGTTGAGCCCAGCGACGACAAGGCGAGGGACGGCGATGCCGAAGTCACGTCGCAACGCCTGGGCCACGACACGGCCGGTGTCGACGATCCGATCCTGGGTGATCAGACCCGGTACGCGCTTCAGCGGCTCGTGAATGGTGACCAGCGCGACGCGCAGGTCCTTGGCGGTCAGCATCATCACAGGGCCGCGGGCGCCCGGCATCGCGGTGCTCTCGGTCAGCGCCCCGACGAACTCGGTGTGTCCGGGATGGCGGAAACCGGCTTCGTAGAGCACGGCCTTGGCGATCGGCGCGGTGACCACGCCGCCGATCTTGCCGGCCAGCGCCAGGGCGACCGCGCGCTCGATCCAGGCGATGACCTGCGGTGTGGCGGCGGATGAGGGTTGGCCGGGCGTCGCGGGCGTGGTCAGCGGGATGTCGAGGACAGGCAGGGCGGCGGCAAATGCGTCTGCCGCCTCGGCCGCGTCAGAGATCCGGCGCACTGGCCACCCGGCATCGGCGATGGCGGAAGCGTCGCCGATGACGAAGAAGGGCGGGCCCGCGGTTTTCAGCGCGAACCAGGCAGCGCCGACGATCTCCGGTCCGACGCCGGCGGGATCGCCGAGGGTGACGGCGAGTGGCTGGCCGCTCAACTCCCCGCCGTAGATTCGCGCACTTCGATGCTGGCGGAGTTCCGAAGGTCGCGCAGGTAGCGCTTCTTGATCATCTCCAGCTGCTCGCCCATCAGCCGGTTTTCGATCTGGTCGTGATCCATGCCCTGGGCGGCGTTGCTGCGCTTGTTGCAGACCACGAGCAGGTGCAGGCCCTGGTCGCTGCGGATCGGCTCGGAGACCTGGCCAATCGGCAGTGAGAGCGCCGCGTCGCGGAACGCAGGCGCCAGGTCCTTGGCTTCGGCCTCGCCGAGGTCGCCGGCGAGCACGCCATCGACCTTGCCCGCGGTGGCCTCGAAGCCGTCGCAGCCGTGCAGCGTGCCGCGCAACGCCTCGAGCTTGGCCCGGGCCGCCTCGACCTGATCGGCCGGGGCGTCAGAGCCCAGCGCGATCGCGGCCTGCTTCAGGCTGATCAGCACCGCCGAGCCGCCCGCCTGGCGGTCACGCAGATAGACGATGTAGACGCCGTCCTTGGTTGCGATCGGCGCCGAGAGCGAGCCGGGCCGCATGTCGTCGACCGCTTGGCGCAATTCGGGTTCGAGTTCGCCGGCGGTGACCCAACCGGCGTCGCCGCCGTTCGCCGCGGTGGGGGCGGCCGAGAACTGCCGCGCGACCGCCTGGAACTGGGCGCCCTGGTGCAGCTGCGCGACCAGTTGGTTGGCTTCCTCGGTCGCCTGAGCGGCGCCGCCCGCCTTCTGCGCGTCGATGAAGACTTCCGAGAGCTGGTACTTCGGCTTGTTGGCTTCGGCCGCCATCCGGTCCTGGAACGCCTTGACCTGGTCTTCACCGATCCGCAGACGCGAGCCGTAGCGGCCCCTTATCCAGTCCATCCAACTCTCCTGCGCCCGCAGCGAGGTGCGCAGCGTATCGGCCCCGATGCCCTGCTGGGCCAGCGAGGCGAGCAACTGGGTGGAGGTCGTGTGCGAGTCCTTGGCCATGTCGGAGATCATGTCGTCGACCACGCTATCGGTGGCGATGATCGTGGCCTTCTGTTCCTTCTCCTCGCGCCTCAGCTCCTGCATCTCCAGCCGCTCGTCGATCAGGGCGGAGAGGGCGTAGCGCTGCAGTTCGGGGAGGTCGTCCCGTGTCGGCTGGATGCCGGCGGTGATCACCAGCAGGCGCATGCGCTGCAGGATGTCGTAGTTGGTGATGACGTCGTCGTTGACCTCGGCGACGACGTTCTCGGTCAGGGCGGAGGACGGGATGGCCGGCGCGGGCGCTGGGGCCGGTGCGGTGGCCGCGGGCGGAGTGTCCTGAGCGCCGGCGGACGCGCCAAGCATGACGGCCAAGGTCAAGCCAATGGCCGACCCGGCGAAGATGCGTGCGTGCCAAGAAGCGGGGCGCATGCCGGCTGTTCTCTCGTGTTTGTTACTGAAAGTCCGCCGCTTACGGCGAGGGCGTGTCGGATTCTGGGCGGGCATAGACTGAATTGCCAAACGTGGCGAGGGAAAGACGGAACCCAATACCCTGGGATGGGCCGAGCACGCCATTGAAGGTGTTGTCGCGGCGATAGACGATTTCGACGCGAACGCAGTCATCCTTGTAGACGATGCCGAAGTCCTGCTCGCGCCAGACGCCAGTGGTGAATTCCCGCGCGCCGTACGCCGTGACCCCCCAGTTCTTCAGGAAGAAGACCTCGCCGTGGAAGTCGAGATCCTGCACGCGCTGGCCGGTCGGGTCCTGCGCCTCCTGCAGGTAGCGGATCTGGCCATCGACGCGCGACGTGACGAAGTCGGCGCCGACCTCGAGCCGGGCGACCGAGAAGGTGTCGGCGTCAACCCGCCAGCGGGTGAAGATGTTGACGCCTTTGATTGGCGTCGCGTCGGTGGCGAAGATCCAGTCCGAGGTGGTGCCGGCAAGCCCGGTGCGGTCCGGGATGTCCGGATCTGGCGCGGCGCGGAAGCTGCGACCGATCAGCGCGCTGGCCGAGAGCCCGCTATCGCTCATCACCGTGCCGCGGGCGCCGACGTTCAGCCGCTGACCTGTGTCGAGGATGTCGAAGCCGGGCGACTTGTCCGGCTGGAAGAGGTTGGTCTCGTCGAACTCGAAGTCGACGCTGTCTTCGATCGGAATGCGTGGGTCCTGGCGGACGTCCGGCGAGATGGCCAGCTGCGCGATCGGTTCCAGGATGTAGGTGAGGTTGCCATCGCGCTTGACGAACGGCCAGCTCAGCGTCGCGCCGACGGTCTCCAGATTGCGAGCGAACGAGGCGTTGTCGACCGACTTGGGGATGGCGGTGGGCAGGTCGCCCAGGCTGAACACGTCGGTGCGCGACTCGAAGAACGGATCGACCCGCATGCCGTTGGAAAGGATGAAGGTGCGCTGCCAGTCGATGTCGAGGGTGCCGCGGCGACTGTCGATGCCAGGTAGACTGGGGTCGATCGGCGACTGGTCGCGGGTGAGCACGACGCCGCTGCCGTCGACGCGCAGGCGCCCACCCAGAATCGGCACGTCCGGCTCCCAGCGCGCCTCGACCAGTGGGGCCACGGCCGGGAAGGCGGCATTGATGTCGGTGGAGCGCAGGCCTTGGACGTCGATCGCGGCCACGGAGATGTAGGAGTTCGAGTCCTGGCGGGTGGTGAACAGCTGCGAGATCAGCCGCCGGTCGTCGGAGTCGTAGAGACCGCGTTCGATGAACGGATCGGCGACGCTGTAGCGGTCGAAGATCAACGGGTCCGAGGCGCGCTCAGCGGTGAAGCCCCAGTTCCAGTTGTTGTCGATCGCGAAGAGACCCTTGGCCAGGATGTAGCTGCGCGAGGTCGGGTTGCCCAGCTTGTCGCCGGCGGAGTTGAAGTCCTGTTCGTAGGTATAGCCGGCGCGGACGTCGATGGCGCCGGAGTAGAAGCGCTTGCGCCAGTCGAGGTTGAGGAACGGATTAACCTTGGTGTTGAGCTGCGGGCTGATCACGATGTCTTCGGACGGCGAGATCGCCAGCAGATACGGCTGCTCCCAGGTGAGCCCGCGCAGGCTGGATACGTTGACCTCCGGAACCAGGAAGCCGGACTTCTGCTTGCTCTCGGGCGTGGGCTCCCAGAACGCCGGAATATAGACCAGCGGCAGGCCGTGAACCTCGATCACCGCGTCGCGGAAGTAGATGACCTGCTTGTGCTTGTCCTCGACCACCTTGCGGGCGTGGATCGACCAGGTCGGCGTCGGCTGTTTCGCGCAGACCGGGCAGGGGGTGAAGATCGCCTGGTTGAGCTCCATGACGTCGGGCGACTTGCGCACCACGCTGGCGGCGGCGATCGAGATGTTGTCCTTCAGCCGGCTCGAGAACGCCATCGCGATGCCGGCGGAGAGTTCCTTGTCCAGCACCGCCGACTGCGAGAACTCCACCCCGCCGTCCGGGTTGACGATGGTGACGTCGCCCTTGGCGGTGACGATGCCAGTGCTCTGGTCGTAGTCGATCGCCTCGGCGCGGACGACGCGGCCGTTGTAGCGCGCCTCGACGCCACCGCGGGCGGTGACCATCTGGGTAGTCTCATCGTCGGTGAGCTGGTCGGCCTCGATGTAGAACCCTCCGCCGGCCAGGCCATCATCGGCGGCCGGAATCGCTTGCGGCCGCGGCGGCGGCGCGCCCAGGCGGGGCAGGGGCGGCAGCGCTTGTTCCCGTGGGCTGGCGTGGCCGCAGACCGGCAGTAACGCCAGGCCGAGCGCGCCGGCCAGCAACGCCTGCTTCAGGCTTCCGGCGCGGATGCGGGCGATGAGACGCTTCCCCCTGTCCATCGGCGCGTCAGCCATCCTCGGTGTAGGCCAGCAGGGTGAAGCCGGCGAGGAGGGCGATGATCGGCGGCGTCCAGCCCGCGATGATCGGCGGGATCACCTCCGCTCCGCCCAGCGCCCCGCAAATGCGGTCGAAGAAGAAGATCGCGAAGCCCATCGCCACGCCGGCGCCGGCGAGGCCCGCCAGGCCGCCAAGACGCATCAGCCGAAGCGAGAACGCCGCGGCCAACACCGACATGCCGGCGAAGAGCAGCGGCGTCGCCAGCAGCTCCTGATAACGCTGGCGGTAGGGCGCGGACGAAAAGCCGGCGGTCTCCGCCCGGTCGATGGTGTCGGGCAGCCGCCAGAAGCCCACCGCATCCTTGGCGGCGAACTTCTCCATCGCCGTGCTGCGGTCGAGGCTTGAGGGGATCGAGAGCGAGTCGGAGCGCACCGACCCTGCGCCGGCGGTCGCTTCGCGCACGTCACTCAGCCGCCAGAAGCCGGGATCGAGCCGCGCCTCGGCCGCCTCGATCCGGCGCGCGAACTGCAGCGCCCCGCCGCTGGTGACGTTCTGTAGGAACAGCGAGACATGGTGCAGGTGGACGACGCCGCCTTCCATGTCGTGCGACTGAGCGTGGATCACCACCTGGGTGTGCTCGTCGCCCTGGCGCAGCCACATGGCCGAGTTCGCCCCCTTGCCGCCGACGCCTTCGTCGATCGCGCTCTTGGCATCCTCGTAGCGGCCGTTGAGGTCGGCGGCGAGCGGGTTCAGCAGCGAGATGTCGACGACGCCGATCAGGAACGCCGCGCCCGCAGCGGGGAAGATGAACCGCCAGGCCGAGACGCCGGCCGCGCGCATCGCGATCAGTTCGGAGCGCCGGTTCAGGGTCACGAACGCCGCCATGGTGCCGAAGAGGAAGATGAACGGCAGCAGTAGCAGCACGATCGCCGGCGACTGCAGCAGCATCATGATCACCAGCCGCCCGAAGCCGACGTCGCCGCGCCCGCCGTAGGCGCGGGAGAGCTCGACGAAACAGATCAGCATCACCACCGAGGCGATGACCATGATCGCGCCCAGCATGCCGGTCAGGGTGCGGGTGAGGACGTAGACCTGCAGCCGACCGAGCGCGCCCATCACGCCGGACTCGGCATGGCTTGGATCGGCGCCGCCGGCGCGCGCCTCGGTCCCCGCGCGGGATGCTGGCGCAGCACGATCAGCATGCAGACGATGAAGCAGATCAACGGCGGCGAATACTGCAGCAGGTTGAGCGAGATGTTGCCGTCCGCGGCCGCCGCGGTGACGAAACCCAGCACCCGCACGGCAAGCCCGGTCGCACCGGCGACCGCGATCCGCGTGCCGTAGCCCAGCCGACTGAACGCCCCGCCGAGCACGGCGGCCAGCGCCAGTGACATGAAGGCGAGGTCGTAGAGCGGCGTCGCCAGACGGCCGTGGCCCTCGGCGTAGAGCTTCTTGAGATTCTGCCGCTCCCAGCCCCGTCTCAGGTCGGGGAAGAACAGCTCATGCAGATAGCGATCGGACGGGTGGTAGAGCGCCTGCCCCTCAATCGCCAGGAACGGGCGCAGGTCGAGGACATATTCGTTGAATGACAGCACGTTGAGTACGCCAGCCCTGGAGAACTGCTGGATCGAGCCGTTGTGCAGGATCAGCACCGGCGCGCCGCCCCGCTTGGCGATCAGGCCGTCGCCGGCCATGTAGGTCGCCGAGCCGCCGGTCTTCTCGGTGGCCTGGTCGATGAACAGGTTCTTGATCAGGCCGCTGTCGTCGATCGACTGGGCGAACACGGTGAGGCCGGGCGAGGGGTGGGTGAACTCGCCGGGCCGAATCAGGGTGGTGGCGATGTCGGCCTTCACCGCCAGCAACACCGTGCGCATCTCGCGGAAGCACAGCGGCTGGATCCACAGATTGATGATCAGGTTGATCAGCGCAAAGATCGCGGCGATGCGGATCGCCGGGGCGGCCACCCGCCAGCGGCTCATGCCGCCGGCGAAGCAGATCACGATTTCCTGCTCGGTGTGCAGACGGTTGAGGGCGACGAGCCCCGCGACGCAGAGCGCGATCGGCATGATCATGGCGATGATCTGCGGCGTCGCCAGCAGGGTGATCTCGGCGAAGATCAAGACGCTCTGGCGGTCGTTGACCAGGATATCCAGCGCCGAGAGGCTCGCCGTCAGCACCGCGACGCCGGTCAGCGCGGCGGTCGCCACCAGGCTGTGGCCGAGAAGCTGACGGAAGAGGTAGCGTTGGATGAGGCGCATGGCCCTCAGCGGGCATTAAGGAACTACAGAGGACGGGCGCGGTCAGCGCTGGCCTTTCTTACACGCCCGCCGAGGATGGCGACAACAAGACCGGCGCCAGTTCGGCCAAGCTTGGCGCCAGTTTCAGAGCGGCGGCGGCGCCTCCGCCACAGGGCCGAAGATGTCCGTGAACGCCGCTCGCAGCGCCGCGTCGGCGTCGGCCATCGAAGCGCCGCGGCCGAGGTCGGCGAGGCTGGTCACGCCGTGCAGCGACACCCCGCACGGCACGATGCCGCCGAAGTGCGAGAGGTCGGGGTCGACGTTGAGGCTGATGCCGTGGAAGCTGACCCAGCGGCGCAGCTTGACCCCGATCGCGGCCACCTTGTCCTCGCGGCCGGGACGGTCGACCCAGACACCCACGCGGCCCTCCCGCACCTCGCCGCGCACGCCGAGCCGGTCCAGCGCGTCGATGATCCAGGCCTGCAGCGCCTGGACGAAGGCGCGCACGTCGCGGCCCCGCGCCGACAGGTCGAGCATCACATAGGCCACCCGCTGTCCGGGGCCGTGATAGGTGAACTGCCCGCCGCGGCCGCTGCGGAACACCGGAAAGCGGGTGGGATCGAGCAGGTCGGCCGGTTTGGCGGAGACGCCGGCGGTGTAGAGTGGCGGGTGTTCCAAGAGCCAGACCAGTTCGCCCGCGTCGCCGGCAGCGATGGCGTTGGCGCGCGCTTCCATCGCCGCCTCAGCGGCGGCATAGGGCACCAGGCCCGGCGACACCGCCCAGCCGGCGGCAGCGGCGTCGGGCCGCGGCAAACGATGCGTCGGAACGCTCTGGCTTAACGACCGGTCAAGCATAGCGGCTCAATGTGGGCATGCCCGCGCCGTAAGGAAAGCGCCGGCAATAAAGGTGCGAAGCTCCGTGAGTCAGATCAACGCCGTCAATGTCGAGATCTCCGTCGTGTTGGGGCGCTCGACCCTGCCCATGCAGCAGCTGCTGCGGATGGGCCGCGGCGCGGTGATCCCGCTCGACGCCAGCGCCAACGACGAAGTCTGGATCCTGGCCAACAACCACCCGGTGGCTCGCGGCGAGATCCAGATCAGCGACGAGAAGATATCGATCGCCGTCACCCGCGCCGCCAACGTCTACGACTACATGGCCGGCGGGACCTAGAGCGGGTCGAGCAAAAGTGGGACCTACTTTTGCGCCCGCGACCCGCGCTTCTCAGACTTAGATCGCCGCGAGGCCCCTCCACCACTTCGTGGTCCCCCTCCCCCGTTGGGGGAGGATATCGTCGCTTCTCCTCCCCTAGCGAAGCGAAGGTGAGGGGGACCGCGAAGCGGTGGAGGGGCGTCTCGCCAGCAAGGTTTTCACGCCTTCAATCACCGCCTGAACCGGGATCGCCGCGACGTCGTCGCCGCCGCCGAACGCGCGGCTGTCGAGGATCAGATTGTCCGGCGCCACCGGCGCCCAGCGTTCGGGGCGCATCGGGCCGAAGAGGCTGACCACGGGCACGCCCGCCGCGCCCAGGAGGTGGCCGACGCCGTTGTCGTTGGCGAGCAGCAGCGAGAGCCGCTGTCCCTGAGCGATCAGCAGATCGAGCCCGGCCCCGCGTTGCTCGGGCGGCGCGGCGTCGGCCCGGAACGTCAGCGCGCCCGGCGCCGCGGCCTCGATGTCGGTCGGTGACTGCCGCTCCATGGGACCCAGCAGGAACACCGGGGTCAGACCCTGGCCCGTGAGCGCCCGGGCGACCTCGCAGAAGCGCTCGAACGGCCAGTTCTTGTTCGCCTGCCGGCTCCCCGGTGCGATGCCCACGTAGGTCGCCCCTTCGGGCAGCAGGCGCATCGCTTCGGACTGAGACGCGGCTGAGGCTTCGAGCCGGCCGGAGCTGTCGGCCGCACGCCCAGTGGCGCGGGGGATCAAAGAAAGCATCCGCTGAGCGATGTGCCTCGGCCGTTGATGGAGGAACGGCGCGGCGCCGTCGCAGAGGATGTAGCCGGGCAGGCAGCAGTAGAAGCCGCGGTGCTTCAGGCCGAGCCGCGCCAGGGCCACGGTCGAGACCTTGGTGCGCGAATCGAACACCCGCTCGAACGGCGGAAACTCGGCCAGCCGCCGCAGCATCGGCCCGGCCGCGCCGTCGATGCCGGCCTGGGTGATCACCTTGGCCACTTCGCCCGCGAACATCGGCCGCAGCTCGTCGGCCATCGACGACTGATGGTTGGCGATCCACCACACCGGATGATCCGGGAAGGCGCGCCGCAGCGCCCGCAGGAAGGGCGTCTTCAGCATCACGTCGCCGAGACCCTCGCGGTCGACCAGCACCGCGATTGGCCGCGACGCACCGTCCATGCCCAAGTTTCCGATCCCCGCCAGAGCCGGCCGGTTATTCCGCCTGCTTCACAAATACTAGTGCCTCTGCTAAGCGCCGCGCCTCACCACGGGCGGTCGTGGCGGAATTGGTAGACGCGCAGCGTTGAGGTCGCTGTGGGGTAACCCGTGGAAGTTCGAGTCTTCTCGACCGCACCAGAGAATTAGGAAGCGCGAAAGCCGTTCGAAACCAGCCCTGAAGGTCACCAGAAAGGGGAGCGATGAGCTCTGACGCCGATCTTGCCGACGATGCCGGCGTCACAGCGATCCCCGAGGACCTCGAAGACCTGGCCCTCGACGAGGACTATGCGCTAACCGCCGAATTCGTCGACATGGTGATCGACGCCGCCGACCGCGGCGACGGGGCGCGCCTGGCCGAGCTGGTCGAGGCATTGCACCCGGCCGACGTCGCCGACCTGATGGGCTTCCTGACCGCCGACTATCGCGAGGAAGTCGTCCCGCACATTCCGCCCGACGCGCTGGCGGAGATCCTCTCCGAACTCGACACCAACATCCGCGAGGAGATCCTCGAGATCGTCGCGCCGGCAACGCTGGCCAAGGCGCTGGAGGATCTCGACTCCGACGACGCCGCCGACGTCGTCGACGACCTCGACGACGCCAAGCGCGAGCGCGTGCTGGCCGCGCTGCCGCCGCAAGAGCGGACCGCGATCGAGGCCAGCCTCGCCTACGAGGACGAGACCGCCGGGCGGCTGATGCAGCGCGAGGTCGCGCTGGCGCCGCAGTTCTGGACCGTCGGCCAGGCGATGGACCACCTCAGCCGCGCTGGCGATGCGCTGCCGGAGCTGTTCTTCGATCTCTACATCGTCGATCCGGCCATGCGCCCGGTCGGCGCGACCCCGGTCAGCCATCTGCTGCGAGCCAAGCGCGAGACGCCGCTGACCGAGATCATGGAGCAGGTCACCGAGATCCCGGTCGACATGGACCAGGAAGAGGTCGCCTACATCTTCGACAAGTACCACCTGATCTCCGCCCCGGTTGTCGAGCCGGGCGGGCGACTGGTCGGCCAGATCACCGTCGACGACGTGGTTGGGGTCATCCAGGAAGAAAGCGAAGAGGACATGCTGGCCCTGGCCAACGTGTCCGACGCCGGGCGCGACGCCTCGACCCTCGGCGTGGTTCGCTCGCGCCTGCCGTGGCTAGTGACCAACCTCTTCACCGAGACCGTGGCGGTGAGCGCCATCGCCATCTTCCAGGACGAGATCGCCAAAGTGGTCGCCCTGGCGGTGCTGATGCCGATCATTTCGTCGCTGGGCGGCAACGCCGGCACCCAGACCCTGGCGGTGGCGGTGCGGGCGCTGGCCTCGCGCGAACTCAACGCCTCCAACACCCGCCGGATCATCCTGCGCGAGCTCACCGCTGGGCTGGTGAACGGCGTCGGCCTTTCCATGGTGATGGGCGGCGCGGTGATGCTGTTCTACCACGACTTCAAGCTGGCCCTGACCGCTGGCCTCGCCCTGATCGTCGACATCTTCGTCGCCGCCGTGGGCGGCATCCTGGCGCCGTTGATCCTCGAACGTCTGGGCCGCGACCCGGCTGTGTCGTCCTCGATCATCGTCACCTTCCTTACTGACCTGATGGGCTTTTTCTCGGTGCTGGCGATCGCCGCGCTGATCCTGATGTAGTCAGGGCCCCGACCTTCGTCGGAGCGCGTTAGAGTAAACGCGGCCTTCATCTTGCGGAGCGTCGGCGAGCGATTTCGGCGCTGTGTCAAAGTGGATCATGAAAGGCCATGCGAGCCAGGCTCTCCGTGACCCGGTCTGCCGTCGACCTGATCAAGGTCTTCGAGGGCTTCCGCGCAGCCGCCGCGCGGCTCGACGACGGTCGCTGGACCATCGGCTACGGCCACACCCTGACCGCCCGTGAAGGCGCCGTGATCTCCGAGTCCGACGCCGAGGCGTTGCTGCTCTACGACCTGATCCAGGCTTCGCACGCGGTGAACGAATACGTCTTCGCGCCGCTGACCCAGAACCAGTTCGACGCGCTGGTGTCGTTCGTCTTCAACATCGGCACGCGCGTCTTCCGTGGCTCGCCGACCCTGCGCCGCCTGAACGAAGGCCGTCCGCTGGAAGCCGCGCTGGCGATGGAGCTGTGGCGCAAGGCCGACCTTGAGGGCGAGCGCATCGTGGTCGACGCGCTGGTGCGCCGTCGGGCGGCCGAGAAGGCGCTGTTTTTGAAGCCGGACGGGGGCTGGATGCCGGCGCCAAGCCCGCTCTTGGCGCCGAAGCTCGACTACGACGCTGTCGGCCTGATCCCGCTCACCACCCCGGTCGAGACCCGCGCCGCCATGAACGGCGATCGCGCCTTCGCCGAACGCAAGCCCGACCGCCCGGTCGCGCTTAGCCCCGAGCCCAGCGCCAGCGAGGCGGCCGCCGCGGCGGTGATCGAGCGGCTGGAGTCGATCTTCGCCGAGCCTGAGCCCGCGGAGACCAAGCCCGCCGCGTCAAAGGTCACCCCGCTGACCGGCGAGGCGCCCGAACCGCTGACCATGAAGCCGGAGACGCCCGAAATGCCGCCGCTCCGCGACTCTCTCCATTCCAACCTGCCGCCGATCACCTTCCTGGAAGTCAGCGCCCCGCGGCGCAGATGGGTGGGACCGCTGATCTACGTCGTGCTCGGCATCATTGGGTTCGGCCTGCTCGCGCTGGCCGGCATCTGGGGTGTGCGGCCTCGCGCCGACCTGGTGCTAGGCTTCACGCCGAAGATCGCCGCGCTCAGTGTTGGCATCGCCGGTTTCGTCTGCGCGTCGGTCTCGGTCTACTTCCTGCTCGAGCGCATTGGCCTGCCGAAAGACCGCCGTCCGGGCTGATCCGGCGGCCGGCTAGTCGCCCGCTTCGCCGCCGCGTGGTAGGCGAGGGGGCATGATCCCCAACACTGGCCCGATGATGGATTTCGGCCTCGGCGAAGCGGCCGACGCCATCCGCGAGACCACCCAGCGCTTCTCGGCCGACAAGATCGCGCCGCTGGCTGCGCAGATCGACCGCGACAATGAGTTTCCCCGCGCCCTCTGGCCGCAG
The DNA here is from genome assembly GCA_036494265.1 of Caulobacteraceae bacterium. Lineage (GTDB taxonomy): Bacteria > Pseudomonadota > Alphaproteobacteria > Caulobacterales > Caulobacteraceae > Acaudatibacter. The sequence continues at coordinate 9,985 of DASXOP010000004.1, read as the reverse complement.
ATGGGCGAGCTTGGCCTGCACGGCATCACCGTCGAGGAAGACTACGGCGGCCTGGGCCTCGGCTACGTCGAGCACGTGGTGGCGATGGAGGAGGTGAGCCGCGCGTCAGCCTCGGTCGGACTTTCCTACGGCGCCCACTCCAACCTGTGCGTCAACCAGCTCCGCCGGTGGGGCTCCGACGAGCAGAAGCAGCGATACCTGCCCAAACTGATCAGCGGCGAGCACGTCGGCGCGCTGGCGATGAGCGAGGCCGGTTCAGGCTCGGACGTGATCTCGATGCGCCTGCGCGCCGAGCCGCGCGGCGACCGCTTCATGCTGAACGGGACCAAATTCTGGATCACCAACGGTCCCCACGCCGACACGCTGGTGGTTTACGCCAAGACGACGCCCGAGGCGGCCTCGCGCGGCGTCACCGCCTTCATCATCGAGAAGGACTTCAAGGGGTTCCGCTGCGCCCAGAAGCTGGACAAGATCGGCATGCGCGGCTCGGACACCGGCGAGCTGGTGTTCGAGGACTGCGAGGTGCCGGCCGAGAACGTGCTGGGGCCAGAGAACGGCGGCGCCGGCGTGCTGATGAGCGGGCTCGACTACGAGCGCACGGTGCTGGCCGGTGGGCCTCTCGGCATTATGCAGGCCTGCCTCGACGCGGTGCTGCCCTACGTCCGCGAGCGGCGGCAGTTCGGCAAGCCGATCGGCACGTTCCAGCTGATGCAGGGCAAGATCGCGGACATGTACGTCGCCCTGAACTCGGCCCGCGCCTACGTCTACGCCGTCGCCAAGGCCTGCGACGCCGGCAAGACCACCAGATTCGACGCCGCCGGCGCGATCCTGCTGGCCTCGGAGAACGCGGTCAGGACCTCGCTGGAGGCGATCCAGGCGCTGGGCGGCGCCGGCTACACCAAGGACTACCCGGTCGAACGCCTGCTCCGCGACGCCAAGCTCTACGACATCGGCGCAGGCACGAACGAGATTAGGCGGTTTCTGATTGGGCGGGAGCTGATCGGGGAGGGGTAAGGCGAAGTCACCCCAAAGCGTTCAAGAAGCCCCGAGCAGGTTCAGTCCCAGGTAGGCGAAGAGCGAACCGCCCAACAGGAATACCAGCACAGCCAGGGTGAGGTCGAACCGCGACCCAGGACCGGCGTGTTCTTCAGGACTGTCGATGTCCTTGGCGGTCTTGAGCAACCGGAGGGTGGCGACAGCCACCATCACCAGTCCAAGTACTATGAGGGCCAGACCGGCCTCACCGCTGAACCGGGGCGTCGGGTGTATGAGCAGGTGACCCCCCGCCGTGGCCGCCATCGTCTGGAGGAACAGGCCGAATCTCTCGACGACAAAGCCAAAGCCCATGACGGCGATTGCCGTACGCACCCAGGCGAGAAAGGTGCGCTCGTTGGCGGCGTGGTCGCTGAAGTTGCGGATCATTGCCGGCTACAAACAGATGTTCTGGCCACGGATCCTCGTACGGATTTGGCTAACCGAACCCTTTGTCCGCCAGCCAGTCGCCGAACAGGTCGATCCAGCGGTCGGAGGGGGCGCCTTGCTTGACCATGCCGAAGCCGTGCGCGCCGCGAGCCCAGATATGCAGCTCGGCGGAGTGGTCGCTCATCGACCAGTCGTTGTAGAGCCCCTCGACCGAGTGGAACAGCAGCCGGTCGTCATGGGCGATCGTGGTGAAGAGCGGCGGCGCGTCCGCCGGCACCGGCTTGCCACGGGTCTCGCCGCCATAGATCGCCGCCAGGAAGTCAGGCGCCGGCTGCTGCGCGTCCATCGCCACGTCGACGACCAGGAAGGCGCCGGCGGAGAAGCCGATCAGCCCCACCTTGTCCGGCTTCACGCCCCACTCGGCGGCGCGCTCACGGACGATTGTGAGCGCCCGGCGGCCATCGTCGGCGGCGATTTCGCGCGCTTCGACCAGCCTCTCCTGGGTGATGATGTCGCCGATGCTCTTGGGCGCCTGGGCCGCCGTCAGCGGGGTGGCGAGCCGGCCGTTGGTCGCGGCGGACTGGGCTTCGAACTCGGCCGGGTCGCGCGGCGTGCGGGCGACGCGGTACTTCAGGAGGAAGGCGGTGTAGCCGCGCGCCGTGAGCCACTCGGCGACGTCGGTCCCCTCGTGGGTCCAGGCCAGGATGCGCCAGCCGCCGCCCGGGCAGACGATGACGCCGACGCCGTTGGCCTTGCCGGGCGCGGGGCGGCAGACGGTGAGGGTGGGCTCGCCGACGTTGCGCAGCATCCGCGAATTGACGGCTACGCCGGCCGGCCCGCCATACCATTGCTCGCCGCCGGTATCCGGCAGCGACCGCGGCGGGCCTGCGGGCCAGAGCGCGATCACGTCCTCAGCGGCGATCGTCTTCGAGGCATCGTCGGCCATGGCCGTCTCCCTTGAACTCTTTGCGCCATTTCGCGCCCCGGACGCCGCGGCGGGCAACAAAAATCTTTACCTGCGGGGTTTAACCATGCGCCCCTCTCATTGCGCTGCGCGGGGGCCGCATTGGACGCTCAACACCACTACGACCTGATCGTGATCGGCAGCGGCCCGGCCGGGCGGCGCGGGGCGATCCAGGCGGCCAAGCTGCATAAGCGGGTGCTGGTGGTGGAGCGTGGGCGGCGCATCGGCGGCGTCTCGGTCCACACCGGCACCATCCCGTCGAAGACCCTGCGCGAGACGGTGCTGAACCTCTCCGGCTGGCGCGAGCGCAGCTTCTATGGCCGCGCCTACCGGGCCAAGCAGCACATCGAGGCCGATGACCTCAGCCGGCGTTTGCAAGTTACGCTGAACCATGAAGTCGACGTCTTGGAGCACCAGTTCGCCCGCAACGGCGTCGAGACGATCGAGGGCGCGGCGACCTTTCTGGGGCCGAACACGATCCAGGTGAAGAACGGCGACACCACGACGATGTTCGGCGCCGATCGCTTCCTGATCGCGGTGGGCACGCGGCCCTATCGGCCCAGCCACATCGCCTTTGACGGCGAGAACATCGTCGACAGCGACGAGATCCTCGACCTGACCCGCATTCCGCGCCAGCTGATCGTGGTCGGCGCGAGCGTGATTGGAGTCGAATACGCGAGCATTTTCAGTGCACTGGACGTGAAAGTTACCATCATCGAGCCGAGCCCCGGCCTGTTGCCGTTCCTCGACCGCGAGTTGGCCGACGAGTTCGTCCACGACCTGCGCGACCGCGGCGTGGTGCTGCGGTTCGGCTGCAAGGCGGTCTCGGCCAAGGTCGAGGGACAGCAGGCTTGCGTGGTCGAGACCGACGACGGGCGGCTGATCCGCGGCGACATGGTGCTGTTCTCGGCCGGCCGCGAAGGCGCGGTTGAGGACCTCGACCTCCCCGTCTGCGGCCTGGAGTGCGACTCCCGTGGCCGGCTCAGCGTCGACAAGGCGACCTTCCAGACCTGCGTCGAGCACATCTACGCTGCGGGCGACATCGTCGGCTTCCCCAGCCTGGCCTCGACCTCGATGGAGCAGGGCCGCATCGCCGCCTGCCACGCCTTCGGCGAGCCGGCGCCGGCCCCGCCCGAGTTCTTTCCCTATGGCATCTACTCGGTGCCGGAGATCTCGACGGTCGGCATGTCCGAGGAGGAGGTGCGCCAGCGCGGCATCCCCTACGAGTGCGGCATCGCCCGTTTCCGCGAGACGTCGCGCGGCCACATCATGGGGGTCGAGACCGGCTTCATGAAGCTGATCTTCTCCATGGAGACCCGCAGGCTGCTGGGCGCGCACATCGTCGGTGAAGGCGCGACCGAGCTGATCCACATCGGCCAGGCGGTGCTCAACCTTGAGGGCACGCTCGACTATTTCGTCGAAAACACCTTCAACTATCCGACTCTCGCCGAGGCCTACAAGGTCGCCGCCCTCGACGCCTGGAACCGCTTCCCCAAAGCGCAGCCGAGCGCCCAGGTAGTGCAACTGGCGCTGGGCCGAGCGGGCGGACCGAAATTGGCGGGCTGACCCTCAGGGCGTCCTGAGGAAGAGCCCGATCGTCAGGGCGACGCCCAGCACCACGACGCCGATCCTGAGCGCGCGCTCGTTGACCCACTTCAGCATCCAGGCGCCCAACTGACCACCGGCAATGGCGCCGACGCCGAGGATCGCCGCCGAGAGCCAGTGCACGTCCTTTGAGAAGGCGAAGATCGCCACCGCCGAGGCGTTCATCACCGCCGCCAGCACGTTCTTGGTCGCCCCGGCGTTCCTCACCGGCAGCCCGGCGATGGTCAGCGCGGCCAGCATGAGGAAGCCGATGCCGCCGCCAAAGTAGCCGCCGTAGATCGCGATCAGGAACTGCACCGCCGCCGCGCCTGCCGCCGGCAGGGTCGCGCCCTCGGTCTTCGGCTTGCGGAAGAAGCTGCCCCAGGTGAAGAGCGACGTCGCCGCCAGCACCAGCCAGGGCAGCAGCCGGGCGAAGAACACCGGCGGGGTCGCCAGCAGCATCAGCGCGCCGACGACACCGCCAGCGAGGCTGATCACCAGCAACGCCCGGAACGACAGGTTCTCCGCCCCGGAGACCAGCGAGCGGCCGGCGATGCCGGTGGTCACCTGGCCGGGGAAGAGCGCGACCGTCGAGGTGATGTTAGCGGCGCGGGCGTCGATGCCGGAGAGGATCAGCACCGGGAGGGTCACGAACGAGCCGCCGCCGGCGAGCGCGTTCTGCGCGCCGGCCCAGAGCCCCGCCACCAGCAGCAATGGCCACATCCAACCACCTCGAACCGTCGCCATTGCCGGCGCCTGGGGTGCAGTAGGGGGCGAGGGCGCTGAGCGCCAGCCGGCGTTGATGTCGTGCCCACCTGGGAGACGAAAATCTCGCGTGGCTTGCATCTCCGTGCCGGCGGGCGCGGGCCTTGCTAGGTTCGGGAATCGCCGGACCAAATCGGGAGCCGCCCATGCGCCGCCTTCTGCCGATACTGACTGTCAGCCTCGCCCTTCTCGCCACTTCGGCGCTCGCCCAGACGCCGCCCTGCGCAGACGGGCTGCACCGGGCGATGACCGCCGAGCTCTACTTCGGCCGCAGCATCGGCGAGCACGCGCAGGTGTCGGAGGCCGACTGGAGCGACTTCGTCGACCAGCAGATCACGCCGCGGTTTCCAGACGGCCTCTCGGTGAACGATGTCTACGGGCAGTGGCGCACGCCGAAGGGCCAGTTCGTGCGGGAGGCGTCGAAGGCGCTCTTCCTGGTGCTGGACGGGACGCCTGACGAACGCCAGCGGCTCGACCTGGTCCGCAACGCCTACAAGCTGCGCTTCCACCAGCAGTCGGTGATGATGGTCGAGCAGCAGGCCTGCGTCGCGTTCTGAGCCGGCTCACATGGTCGGGTCGAGCTGACCCAGCACCGAGACGCTGGCCAGCGCGCCCAGGCCGAGCGCTTGCTCGAGCACGATGCTGCGGCGTAGCGCGGTGCGCGCTCTGTCCGGGTCGCGGGCCATCATCGGCGTCAACCAGAGCCGGTTGATCGCCGCCAGGCCCAGCAGGCCGGCCACGAAGGTGAGCTTGATCAACAGAGCGCGGGTGTAGGCTGGCCCGAGACGGCCGCCAGCGGTGGCAAGCATGAACGCGAGCGTCGCGAGCCCGGTCAGAAGCACGAGGCCGACCGACACGCCGCCTACCAGACCGAACCGCAGCAACAGTTGGATCGGCGGCGGTTCGCGAGCGGCTAGCGTGCGCCATAGCAGCGGCAGGGCGCCCAGCCAGGCGCCGATCGCCAGCAGGTGCAGCGCCAGGATTGAAAGCCGGACGACGCCGCGAATCCCGATGTCGTCCGCCGCATGGCCTACGAACGCCAACGCAACGAGCGCGCCGCCGGTCAGTACGGCGCGCGGCCTGCGCAGGTCGCGGCCGCTTGCGGCGAGCCCGCATAGGGCGACGGCTATCGCCGACGTCGACAAGAGCGCTGTCCCGAACGTCGTTGAGACGCCCAGCGACAGCACGAGTCCGGCACCGGGCCATCCAGGCTCGCCGCTGGCTTCGCGCGCCAACAGGATGAGGTAGGCGAGAACGGACAGGGCCAGCGCGACCGGCGCGCCGATACGCCAGACGCGAGCTCGCGGCCGAGCCGGCGGCGCGTAGAGGTCGAACGCTGCGGCCCCGAAGATCAGCAGCGACAGGCCAAACGCGAAGAACCGAGCCGCGGCCAGACCTGGGTCGACGGCGTCGGTCACGGCCCGACCCGAAAGCGGAAGTCGCCCTCGGTGACGTGGGTGTCGACCGAGAGCACGCGCCAGTGCACCGCATAGCTCCCAGGCGGTGTTGGGCCGTGCAGGTCGACGCTCAGCGTCGCCGGGGCGCCGGCCACCGGCCGCACCGCACCGGCGCCGCCGAAGCCAGCCGGCCCAGTCACGGAGACCCGGCAGAATGCCGCCACGACGCCTTCCGTGAAGGTGAGCCGCAGCGACGCCGGCGCCTTGGCCACCGTCGCGCCAACCCTTGGGTCGGACTGTTTAAGGAAGGCGTGGGCGCCGGCCGCAGCGGGGGCGAGCGCGAGCGCCGCGCAGAGCGAGAGGGTCAAGGTGCGCATCGAGATCACCAGATCGGTTTGCCGAGGGAGTGGGGGAAGATGTCGTCGAGGAAGAAGTGAACCTGGAAGATCGCGCCGACGCCATGGCCGCTGGCGCCGTTGATCGGAATCAGCGCCTCGGCGCCCAACTGCACATGATGGCCAGACCAGATGACGCCCGGATCGATCGTGCCGGTGCTGGGCGCCCGGTCCTGCAGCGGCGTCTCCAGCTGCACCTCCACCAGCGGGGTCATCTGGTTGACCACCGCCGGCAAACCGAGGTCGCGGACGTGCGACGAGAGGTACGGCAGGCTGTATTCGAGCGCGAAGCCGGTCTCCAGGCTGCGAGGTTCGTGGGCCAGCGGGATGGCGTAGCCGATGACGCCGGTGAGGGCGAAGGGCTTGGCCCAGGCCAGGCTGTCCGGCAGGTCGCCCGCGCCTTTGCCGAAATAGACGGTCGGGGTCAGCGTCGTCGTGCGATCCGCGCCGACCCGCCCGGCGCCCGTGCCGCCCCACTCGGCCTCGAGCCCGACCGAGACCATCAGCTCGTGCGGGGCGTCGGTGACGGCGAGGTACTTGAACGTCGTGCCGAAGTTCTGGAAGCCGGAGACGTCGCCGCCCGGCGTCTTCAGGTCGGTCCAGGCGCCGTCGAAGGAGACGCCGAACCGCGACGTGATCCGCTTCGACCATTCGCCGGAGATGTCGGTCTCAGTGGCGGGCGGGGTGTCGCCGGTCTTGAAGGTGTCGACAGTGGGCAGCGACAGTTCGTCGGCGACGGCGGGGTCGTCGGTGATCAGGGTGGCGGGGAAGAAACGGTTGCCGACGATGCCGTGGGCGGCGGCAGGGCTTGCGGCGCAGAAGGTCGCGGCGGCGATGGGCAAAGCGCCCAACGCGGCGGCCAGTTTGATGTGCATGGCGGGTAGGTCCTCGGGCGCTCGGCGGCGGACGATGGGGAGGCGCGCCAGGGCGGGCGCGCCGGCTCAGGTCGTCAGCGAGGCGAGTGGCGGGGCTCTGGCGTTGGGCGGCCGGTCCGAAATTGCCGGTGCTGCGCAGTCACCGCCGCCAGGTTCGAGCACGATCGACGAGCTAACCGCGGAGCGGCCGACCTCGAATGGCGGCGGCGGGCTGGCGGCGAGGCCCATAAGGGTGCAGGCGCCGGCGCAGCAGTCGTGGTCCTGGCCGTGGCCTGGGACTGGCTTGTGGCCACCGCCTAGGTCGTGGCCGGAGCAGATCGGCGATCCGAAGACATCGCGCGGCATCGCCAGCGCCTGCGCCGGGGCGAGCCCCTGCAGCGCCAGCGCGACCAGCATCCATGGCAGGGCGAGAAGCCGCCCGAGCCCCCGCATTCTAAAGTCCCTCTATCAAGCCCGTCCGGTTATAGACGCACGGCGCGGCCCGTCTATTCCCGGCAACTCGCTTAGGCGTCGGAGCCGGGCAAAATCCAGCCGATCTGCTGCGCCCATCGCTCGGCGGCATCCATGATCAGGTCCATCACCGGGTCTTTGATGTCGTAGTAGGCATCGACGTCGTCGGCGTGACGCTTGGCGAGTTCACGCTTGATCAGCGCATAGCTGCCCATCGCGCCAGCGTTGGCGCGCAAGTAGTCGCGGAACAGCACCGGGTACCGCTCGTTCGGCAGACCTTGGACGCGGATGTGGATGTGGGTGCGGCGCTGGCCGTCGAGCTCGCGAGCGTAGCGCTTGCGCCAGCGCGCCGGGTCGGGATCGGCGCCTTCGGGTATGTGGTCGTTCTGGATGTCGGGTCGCATCCGGCAACCGGCCGCGACAATCGCAGCCTCCAGGGAGGCGAGGGGATCGAGCGCGGCGACGGTGACCTGCAGGTCGATCACGTCCTTGGCCGCCAAGCCGGACACCGAAGTCGAGCCGATGTGACGGATCACCAGCGCCAGGGGGCCGAACGCCTGGCGCAGCCGCGCGCCTGCCGCCGCGAACTCAGCCGGCCAGCGCGGCTGGTAGTCGACGATAGAGATCGGTTCGTCGGCCATGGCGCCCTCCACCCAACGAAAAGGGCCGCCCCGTCACCGGAGCGGCCCTCCATCGTCGTGACCGCGGTTGGACTTGGGGACTTTAGTCCCCGCGTTCCGCGACCTTGTGCCTAAGCGTCGGACGCTGTTAGGCGTGAACCTCGGTCTTGAGGCTCCAGGTCGTTTGCGACCGTGGTTGGAGACAATGAGACACTGGACCACCTCCTTTCAGCTGTTGGACAGGAGCCATTAATATGGATCGGTTCGGCCCCGCTCGCAAACGGCGCCGCGCCCTGGGCGCGCAATTTCGCAAGAATGACGCGAATTCGCCACGCCGACGCCCGCGCGATTGACGACGCGAAGGCGAAATTTGATCCCGCACAACCCTGTTCGGCCACGCTTGGCCTGTGTTATCCGGCGAACATCACTGATCAGGAGATCGCCGATGCGGGCGCTACGATTCGCCGTCCTCGCTTGCGCCGCCGCCGGCTGGCTGGCCGCTTCGCCGGCGAACGCGCAGACACCTGCCGCCGAAGCCGCGGCCGCGGCGTTCTGCGATGGGCTCGACAGCGGCGATCTGGGGCAGGTGTACGATCAGGAGCTGGGACCGATCTACCAGGCGCTGATGCCGCGCAAGAACTTCATCGACTTCATCAACGTCGCCCGCATCCAGGCGGGTGGCCCGCACCTCGGCCGTGTGGTCATCGGCGAGACGCCGGTGAGCCAGCTGCCGACGGGACAGACCGGCGATTTCTACTACGTGCGGTTCAAGACCACGTTCCACACCGGCACCGTGTTCCAGGACATCTACCTGCAGAATCTCGGCGGCGCGTGGAAAGTAATCGCTTCGCTAGCGAGCCCTGCGCCGGCGGGCTAAGCTACTGCCACATACTGATAGTCGCCGCTGGCAAGCTGGCTTCCTAGTCCAAGCGGGAGACCCAGCGTGAAGAAGACCTACCACGGCAGCTGCCACTGCGGCGCGGTGCGCTTCGAGGCCGACATCGACCTGGCGGCCGGGACCGGCAAGTGCAACTGCTCGATCTGCGCCAAGACCCGCAACTGGTCGGCGCGCGGCAAGCCGGAGGACCTGCGGATGCTGTCGGGCGAGGACAATCTGGCCGACTATCAATTCGGGTCCGGGCAGGGCCATCATCTCTTCTGCAAGACCTGCGGTGTGCGCACCTTCAGCCGCGGCTATGTCGAGCAGATCGGCGGCCACTACCTCTCGGTCAGGCTGTCGGCCCTGGACGACGCCGACCCGACCGAGCTGGCGAACGCGCCGGTGCAATATATGGACGGCCTGCACGACAACTGGTTCCAACCCCCCGCGGAGACCCGCCATCTCTGAGGCCGTCGGGAACGGGCGGAAGGCGCACGGCCCCGAACTCGGGTTAACGGCGATGACTGGTTGCGGCGGTGGTGATTCTCTGGGCTCTGGGTTTGATTCGGAGCCATGAAGATGGATGTTGCGCTGGAGAAGCCGCGGCTGCGGCGGTTGCTGGATCATTTCGCG
>DASXOP010000003.1:0-2468 GCA_036494265.1 Caulobacteraceae bacterium | reverse complement strand
CCTCCCCTGCGACCGTGTGCCCCGGCGCCGTTTACCTTGCCGAAAGGAGGGTTAAGCCATGATAAGAACTTCGGAAGCGGCGAATCTCGCCCTGCTTCAGTAACGCTAGTTCGACGGAGCCCGCTCGATGCACGAGCCCGCCAGACGCATACTCTTCGCCTGCGCCGCCCTGCTTGGCTCCCTCAGTCTCAGTCTCGCGCCAACCTTGAGTATGGCGCAGGACGACGAGGATGCCGCGGTCACCGCGACGCCGGACTTCCACGTCCCCTCCTCCGAGCCGCGCTACGCGGCCATCGTGGTCGACGCGACCAGCGGCGAGGTGCTCTACGAAAAGCGGGCCGACTCGCCGCGCTATCCAGCGTCGATCACCAAGATCATGACGCTTTATCTGGCCTTCGAGCAGCTCGCGACCGGGCGGCTGAAGGAAAGCGACTACATCACCGTTTCGCCGCTCGCGGCGGCGCAGGCGCCGACCAAGCTCGGCCTTCGCCCCGGCGAGTCCATTCAGGTGTCCGACGCCATGTCGGCGATCGCGGTGAAGTCGGCCAACGACATGGCCATGGCGCTCGCCGAGCGTATCGGCGGCTCGGAGTCGCGCTTCGCGGCGATGATGACGCTGAAGGCGCAAGAGCTGGGCATGACCCACACGCGCTTCGTCAATCCGAACGGTCTGCCCGACAGCCGCCAGGTCACTTCGGCGCGCGACATCTCGATCCTGTGCCAGGCGGTGCTGCGCGACTACCCGCAGTATTACCGCTATTTCGGCGAGGAATCGTTCACCTACCGCGGCCAGACCATGAGCAATCACAACGGCTTGCTCGGTCGCATGCCTGGCGTGGATGGCTTCAAGACCGGCTTCACCAACGCCGCCGGCTTCAACCTGGCCGCCTCGGCGGTACGAGACGGCCACCGGCTGATCGCCGTGGTGCTGGGCGGTTCGACCAGCGCCTCGCGCAACGCCAACGTCCAGGACCTGTTGCTCACCGGCTTCGACATCGACGAGCGACGCGATCGCGGCGAGACCATCACCCTGACGCAGAACATGTTCGAGGCGCCGCCGGCGCAGGCGGCGATGAAGCCGCAGATCGAACAGGGCGACGCATCCGATCCTATCGACCTGGTGCTGACCGCCGCCGCACAAGGCAAACCGGTCACGTTCCCGTCCGCCAACGTGGCCCAGCTCTCCGCTTCGCGCCCCTCGCTGCTCGGCCAGGCCAGCGCCGCCGGCATCGCCGCACCGCCACCTGCCGTGGGCGAGACGGGGCAAGCCAGGCCGGCGCGCAACTGGACGGTTCAGGTCGGCGCGTTCCACTCCGGCAAGCTCGCCACCCGGCAGGTCGACTTCATCGCCGACCGCTTCAAGGCGCTGTTCGACGACCGCGAAGGATCCGTCGACCACGTCGGCCGCAGCTACCGCGCCATCTTTAGCGGCTTCACCCAGACCGAAGCGCAGGCCGCCTGCTCGGAAGTGCAGTCGCACAACCTGCCGTGCGTCTCCGGGTCGAACTAGTCGTCCAGACCTACGGCGCGTAGCGCCAGACGCTGAACGCGGCGGATCAGCCGGCTCCGGATCACGTGCTTCTCCTCGCCGCGGGCCTGATCGACCGTCAGCCGCAGACCTCCCAGAATGAACGCCGCTGTGGCTCGGGCGTCGTCGACCGTCCAGAGCCCGGCCTGCATGCCGTTGGCGATCAGGTGACCGAGATCGTCGACTAGCACCGTCTCGCCGCCTGGCCCGACGACATCGCGCAGACGCGCCGTGTCCAGGCAGAAGCCGACGCTGGCCTCGGTCCAGCCCAGCAGCCGCCCGGTCCAAGTCTCAGCCATGGTCGGCAGCCGGGTCGCCGCCCGGTGGCGTTCGGCCAGCCGCTCGGCCATCGCCGCGCGCACCGCCTCCTTCGAGGTGAAGTGCAGATAGAAGGTGCCCTTGGCTACGCCAGCAGCGTCGGTGATCTGGTCGATGCGGGTGGCTTCGACACCCTGGCTCAGGAACAGCGCCTCGGCCGCCGTCAGCAGCTCGTCGCGCCGCGTCTCCGCCGGCTTGGTCCGTGGCCGTGGGTCGCTCGGGACATCGACCATACCGCAAACGTAGCACCGGCCCTTGGGGCGGTCACCGTTTTCCGGCAAGGAGTACGGCGCGGGCGGCGTTAAGCTGCGCCGCGAGACCGGCCGCGCCGCCTTTGTCCGGATGCACCCGCGCCATCAGCCGGCGGAACGACGCCTCGATTTCCTCTTTGCTGGCGGTTTCAGGCACGCCGAGCATGGACGCCGCTTCCGCCCGGCCCATCTCTCGCGTCGCCGTAACCGGCTGCGAGCGACGGACCTCGTTGGCAAGCCAGGCCGCCGACAGCGCCAGCAGCGCGCCGGCGATCCAAGCGCCCCGCGCCAGCTCGAACACGCCGCCCCCGGCGCCGACGACAGCGAAGGCGATCCCGAGGAGCCTGGCGTAAGCGTGAGCGAACAACGGC
>DASXOP010000002.1:0-27045 GCA_036494265.1 Caulobacteraceae bacterium | reverse complement strand
GCGAAATGATCCAGCAACCGCCGCAGCCGCGGCTTCTCCAGCGCAACATCCATCTTCATGGCTCCGAATCAAACCCAGAGCCCAGAGAATCACCACCGCCGCAACCAGTCATCGCCGTTAACCCGAGTTCGGGGCCGTGGGTGCGTGCGCCGTCACATTGACGATATCAAAGACCCAGTCCTCGCAGCATCCTCTCCAGTGAATCGCTGTCAAGCGGCGGCTGGACTGCGCGAGTTTCCAAGCGCTCGCCTCGGCCCCTGCTTGAAAACCCCCCGGCTTGAGCGTCATCTCGCCGTCACAAATCGGTCTGGGGAGGCTGCGATGTCGGTTCATACGAGACTTGGGTTGGCGGTAGGGTTCGCCGTCGGGCTTGCGGTTTCGGCCACCTTGGCGGCCACGCCGCCCAACGCTGCGCCCGCACCAGCGCCAGCTCATCCCGCGGCGCCGGCCGCCGCCAAGCCTGCGGGACCGAGCGACAAGGCGCAGATCGAAGCATTGGAGGCCAGGTTCTCGGCGGGGTTCAACGCCAAGGACGTCGGCAAGATCATGTCCTGCTACGCCCATGACGGCCTCTTCGTGTTCGACGTCTCGCCGCCGCGCCAGCACGTCGGCTGGGATGATTACAAGAAGGACTTCACGGACTTGATTGGCGCCACGCCCGGCCCGATCAGCTTCAAGATGAGCGACCTCGACGTCACCGTGGTCGGCTCTGTCGCTTACGGCCACAGCATCCAGGATATGCATTGGACCGCCGCCGGGGGCCAGGCCGCCGAGCTGGTCGTGCGGGTGACCGACGTCTATCGCAAGGCCGGGGGCAAGTGGCGGATCGTGCAGGAGCACGTCTCGGTGCCGGTCGATCTCGACACCGACAAGGGCGATCTTCTATCGAAGCCGTGAAGGCGAGGAGCGAGGCATGATCGAAGGACCTGTTAGCGGCGGCGCGCATGGCTGGGCTTTCGCCCGGCCGCTCGGAGATCTGGCGAGCCAGGGCTATGTCGAGGCGGAGTATTTCCTCGCTGGCGAGGCGACCACCTACGCCAACGCGCCGGGCTCGGAGCTGGGGCGCGACGGCAAGTGGCGGGTGACGCCCAAGGCGACCGTCCCGTTCAAGACCCGCTTCCTGGTCTACCGCCCCGCCGACCCGGCGGCGTTCAACGGCACGGTCGTGGTCTGCTGGAACAACGTCACCGCCGGCTACGAACTCTTCTTCGGCGAGAGCCCCGAGGTGCTGGCCGGCGGATACGCCTATGTCTGCGCCAGCGTGCAAAAGGTGGGCGTGCACGGCTTCGATGACGACCCGCAGGGTCTCGTCGCCTGGGATGGCCAGCGCTACGGCGACCTCAGCATTCCGACCGACGATGCGTCCTACGATATCTTCTCGCAGGTCGCCCGCGCCGTCGGGCCCGGCCGCAGCGGCAGCGTCGATCCGATGGCTGGGCTAGACGTAAAGCGCGTGATCGGCCTCGGCGCTTCGCAGTCGGCCGGGCGGCTTTCGACCTACATCAACGCCGTGCATCCGTTCTTGGCGTCGCAAGGCCGGCGCGCGTTCGACGGCTTCATCCTGCAGATCTACTTCGGTGGCGGCGCCGGGATCGAAGCCAGTGATCGCCCGACACCGGCCGATCGCAACGCGCCGCGCCCCGTGCCGCGCGGCCAGAACCTGGTCCGCGACGACCTCGATGTGCCGGCGATGATCGTCAACACCGAGCTGGAAGCCATCGCCTGCTTCCGGGTGCGCCAGCCCGACACCGAGCGCTTCCGCACCTGGGAGGCCGCGGCGCTGACCCACGTGTCGTTCCAGGCGCAGGCGATCCGCAACGAGAAATTCAAGCGCGACTTCGGCGCGGCGCCGCCGCCAGCGTCGCAGGCGATGAACCGCATCTACATCCAGCCCTACTACGACGCGGCGCTGCACCACATGAACCGCTGGGTCGCCGGCGGCGCGCCGCCGCCCAGCCAGCCGCTGATCGACTTCACGCCTGACGGAGAAGCGATCCGCGACGCGCACGGTATCGCCACCGGCGGCATCCGCATGCCGCAAGCCGCCGCGCCAGTGGCGATGAACAGCTCGATCCCGGTCACCGACGACTTCTCCGGCCGCCTGCGCGGCTCCAACAAGCCGTTCGACGCCGCCAAGCTGACCGCCCTCTACGGCGATGAAGCGGCCTACCTCGCCAAGTTCCGGCAGGCGGCCGAGGCGGCGGTGAAGGCGGGCGTGCTTTTGCCGCGCGACGTCGAGCCGGCCGTCATCGAAGCCGCGAGCGAATATCGCCGAGCGATGGACCTGGCGCCGGTCGGTTAGCGAACGGGGATCTTCCAAGCTCTAGCTTCTTGAAATCGATGACCCTAGAAATGGTGATCCCATCCGCGAACATCGTTCGCCGTCACCAAGGTGCATCGAGCCACATGGACAGTCATCGCCGGATCTTCGCCAAGTTCGCCCTGGCGAGCAGTATCGCGCTAGGGGGACTTCTCTCCGCTGCGGTCAACGCCCCTGCTTACGCGGCGAGCGACGCGGCGCTGCCGCGCGACCAGGGCGCCGAGACGTTCGTGCAGGCCAAAGGCCAGCGGCTGATCACAATCCTCGCCGATAAGTCCCAGTCGACGTCCGACAAGATGAGCGCGTTCCGCGGCGCCGTCGATGACATCGCCGACGTGCCCACGATCGCGAAGTTCGTGCTCGGCAAGTACGGGAATTCTATCACGTCCGCGCAGATGCAAAAGTTCCTCCCGGTGTTCCAGGACTACGTCCAGAACATGCTGCTGCAGCATCTGAGCGACTTCCACGCCGACACCCTCACGGTGAAGAGCTCAGGTGCGAAGGCGCCCGGCGACGTGTTGGTGAAGACGACTCTGACCGGCCCGAACGCGAAGCCGTCGGAGCTTGACTGGCGCGTGGTCGGCTCCGGGTCCAGCTGGAAGGTGACCGACGTGCAGATCTCCGGCGGCTCGTTCGCCTGGGTGCTGAGAAGCGACTTCGTCTCCACGCTCGACGACCAAGGCGGCAGCATCGACGCACTGATCGCCCGCCTCCAGAACGAGGCGCATCACCACTAGTCGAGGAAGGCGGGTCGTCGCGATGGACCGGAAGGCGATCTTCATCACCGGCGCGGCGAGCGGGATCGGCCTCGCCACGGCCAAGCGCTTCGCCGGCGCCGGCTGGCTGGTCGGCCTGTCGGACATCGACGCAGGCGGCCTGAAAGCCGCGCTGGCGGCTGTCGGCGGCGACAACGCCGGCTTCACCGTTCAGCACGACGTGCGCAAGGCCGATGACTGGGAGCAGGCGCTGGACGCCTTCGTCGAGGCCGCGGGCGGGCGGCTCGACGTGCTGGTCAACAATGCCGGCATCGCCCGCTACGGCTGGTTCGCCGAGCAGAGCCCGGCCGACTTCGACGACCAGATCGACATCAACCTGCGCGGCGTGGTCCTGGGCGCCTACCTGGGCCACGAGCGCCTGAAGAAGACGCCAGGGTCGCGGCTGATCAACATAGCTTCGGCGGCCTCGCTCTCCGGATCGCCGCGGCTGGCGGTCTACTCGGCCACCAAGTTCGCCGTGCGCGGTCTCTCCGAGGCGCTCGACATCGAGTTCATGCGCTCGGGCGTCCGGGTCTCCTGCGTCGAGCCGACGGTGATCGAGACGCCGCTGCTGGACAAGGCCTCGGCGCCCGGCGGCCCCAACTTCCGCGAGGCGATCTCGCGCGGCATGGGCGCCGCGTTGCCGGTGGAGGACGCCGCCGAAGCGGTCTGGCGCGCCGCCCACGACGAGCCGCTGCACTATCCGGTCGGGGCCGGGCCGGCTGCGATGCTGGAGGAGATCAATCCCCGCATCGAAGCGACGCGGGCGCGCTGGAGCGAGATGTTCAAGTCCGGTCAGGCGTAGCGCCACTGTTGCGAGGCAGAAGCGCGCGAGGATAAGTCGAAGACGTCACCACTTGGGCGGGAGGGTTTGCGGGATAGAATGGTTAAAGTCGCGAATCGTTGAGGGACTTCATGTTCAGCGCCCAGGCGTCTCAGTGGAACAGCACGCGAGACTCGTTGTCCGCCACACTGGCTAGCCTCGCACAGAGCCTCTCTTTCGTAGTGGAATTTCGAGATGATCAAGGTAGGCGACTTGATCAAGTAGGACCGGTGGATGGTCAATCCTTCACCTTAAAAGAAGCGATCGTCCACGCACAACAGGCAGTACGGTCCTTTCAAGCCCTGAGGCTTGACAAGAACAAACCGGTTCCAGCCGGACCTTGGCAATCGGCGTTGACCCTAGTGAACCAGTTGATGGAGCAGAGCGCAGCCCTTCTCGCTCTCGTTACGACCACAAAGGTCGAGGGCAGGCCGCTGACGATTGCCAGCGGCTCGGCTATCAACGTTCAAGCGGACGGACAAGCCGTCTCAAACTTCACGACTGTTGCAGCAAGTCTCGTCGCTGCGGCTGACGCTCTGATTCAGAACGTCGCGACAATCTTTACGGCAATTCGTGCATCTGATCTCGCCAAGAACGGCCAGGAAGCGACGCTCATCACCGACGATGCGAAAGTCGCAGCGAATGCTGCGATACAGGCCGGAGTTGCCAGTGAGGCAGCAGTCGCAACGGCGGCGAGCCTCGACATACTATTGTCTCAGGCCAAGGCTAGCGAAGCCACTGAAAACACTCGGATCGCGGTGGCGCAAAGCACTATTGCGACCGCGCAGACTGAAGCTGCGTCGCGCCTGTCAGAAATCAGAACCTCAGCGGCGACAGCGCAGGAGAATGCCGCCGTCATCGCATCGCGCCTTACGGATGTGACTGCTTTGAAGAGTCAGATGGAGTCATCGAACAGTGCGCTGACCGCTTTCAATGCAAACCTCTCATCGACGCAAGAAAGGGTCGAGAGAGCCGAGAAAGGGGCAGCTAGTGTCCTGAACGACTTCGAAGCCAAGCGGGATGAGATCGCTAGGATGCTCTCCGATGCCGAGCACATGCTCACAGCTTCGACGGTGGCCGGTCTTGCTACCGCGTTCGACAAGGAGAGGAGCGGGCTGGAAAAGAGTCTGTTCTGGGCCCAAGCGTGGTTCGTCGCGGGCATTGTTATGCTTACGATTACTACAGTACCCCTCTTGCTCTACGTATCTAACATTCAAGTCAACGCCACAACCAAGGGCTTGCTAAGCGTGGGCAACACAAATTATGAGCTCACGCTCGCGGGAGTGATTTCCCGCGGCATCGTAATACTGGGGCCGTTTTGGCTCACCCTGTTTTCCGCGCGGAGATATCGGAGTCTCTTCGAGCTTCGTCAGCAATATAGCCACAAATATAACATGGCTTTTTCGATGGAGGGCTTCAAGAAACAGGCACCTCAGTATTCAGAAAACATCGCCGCTTGGGTGTTTTCCATCGTTGCTGCGAGTCCAGTACAACAGAAACAAGGAGGGGCGATGGACGAAGTGCCCTCGACCTCCTTTAAGGATTTCGGGGAGATAGTAACCGGCCAGTTTCGCAAACTATTAGGGCTCCACGAAAGTCCGTAACATGATCTATTCGTGGATACGGCCACGTGAAGCCAGCGCCTCGCCGACGCTGGGTCCGCCGCGCCGCCGGGAGGTGATGTCGCGGCCGTGGATCGGCTCGCCGCAGGCGCTGCAGGTCATCGTCGGCGTCAGCGACGCGCCGCAGCTGTGGGTGAACACCATCGGGGCGGCGTCCTCGCCGTAGACGTGGCGGTCGCCCCAGACGCGCAGCGCCAGCAGCACCGGCTGCAGATCACGGCCCTTCTTGGTCAGCATATAGTCCTTGCGCGGCGGGTGATCGCTGTAGAGCCGGGTCTCCAGAACGCCCTGGTCGACTAGGCTCTTCAGCCGCGCCGCCAGCACGTTGCGGGCGACGCCGAGGCTGGCTTGCCAGTCGTCGAAGCGCCGGACGCCGAAGAACGCGTCGCGCAGGATCAGCAGCGTCCACGGATCGCCGACCACGGATAGCGCGGCGGCGACGGAGCAGTGTTCCTTGGAGTAGTTGGCCGTGCGTCCCATGCGCGAAAAGTGCGAGCTTATGGCCAGCGGCGCAAGAGTTGCCTTTCAGAACCGTCCGAAGCGGCGGTCCGGCGGCTCCAGGATTCGCCCCTCCAGCCAGGTGTCGCGGTCGCTGGCGGTGCTGCCATAGCCGTCGTCGAGGGCGTGCGAGATGTGGAACCAGCTGATGAATTTCGGATCCGGGACCGCGTCGTAGAGCGCCTGGGTCTGCGCCTTGGTCACGTAGTCGTCGTGGTCGGTGACCTGGAACATCACCCCGCCGGGCGCGGCCAGCCGGGCCGCATAGGGCGCCATCTGGAACGGCGCCAGTTTGGCGAGGTAGGCGTCGCGATCTGGGATGGTCTTCTCCCAGAGGTACCAGCCGCCAAGGGAATCGTTCGGCGCCATCAGCACGAACGCCTTGGGCCGGTGGTCGACGGCCCCCAACATCATCGCGAACATTGCCCCGAAATCGTGCGCGAGGACGCCGATCCGGTCCGGATCGACGTTCGGCAGCTGCTCGAGCATGTCGAGGCTGCGGCGAAGGTCGACCACTTCGCCCCGGCTGAAGGCGATGTCGGCGTCGGCCGACTTGCCGAGCGCTGGGAACCAGTGCGGGTCCGACCAGGGCGCGTCGATCAGGAGCGAGGTGACGCCGACCTGGGCGAGGATCGCGGCGTCGGCCTCGAACTCGGTGTGGTTGGTGGTCTTCGCGTCGCCCAGCCAGTGCACGCAGAGGAGCCCGCCGTGCCAGTGCTCGCCGACGCCCTCGACCACCTCACCGGTGATGATGCGGTCCTCGGAGTGGAAGGTGATCGCGTAGGCGCGGATGCCGGGCGCCAGGGTATGGCCGGCGCCGAAGGTGGGGGAGAGCGGCTTGGCCGCGTCGTAGTCGAACTTCGGAATCGGCGTCTGCGCCAGCGCGGGTCCAGAGGCGGCAAGCAAGGCCAGGAAGGCCAGAAGTCGGATCAAGGTCGGCGCCCCCACCAAGCTGCCCGGCAAGTCTGCCGTTGCGTCGCCCGCGATCCTATCTAGAGAAACAGCCGCGCGCGAACCTTCCCGCGCATCCCAAGGACGTCCTCCATGCTCGCCGACCCGATCGTCATCGTCTCTTACGCCCGCACGCCGATGGGTGGCTTCCAGGGCGCGCTCGCCGGCGCCTCGGCGACGGAGCTGGGCGCGGCGGCGGTCAAGGCCGCGGTCGAGCGCGCCGGCGTCGATCCGGACGCGGTCGAGCAGATCCTGATGGGCTGCGTGCTGCCGGCCGGCCTCGGCCAGGCGCCAGCGCGTCAGGCGGCGCTGAAAGCCGGGCTGCCAAAGTCAGTCGAGGCGACCACAGTCAACAAGATGTGCGGTTCGGGGATGCAGGCGGCGATCCTGGCGCACGACCTGCTGGCGGCCGACAGCGCGAAGATCGTCATCGCCGGCGGCATGGAGAGCATGACCAACGCGCCCTACCTCTTGGCCAAGCATCGCACCGGCGCCCGCATCGGCCACGAC
Source organism: Caulobacteraceae bacterium (assembly GCA_036494265.1). GTDB lineage: Bacteria > Pseudomonadota > Alphaproteobacteria > Caulobacterales > Caulobacteraceae > Acaudatibacter. The sequence goes on along the minus strand of DASXOP010000002.1, from coordinate 19,566 downwards.
CGGGTGATGGACTCGATGTACCTCGACGGCCTCGAGGACGCCTACGACAGCGGCAAGCTGATGGGCGCCTTCGCCGAGGAGAGCGCGGCCGCCTACCAGATCGGCCGCGCCGAGATGGACGCTTACGCGATCGAGAGCCTCGCCCGCGCCCGGCGCGCGGTCGAGAGCGGCGCGTTCAAGCGCGAGATCGCCCCAGTGGAGATCGCCAGCCGCGGCGGCGCCACGCTGGTTTCCGACGACGAGCAGCCGCTGAAGGCCGACCCCTCGCGCATCCCGTCGCTGCGTCCCGCCTTCGCCAAGGACGGCGCGATCACCGCGGCCAACGCCTCGTCGATCTCCGACGGCGCCGCGGCGCTGGTGCTGATGCGCGCTTCGACCGCCGCGGCGCTGGGCCTGACCCCGCTCGCCCGCATCGCCGGCCACGGTGCGCACGCCCACGAGCCCGGCCTCTTCACCACCGCGCCCGTGCCGGCGATGCGCAAGGCGCTGGCCCGCGCCGGCTGGAGCGTCGGCGACGTCGACCTTTTCGAGGTCAACGAAGCCTTCGCGGTGGTGGCGATGATCGCCATGCGCGAACTCGGCCTCGACCACGACAAGACCAACGTCAATGGCGGCGCCTGCGCCCTCGGCCACCCGATCGGCGCGTCCGGCGCGCGCATCCTGGCGACGCTGCTGGCGGCGCTGGAGGCGCGCGGCGAGCAGCGCGGGCTTGCCTCGCTCTGCATCGGCGGCGGCGAAGCCGTCGCGATGGCGGTCGAGCGGATGTAGCTGGGTCGCGCTCGGTGGCTACTTGCCGCCGCTCGCCGTCGCATTGCCACCGCTTGTAGCGTTGGTGGTGGCGTTGCCACCGCCGGTCGCATTGCCACCCCCGGTCTCGTTGCCACCGCCGCCACCGCCGCCGCGCCCGCCGCCAAAGCCGCCGCCGCGCTGCCGCAGCGCCGCCATGTCCTCGACCGTGCCGTCGGGCAGCTTGACCTGGCCCGGACCGATGTCTGCTGGGCAGTCGCCCTTGTAGACCGCGGTCAGCGTCGTCTTGTGCTGGCCATCGCGAGCCGGATCGGGCGAGCCGCTGACATCGAGCGTGCTGACCACTGTGTAGTGGGTGGTGAAGTCGCCGGTCAGCTCGGAGTGCGTGGTCAGCTTCACCCCGCCGAAGCCGCACACCGAGTCAGTGACATAAGCGTCGCCGTTCTTGGAGGTCTGGAATTTCTCGCAAAGGCCCTGGCGCGTCGGCGGCTTGCGCAGCACCGGCGAGCGGCGGTCCGAGGCGGCGTCGAAGCACCACTGGGTCACGATCGGGTTCGGCCGCGCATCGGCCTGCAGGGTCTGTTCCCAGAGGCCGGGTTTGCGCTGCGGCGACGACGGGGCGCCCAGCCCGGGGATCATGTTGCAGCCGCCGAGGGCCACCGCGGCGACGCCGAGCAGGATCGCTTGCTTCATATGGGTTCGCTCCAAATGCATCTTTGAAAATCGACGAAGGTTGAGAAGGGTCAGGCGTGGCTCGCCAGCGTCTCGAGCCGAGAGCGGCTGCCGTCCGGCAGCACAACGTCGCCCGGCTTCATGTCCGAGGGGCAGTCGCCGACCCGGCTGACGTCGGCCATCACCCGACCTGGCCCGTTCGCGGCGGCGTCGGTCGCCGCCACCGTCTGGCTGTGCGCCTCGACGGTGTAGTGGGTCTGGAAGTCGCCGCGCATCACGCCCTCGGTCGCCACCTTGCCGGCCGCGCCCATGTCGCAGCTGGTCGAGAAGTGCCAGCTGCCGTCCGCGGCCTGGGCCATGTCATGGCGGCTGCAATGGTTTCCAAGATTGCGATCGAACGACGCCAGCGCGCTGCCGGCGCTGGCGTCGAGGCAGTAGCGAGTGACGCTGACGCCGCGGCGGTCCGACACCTTCTGCGCCCACAGGCCCGCGGCCTGCTGCGGCCCGGCGGCGACCGCGATCGGGGTGCTGGCGGCGGGCAGGGCGGGGGCCGGCTTGTGGCAGGCGCCTAGCGCGGCCAAGGTGGCCAGCGCCAAGAACCGGTGGGGTACGCGCATAGCGGCGGGCTCCTCGGGCCTCTATCTGTGCAGTTCAAGGATAGTCGCGATCACACCTCAGGGCGAGAAGGAAGAGATTTCATGCCTGAAGTACATGACAACCCAGAGCGTCATCGCTTCGAGATGGTCGAGCAAGGCCAGACGGTGTTCGCCGATTACCGGCGCGACGGGCCCCGACTGATCGTCGATCACGTGGAAGCGCCGATCGCCTTGCGCGGAACCGGCGCCGCCGGTCGGTTCATGGAAGGTCTCGTCGCCGCGGCCAGAGCCGAAGGTTCGACCATCGTGCCGATCTGCAGTTATGCCGTCTCCTGGTTGCAGCGACACCCCGAACTCGCCGCTGGCGTCGTGAGTTGAGGTATTCGCCAAATATCTACAGGTGTGAAATTGGAAATTGATCGCAGCGATTAAGCTATCGCTAAGCGGCGCGACGCAAAGTCGCGGCTGAGATCGGTCGGACTGGCGATTCCGCGCCCCGGCTGAGATGTCGGGGATGCTGCGGTGAACGATCGGACGGTGCGAAATCTGGCGCATCTTGAGGAGAGTGCGTCGACGGCGCGGGTGCTCAACCTGTTGCGGGTGCACCGGCGCCGCAAGAACGATCCGGCCTACAGCGAAAAGCCGTTCTTCCAGAACCAGACCCTCAATCGCTCGATCATCCTGAAGCATCGGCTGCGCCGTAACGAGCGCGAGCTGTTTTTCGACGGCCGTAGCACCGCGACCAAGATCATCATCCCGATCGATGGCGAAGAGCTGAAGCTGGGCGGACGGTTCGTCTTCTTCGGCCAGATCAACTTCGACAACATGATGGCCGATTTCCTGGGCGACAACTGGCACGTCGACCGCGCGGACAACGACCTGCTGACCATCATCGACGGGCTGCCGTCGCTCGACCCGTTCCTGCTGCGCGAGCAGCTGAAACGGCACGGCCGCGACCCGGCCCGCTGCTACTTCGAGATCTCCGACGCGGACATGTCGCGGATGTTCAACTTCGTCGGCGGCGAGGTGCAAAAGCTGATCGACCTCTGCTACGCCGGCGTGGAGCAAACGCCCGAACAGCAGGAGGGCGGCGAGCGTCGCGGCTCGCGGCTGGTGCAGAAGATTCTGTCCAACGCCGTCGACGCCGAGACTGAGCCGCTGCGTCTGACGCTGCGGCTGGAGCGGCGCGAGTATCAGGAAGGCGTCTTCTGCTGGAAGGGCTTCCTCTACTACAAATGGACCCTGGCCGAGGCGCTTCCCGACGTCTCGAAGGTGGCTGACGCCATCTCCAAGGTGAAGCCTCGCGGCGGCTGCGACACCGAAACCCTGGTCCACATCGACAAGGCGCGTACGGCGCTCCGGGGCTCGATCCTCGGCGCGCTCGAGGCGGCGCGCAAATCGCTGCGCTTCTACGACGCGGCGTTCGACAGCCTGATCGACGGCAAGCCGCAGGCGTTCCGCGAGTTCCTGCTCAGCGCCCCGGCGATGTTCTGCGACCTGGGCGAACGCCTGGGCGCGGTCAGTCACATCGTCAGCTTCTGGCGGTTCCGCTTCCCGCAGGGCAAGATGCCGGTCGTCACCGGGCCCGAACTGGTCGACATCCTCGCCGACTTCGAAGAAAGCCTCAGCTTCGGCGACACCGCCGCCCGCAAACTCGCCAGCTAGCGGCGGCGCTTGCCCAGCGCTTCCAGGAGCGCGAGCGCCGCATCGATCTGATGCTCGAAAACTTCTGGCCCGGGCGACCCGGTCCCCAGCACCAGCTCCTGATACGCGTCGCCTAGCGCGAGCTGGACGAGCTGCTCAGCGACGATTTGCGCCGTCGCGGCATCGTGCTCTTCGGCCCATAGCAGGGCGATTGCCGCTCGGACCTGACGCGGCCCGGCCTCCCAGAACAGACGCCCCAACTCAGGCAACCGGTCGGCCTCGGCGACGATGGCGCGGTAGAGGCGGACGCTGTCAGGACTGGCGACGCCAGCCGCGAACGTCAGCAGCAGGTCGCGAAGCCGCTGTCCGGCTGGCAGCGACCCCGTTGGCGGTCGGACGGCCTCCGGCGCACACATCGCCTCGACCAGCGCCTCGACCAACGCCTCCTTCGATCGGAAGTGGCGATAGATGGTCTGCTTGGCCACGCCGGCTTCGGCTGCGACCGCATCCATCGAACCCTGCGCGAACCCCTCCCGCATGAACACGGCGCGCGCGCCTTCGAGGATCGCCTCGCGTTTGGCGGGGTCGAGAGCACGTCCGGGGCGCGGCGAGGCGGCGGTGTCCATCAGTAGTCCTTGACGAGACTGATCGGTCTCGCTATGTAGCTGAAACGAGACTAGTAAGTCTCGTTTATGCAAGGAGGCATCAATGTCAACCGATCCTCTAAAGCTCGGCCATCTCTTCGCCGAGATCGTGTCGGGTCACGACGTCTCGCGCTTCGATGAGATCGTCGCGCCCGGCTATGTGAACCACAACGCCTTTGCCGAACCCGGTTCGGAAGGCGTCAAGAAGACCTTCGGCGCGATCCTCGCCGGCGTTCCCGACCTGAAGGTGTCCGTCGAAGACGTCTTCGTGTCGGCGGATGGTTCGCGCCTAGTGGGCCGCTATCGCTACGAGGGGACGCACGCGGGCGACTTCTTCGGATATCCGGCGACTGGCAACCCCTTCGCTATGCGCTCGATCGATATCTGGCGGGTCGAGGACGGACGCTTCGTCGAGCATTGGGACGAGCTCAACACCCTCGACATCTTCACCCAGATCGGCGCCGTCGCGCCGCTTGGCCAGCCACGATGACACAGCGGTTTCCATCAGTCAGAAAGACGAGGACTAGGCAATGTCGATAGGCAATCTCATCGCCGTCGGGCTTCCGATCGCCCTCGGCGTCGTGATGATCGGAGCGGGCGTTGTCAACTTTGTCGGCCCCAGATCGGTCCGCGACTCCTTCGTGAGTTGGGGCTATCCGGCCGGATTCCATCGGGTGACGGGCGGGCTCGAGGCGATAGCGGGATCGCTGCTGCTGATCCCGGCTACGTCGCGAGCAGGTGCAATCGGCAGCATCGCGATCCTGACGGCTGCGGTGATCACGCTGATCCGTCACCGTGGATTGGGCCATCTGCCAGGTGCGGTCGCACTGGCGGCGGTGGCGGCGGCAGTGACGATCCTCGGCTAGCGGCCCCGACGCCGGTCAAACATCCGGCCATCGCCGCGATTCAGTTGTTGACGTATCGGTAAGTCATCGCTTACGGTAAGTCATGCCTTACGGGACTGCCGCCTTCGCCGCCATCGCCGATCCTACGCGCCGCCAGGTGATGGAGCGGCTCGCCGATGGGCCGCGGGCGGTCGGCGAGATCGCCGAGGGGCTCCCGGTCAGCCGGCCGGCGGTCTCGCAACACCTGAAGGTGCTGAAGGAGGCCGGCCTCGTGAGCGACCGCCAGGACGGCGCCCGGCGCATCTATTCGATCGACCCGAAGGGGCTGGGCGCCATGCGCGCCTGGCTCGATAGGTTCTGGGACACGGCGCTCGCGGCGTACGCCGCTGAGGTCGAGCGCACCAAAGTCAATGACAGCGGCGAGGAGGAAGCCGAACCATGAACCTCACCGTCAAACCGGCGCCGGTCCGTAAGAGTGTCACCGTTGCGGTCTCGCCGCAGCGAGAGTTCGAGGTGTTCACCGAGCGGTTCGACCACTGGTGGCCGCGCAGCCACTCGATCGGCGCCTCACCGCTCAAGCAGGCGGTGATCGAACCGCGCGAGGGTGGACGTTGGTACGGCAAGCTCGAAGACGGCTCCGAGCGGCCCTGGGGCGACGTGCTGGCCTGGGAGCCGCCGTCGCGACTGCTGCTGGCCTGGCGGATCGGCGCCCAATGGACCTACGACGCGGACCTGCTCACCGAAGTCGAGGTCACCTTCACGCCGGAAGGCGAGGGGACCCGCGTCGTGCTGGAGCATCGCCTTCTGGAACGGATGGGCGAAGGCGCCGAGGCCACGCGAGCGATGTTCGATGCCGAAGGAGGTTGGGGTGGCCTGCTCGCGGCGTTCGCCGCCGAAACAGCCAACGCATCCTGACATCAAGGAGAGCACCAGATGATCACTGTCTACAGCATCCCGGGTAGCCCCTACGGCCGCGCCGTCTTCATCACCTGCGTCGAAAAAGGCGTTCCATACCGTCTGTCACCGGTCATTCCCGGCCAGCACCGGGGGCCGGAGCACCTGGCGCGCCAGCCGTTCGCGCGCATCCCCGCGGTCGACGCCGATGGCTTCCCACTCTACGAGACCCAAGCGATTATCCGCTACATCGACGCGGCCTATCCAGGACCGTCGCTGGTTCCCGCCGACGCGAAGGTTCGGGCGCGGATGGATCAGGTGATCGGCGTCATCGACTGCTACTTCTTCGCCGACAACTCAGCCAAGACCTTGGGCTTCAACCGTGTCGTCGCGCCGAAACTCGGGTTCCCGGTCAATGAAGCCGCCGCGGTCGCCGCCGTCCCAGCGACCCGGCATTGCTTTGACGTTCTGGCCGGCTTCCTGAAGTCCAGCCCTTACATGGCCGGCGACACGTTCTCGCTCGCCGACATCCACGCCGGCAGCCAGATCGACCTGGTCTCATCGGCGCCGGAAGCGGCGGAGATGATCAAGGGCACGGCGATCGAACCGTGGCTCGAACGCCTGCGCGCCCGGCCCAGCTTCGCCGCCACCACCTGGGAACAGATCGCAGCCCTCGCCGCCTGATCAGGCCGCCGCGTCGAACTCGCTATCGATATCGATCTCGATCGGCGCGTTGAAGAACGGCGGCAAGCCGAGGCCCTTCGGGTCGATCGTGGTCTTGCCGGTGACCCCGATCACCGGCCCGCGGAAGCCCTTACCGGCGCCCACCAGGTCGGCGTCGAACACCACGTGCTTGGTCACGCCCATGACGTTGAGGTCGCCCTCGACGGTGCCGTGTGTCGCGGTCTTCGGGTGGAAGGCGGTCGAGACGAAAGTGATCTGCGGGAACTTGACCGCGTTCAGGAACTTCTCGCCGGAAAGCTCGTCGGAGAAGCCTGCAACCGGCGCGGTCTCGATCGACTTCGGATCGACGGTGACGCTCAGCTTGTCGGCGCCCGGATGGGCCGGATCCCAGTCCAGCGACCCGGCGACGGTCTGGAAGCGGAAGATCGAGTAAGAGAAGCCCATGTGCGGCACCTTGGCGATCAGGCCGGTGTGCTTGGCGTCGATCACATACTTGCCGGCGACCGCGGCCTTGTAGGTGTGTTGCGGGGTCGGCATCGGCTGCGAGCCGGCCAGGGAACCGACCGCCAGCGCCAGGACGCCGCCGAACACTACAGCACGAACCGAAAGCATGGAATTCATTGGGTTTCTTCCCCCCGATATGGCCGGCCGTCATTGGCGCGTCCGGCTGCGGTGAAGCGGCCTTCCTAACTGACAGGGCGCCCCGGCGATAGCGAGGATTTCTGCGGCGACGCCGGTGGCTGTCACACGTGCTTGGAGAGGATCGACCCCGAGGAACTGGCCGCTTCGCTCGAAGCGGGTGGCTCGGCGGGCTTGCGGGCAAGCGCCGCTCGGGCTGATATCCGCCCGCGCCTGGTCGGAGGAGGCGAGTCCCGATGCGTACCTGTCGCCCCCACCTCGCCGCCGCCAGTGTTCTCGCCGCCTTTGTGGCCGCGCCCGCGCTCGCGGATCCCGCAAAGCCCGCCCCCGCGGCTCACGCCGCGCTGCCGCACGCGCCGGCCAGCTCCGCGCCCGCATCGCCGGCGGAGAACCCGGCGCTCGTCTTCTACCCGCCCGCGGCCCGCGCCGCCGGCGTCGAAGGTCAGGCCAAGATCAGTTGCGCGCGCAATGCGCACCTGGCCCTGAAGGACTGCAAGCTGGTTTCCGAGAGTCCGGCCGGCCAAGGCTTCGGCGCCGCCGCGCTGGCCATGGCCGCCAAGGCGACCGACAACCTGAAGATCGACAACCCCGAGCTGGCGACCCGCCCGCCGGCGGAGATCGAGATCAACTTCGGCCTGCACCCGCCGGGCATCGCCCCGGACGTGACTGGCGTCGCCCACCTGATCACCCAGTCCTCGATCGTCACGAAGCCGACCGACGCCCAGGTGCAGGCCGCCTATCCCACCCGCGCCCAGTCGGATCAGATCCGCGGCGGCGCGGCGATCGAGTGCGTGGTCACGGTCGCCGGCGCTCTGACCGAGTGCCATGTCGCCGGAGAAGCGCCCTCCGGCTATGGCTTCGGCCAAGCTGCGCTCGACCTGGCGGCCGACTACAAGATGAAGCCCCGCGCCATCGACGGCGACCCGGTCGGCGGCGCGCAGGTGCGTATCACCGTCACTTTCTCGCCCAACGACCCCTCGGCCCCGCTGTCGCTCGACACCAAGCCCGCGCCTTAGCGGGCGGGCCTGGCCGTCTCAGCCGGCTTCGTGCAGGTTCCGCCGACGTAGGTGTAGGTCGAGTGGTTCTTAGTGGTCAGGTCGCCGCCGGGGCCACCGGTCATCACCATGGTGGCGTCGGTGCTGAAACTCTTGCTGAAGTCGCCTTCGCCGGCCAGCGTCAGCTTGGCGTTGATGCCGTTGTTAGCGCACTCGGCGACGATCATGAAGCCGCCGGTCGCCGTGCGCGAGGCGTCCATCTTGGCGCACTTCATCGGCAGTCCTTCCATCGGATCGATCGGCTTGCCGCTCAGGCACTTCGGATCGGTTGACGGCGCACCGCCGTCCTGAGTGGAGACCCGCGTCCACTTGCCGGCCGTCGGCGCCGGGAGATCGGCGAGTGCGATCGGTCCGGCTGGACCGGTTGCGGCCGGGGTTGCGGGCGCCGCAGGGGCGGCTGCGGGCGTCGCTGCGGCCGTGTTGGTCGCCACATTCGCCGCGTTCGAGCTCTCAGCCGGTTTGGAACACGCCGCCAGCATCAACGCGCCGATCGCCAGTCCCGCCAAAACGCGCCGCATACGTTGCTCCCATGGATTGCCGGCGCTCAAGACGCCGTTTGTTTCGCTGGGGTAACACGGGTCGGCGGATTCGCCTCGCCGAAACGCGAGGGCCGTCGCGGCTAGTGCGAGTAGTGGCGGGGATGGCAGGCGCAGATCGTCTTGCTGGCCCGGTAGGAGCGTCGGGTTACGGTCTCGCAGTAGCCATTCTCGGCGCGGGGGCCGCAGCTGGTGCCGGGGTTGGAGCAGGCGCCGCTGTGCTTGGTCTGGCAGTTGGCGGCCAGGGCTGGGCTGGCGGCGAAGCTGGCCAGGGTCAGAGCAGCCGCGACGGCCAGCGAGAGGTGGGAGCGCATGGGTGTTTCCGCTCGAGGTTGGTGTTGCCGCCGAGAAGCTACACCTGGGATCGAGCGCGGCGCTAGCCTGCCTGTGCAGCTTCCGCCGGCGCGGTCGCCCCCGTCAGCGCGGCCTCCAGCGCGGCGAAGAGGCGATTCACCTCGATCGGCTTGGCGACGAAGCCGTCCATCCCGGCGCCGAGGTACTCGGCGACCTGATGGGTCATGGCGTTGGCGGTCAGCGCGATGATCGGCGTGCGCGGCCGGTTCTGGGCGACCTCCCGGGTGCGGATGAAGCGGGCCGCGGTCGGGCCGTCCATGCGCGGCATCTGGACGTCCATCAGGATCACGTCCCACTGACCCTTCTCCCAGGCCGCGACCGCGTCGACGCCATCGGAGACCATCACCGGATTGATCCCGGCCTGCGAGAGCAGGGTCTTCAGCACCAGCTGGTTGACCGGATTGTCCTCCGCCGCCAGCACCCGCAGGCCCGAAGCCTTGCCGACCGGGTAGGCCTCGGCCGGAACGGTCACGACGGCCGCCGCTTGGCTGGACGTGCGGATGAGGGGGAGGGTGGCGACGAACACCGAGCCCTCGCCCTCGGCGCTGGTCACCTGGATGCGGCCGCCCATCAGTTCGACCAGCTCGCGACAGATGGCGAGGCCCAGACCGGTGCCGCCGAAGCGGCGCGTGGTCGAGGCGTCGGCCTGCTCGAACTTCTGGAACAGCGCCGCCTGCTGATGAGGGTTCATGCCGATGCCGGTGTCGGTCACGGTCAGGGTCAGCGACCCACCCTGGCGACCGATGGTCACCGCCACGCGGCCGGCCTCAGTGAACTTCAGCGCGTTGGAGACCAGGTTGTTCAGCACCTGGCGCACCCGGGTCGCGTCGCCGCGATAGGCGCCCTCGGCCGCCTGGGTCACCTTCAGCCGGAAGTCGACGCCCTTCTGTGCGGCCACCGCCGAGAAGGCGGCGTGCACGGAGCGGGAGACTTCGCCGAGGTCGAATTCGGCCTCTTCCAGCTCCAGCTTGCCAGCCTCGATCTTGGAGAGATCGAGCACGTCGTTCAGCACCGCCAGCAGCGTCTCGCCGGACTGCCGGATCACGTCGAGCCGCTCGCGCTGCTCGGCATCGAGTGGATCGGCGGCCATTGCCTGGGCCATGCCGAGGACGCCGTTGAGCGGCGTGCGGATCTCGTGGCTCATCGTCGCCAGGAAGGTGCTCTTGGCCAGGTTCGCCGCCTCGGCGTCTTCCTTGGCCTGGATCAGCGCCCGCTCGGCCTGCTTGCGCTGGGTGATGTCCTGCATCGCGCCGATCACGCGCTTGGCGTTACCGTTCTCGTTGCGCATCGCCTGCATCACCTCGGCGATCCAGAACTCCTCGCCGTTGTCGCGCAGCACGCGGTATTCGACCTGGTAGGGGACGCCTTCCTTATTGAACTGGCGCGAGGCCTCGGCCACCCGCTCGCGGTCGCGCGGATCGACGAAGCGCGCGACACCCTCGTCGCTGAACACCGCGTCGACGATCTTCTTGTCCTCCGCCTCGGCCAGCGGGAACAACAGCTTGCCCGACGTCACGATCGAGCGGCGATGGTAGTCGACGTCATAGACCTGGATGTTGGCCATCTCGGTCGCCAGCTGCAGGCGCTGCTGGGTGCGCTCCGAAGTGCGCATCGCCGCCACTGTGTCGGTCACCTCGTGCGCGGCGCTGACCACGCCAGCGATCTCGCCGGTCTCGTCGCGCCAGGGGGTCAGTTCCAGGTTCATCCACTTGCGACGCTCATTGGTTATGATCCGCACTCGCGGGTCTCTCACCGTCTCGCCGGCCAGGCAGCGATCGAACGCCGCCTTGAAGTGGGCGAAGGCGCCCGGGTTGATCTCGTGCAAGGTCTTGCCGACGGCCTCAGCCTCGGTCACGTCCAGCGCCTCCAGCCAGCGCGGAGTCGCGGTCAGCACCCGGTAGTCCTTGTCGGTCATCACCGACTCGATCGGCACCGAGCCGACGAACGCGGCCAGCACTTCGCGCGCCTGCTTCAGCTGGCGATCGCGGATCTGCGCCTGCTCGGCCGCCTTGGCGCGCTCGCACTCGTCGCCGATGCTGTCGGCCAGGTCCTGCAGCCGCGCGGCCATCTGCTTGTCGTAGGCGCGCGGCGCCACGCCCATCACCGTCAGCACGCCGATGATGGAGCTGTCCGCCAGCCGCACCGGCGCCCCGGCCCAGAACCGGGCATGCGGCCGCGTCGGGTCGATACCGGCCATCAGCGCTGGGTCGGCCTCCAGGTCGTCGAGCCACGCGCCCTTGCCGCGTTCGATCACGAAGAGCACGCCGGTCGGCGCGGTTTCGGTGCCAACCAGGCTGCCGCCGCTGCGCCACACCCGATCGCCGTCGACCAGCGCCACGCATGCCTCGACGTCCCCGAACATCGCTTCGGAGATCCGCGTCGCGCGGTGAAACGCCGGCAGCGCCGGGCTCATCCCGAACGGCGGATTGCCTGTCAGATCACCCATCGTTTTCGGCGCACCCCCGCGGTCGATGCGCGATTTGACACGGCGGCGCTAAAGCACACGTTAAGCTTGAGGCGAAATCGCGATCGCCTGCGCCGCGCCTGCCGCGCCAATCACCCCTCAGATCCCGCACCGTCCGCCCGCCGCGCGAGCGCCCACCGACCGCAGTTGCACCGTATTTTACGGTCCCCCACCCCTGATCCCGCCCGCCTCCGCCATCGCTCCAGTTTCGTACTGCGCATCCCATCCCACCCAGCAACCACGCGCTTGAATCGCCGCAAAGCAAAAGTTACCAGTTACCCGAAGTTTCTTCCCACCGTACCCCTCACGCCCCACCAACCCGCTCATCCCGAACGACGGGACCCAGACAGGAGGTTCGATCACCACGAAGCTCACGAAGCACACCAAGGCCTTCGTGTTCTTAGTGTCCTTCGTGGTTGACCCCGCAAGCGCCTGCCTGGGTCCCGACGTACGTCGGGATGAGCGGGCTAGAGAGGGTCAGACCGCCGCCCGCACCCGGTACCGCCCCCGGCGCAGGAACTCGAGCCAGCCGCGATCGCGCAGCACCTGCAGTTGCTGGCGTATCTTCGCGCGCACGTTGTTGTTGTCGGGGTAGAGCGCGGCCAGCCGGGCCTCGAAGCCGTAGGCGTCGGCGAGGGTGAAGCTCTCCCGCCCCAGCCCCTCGACCCCCTTCATCACCTCGATCAGCCAGCCCCGCGCGCCCAGCCCGGTGTCGCGGAGGAAGAGGGTGGAGCGCCACTGCTCGCGCACTGCCTCCGGCTCCAGCGCCGCGCCGCCGCGGATGAACCAGACCTTGCCGCTCTCCGGCACGTCCCGCAGCACGATCTTCGAACCGACCCAGCCGGCGCGCCGCGCGGTCGGCGACAGCGGCGGCCGCGCCTCGATGATCGCCGGAGTAAAGAAGTGCTTCGGCACGAAGAACAGGTCGGTCACCGCGAACCGCGCCAGGTCGTAGTTCATCAGCATCAGGTTCGGGCTGGTGTCGGACGAGAGCCGCTGCATCTTCACGCCGTAGGCGCCGTCCGCCACCTTCGGCCCGAACCGCCCGCGCTGCGACTTCAGCTCGAACTCCTCGCGGCACTGCCCGCAATAGAAGTCGCCGACCGGGTTGTTCGCCGTCTGCCGCGCGACCCGCCGCTCGCCGCAGTTGGGCAGAAAAGATGCGCCGCCACCCAGCTCTCAGTAAACACCCGCGCCCGCTGCGAGCCGCTGACATACCCCGCCCCCGGCTCCCGGAAAGTTCGAGTCGTAGTGACGATCATCGCCGGATCCGATTGATTCAGTTATGGATCTCCGTGATCGTAACGCCTTTTTAACCATGGTCATTCGTTCTGTTGGGCTTCGACGATGCTTCGGGGTCGCGCTGAGAATGAGTGGTTTGCTGACACGTCACGGGCTGCCACGCCTGCCCGAAGGCCCGTTTGCGACCGTGTTGGCTGACCCACCGTGGCGGTTCGAGAACCGAACAGGGAAGGTCGCACCTGAGCATCGGCGCCTGTCGCGCTACGAAACAATGACCCTGGATGAGATTGTCGAGATGCCGGTCGCCGATAGCCTCGCCGATACTGCCCACCTCTACCTTTGGACACCGAACGCACTTCTGCCTGATGCGCTGAAGGTCATGGAAGCTTGGGGCTTTCGCTACAAATCCAACCTGATCTGGCACAAGATCCGCAAAGACGGTGGGTCGGACGGGCGTGGCGTTGGGTTCTACTTTCGGAACGTGACGGAGGTGCTCCTCTTCGGAGTGCGCGGAAAGAACGCTCGCACAGCGGCGCCAGGCCGTCGCCAAGTGAATATGATCGAGACCCGCAAGCGCGAACACAGCCGCAAGCCGGATGAGCAATACGATGTCATCGAAGCCTGCTCTCCAGGCCCCTACCTCGAACTATTCGCTCGCGGTGAGCGCGAAGGCTGGGCGGGATGGGGCAACCAAGCCGATACGGACTACGTGCCCACCTGGAAGACTTACGCCCACAACTCGGCGGCGGTCTGAGAACGCTAGCGCTAGTCGAAGCGGCGGATGCCGCCCGAAGCGATGTAGTTGCCGATCTCCCGGTTGGCGATGTCCCAAAAGGTGCCGACCTCCACGCCGGCTACCTTGTGCAGTTCGTCTCGGATCGCAGCCGCCAACAGCGAGAGGTCCAACTGAACTCCGCAGATCATGTAACGATCCCAGGCGACGTAGAGCGCGCTCGGAACCCATGTCTCTGGGTCCAATTCGCGACTCAACAGGCGGCGGGGAGTGATGCCACAAAGCTCCAAAATGTAGAGGTAGTTGCTACGCACTTTCGTTCGGCTCTTCGGGGTCGCGTGCATGTTGACTTCTAGAAAGCGGTCGAAGGTCCCACGATCGATTTTCGAGTAGTCCCAAGTGCCATCTGCAGTCGCCACAACGTTCCGGATGAACTCGTTGGCCCACGCCGTCGACCCTCGGATCCCCATTCTGAGGCCGACGCCGGGTTGACCAAGATTGAGGGTGAAGAGGGCGGTCCGATCCCAGGTGGGAGAATACGGCGTCTGGAGTGCAAGCCGAACCAACTCGTCAGGCACCACGTTGTCGCCGTCGTTGCACAGGAAAAAATTGAGAACGACCAATTGCCGGTCGTTGTCGAGCGCGTTGCATGCCAGCCGCCAGCGCTTCCGACTTATCGGTGCGAGCTCATGTTCGAAGCCGCTGCTCATCGCACGATAGACGAGCGCCAGGCCGGCGTCGCCGAACCCAAGATTCTTGGTGAAGCTACCTGGGGACTGCATGCAGAGGCCCTCTCAAAAGTGATCGTCGCGAATCGAGCGGCGATTCTGATCGGTGCACCAGCTGGAAATTGGGATTCTGGTACGACTTAGCGATTGCGAATCGCACTTCGAACAAAGATAGAACATATTGCCCGTCCGATCAATCGATACGGTTTCGATCAGTCAGTATGCCAGTCTCCGCGATCGGCCACGAAGCCGCACAGGATCTAACGGCACAAGTCGGCGACGCACGCTTCGCGACCATTCTGGCCGATCCGCCGTGGCAGTTTCGGCTCCGGACCGGGAAGATCGCGCCAGAGTATCGGCAGCGGTTGCGCTATGAGACTATGACGCTCGATGACATCTGTGCACTACCGGTAGAAACTGTCGCCGCACAGACGGCGCACCTGTACCTCTGGGCGCCCAATGCGTTGCTGCCTGAAGCGCTTCAGGTGATGCGCGCGTGGGGCTTCAGCTACAAATCCAACCTGATTTGGCACAAGGTCCGCAAGGATGGGGGCTCTGACGGCCGTGGTGTCGGCTTCTACTTTCGCAATGTCACCGAGGTGATCCTCTTCGGCGTCCGGGGAAAAAAACCCCGCACGCTGGCTCCCGGTCGCCGCCAGGTGAACATGATCGAAACGCGGAAGCGCGAACACAGCCGCAAACCCGACGAGCAGTACGAACTGATTGAGGCTTGCTCCCCGGGGCCTTATCTTGAGTTGTTTGCGAGGGGCGAGCGGAAGAAGTGGCGGGCCTGGGGCAACCAGGCGGACGGTGACTATGCACCAACGTGGAAAACGTACGCTTACAACTCTACCGTCGCTGCGGAATAGATGGATGACGTCAGTTGTCTAGCAAACTCCAGAGGGCCACCCTCTCATAAGTCCCCATGACGCCAGCCAAATTTGGGACGACACTGGAAACGCCGATTGAATTCTGCGTCTGTGGAAGGTGCGCGTCCTGGTATACGGCTAGGTCGTCCAACGTGACACTGACATCGGCCCACAGGTCGGTGAAACTACCACCTTCCCACTTGCCGATCCAAAGTCCCCTCTGCTCGCCAAGTAAATCGTACCAAAACGCGTACCTCTTCCAATCGGGCTCAACCGTCCTCAACAGCGATGATGATGCGCCTGACGCCATCCGAAGGAGGAGTGCAGCACGTGAAATAACTGCCAGCACTCCCATGTCGGAGTCCGCGTCCTCAGAAGACAGCCGAATAGGTTCAACATCTTGCGAGGTCGATTGTCGCAACAAGAACGCTATCCATTCGCTTCTGAGTTGGCCGCTGTAGCCTTGCTGGTCAACAGCCCTCGCAATGAAGCGCCGGTAGGCGGGCGACGTGGGGCTTGGCGTCTGGCCGGTCCTTCCCGTGTAAGCACGCTCGAGCGCGACCCTCAAAATGCTACGATCGATCTCACCGAATCGCGACGAACTCGCTGGTTCGAACGCTTCCCAAAACCGCCTCACGAAATTGAGCCCGTCCGCACAACTAATTGCGACCGTCTCAGGTATCCCGTCAGGACGATAACTGTTCTCGTTTCTTGCGTTTCGGTCCTCAGTCAGG
This sequence comes from Caulobacteraceae bacterium, assembly GCA_036494265.1. Lineage (GTDB taxonomy): Bacteria > Pseudomonadota > Alphaproteobacteria > Caulobacterales > Caulobacteraceae > Acaudatibacter. Next base: position 3,486 of record DASXOP010000002.1, on the reverse strand, counting down.
GAGAAAATATCCATGCCCCATTGCAAAAACCAACGCCTCACCTGCGGAGCGACAGCTTTGCTTCCACCGATAGTTTGCAGCCAATTGTCAAGACCTATACCGCCGGGGCGGACGATCTCGGAGAATAGCGCTCCTGAACGCGGCAACGAGCTCCAATGCTTCAGCGCAAGCCAAACGAATTCGTGTGTTCCTCGGCCATATTTTAACTTCGTAACTTTTCCCGGGCCGCTGATTACGAAGTGCTTGGTGTTGAAGACACCGATGCCCGCTGAGGCCAGTATCGACAGTGCGGCGCGTAGCTCGGCGTAGTAACCCAAATGCAAAGCTCGCCTCGAATCTCCTACAATTGTCGCACTGATTGCCCTGCCGAGATAACCCCAACCGTCGCTGCAGTGCAAAGCGCAGCTCGCGACAATGTACTGCCCCAACTGTCGCTGATCCTTAACTCCCCCGCTCTTTACCTCTCGCGCAATCTTTTCAGCCGCGCCTCTGACGCCATACCTGTTGCCTTTACCAACCCACCGACCCGCACCGACAAATCGCCTGAGAGACAAAGCGATGTCCCCGACAACTTCGCTGTCAACCTTAGAGATCCGAGTCTTATCGACGGCCTCAAGCGTCGCCGGGTTGGTCGGCATTTCACGCCGTGTTCTTGAGGCGTTGGGCAGCCGCGCTGACGTCGTCAGCCCCGCCTGCCGCCAGGTGGTCGATCAACTGAGCTCTGATTTCTTTGTAACCACTGCTTCCCCGGAATACTAATTTTATCATGCGCTGATCTGGTGCGAGGTTGGGAAAGGCACTAGTTCTCCAGTCAAATGTTGACAACTTAACAGCCAATTCGCCAAGATACTTGGACATCGGCAACGTACGTATTGCGTCGATCTCATTGCTGACTGCTGTCGTATCATTTTTGGCGTTTCTGTCTTTTGCCGTCCATTCATTCATGTGCAACCGGGCTGCCATCATGAAACACATATCGTTTAGCACGTGAAGAATGCCGCGGACGCCCTGATCCGTCATGATTAGTGAGTACTGACCAAAGAACGCGGGATTGCCGGGAGGCGCACGCGCGGCTCGTGCCTGAGACTCGTTTCGAATTGCCGTCGCCCATGCGGCTTTTGTTTTCTCGACAGCCTCTGAAAATTGCTGCCAAAAGAAGATTAGAAAAGCGGCTTGCTGAGCACGACTCCAACCAAGCACATCGCTCTCCTCGGTGAGCCTTGACCCGAAGAGCCCACCAAGACGGCGGCCACGCCCCTCCCAAGGTCGGACCAAGGTCGCCAAAAGCGACTTTACCCAAGCCGATTGTGTGACCCAAGGGTTCTTCTTCTCACCCAGCATGTTTATGCGGTCGTACCAGGGGCTAGATTCATGCGACCATAAAATCTCAGTGAGTTCTTGGGCACGCGTCTCCCGATAGACTGAGTGACCTTCGCCCCGCTCTAGCCAATCCTCGGCACGCAGCAACGGGTATAGATCAAATGCTAGGCTCGGGTTTATTCTCTTAGGCTTGATATTTATTGTCCAGAAGAGATAGGCTTGCCAGCTAATGTCCAGGCCGTGAAAGGCCACGACCGGAACCTCGAACTCTGAAAGAAGGCTAGAGGAGCCGAACGACCATAGACGGTGTTGTCCATCAATGACCTCAAATGGAGGCAAGGAATCGGGCCACCAGGAATTTGACCATTTCTGATAGGGAAGCGAAACGTGAGAAACGCCGGAGCTCGCATCATCGATTTCGACTAGGTCGCGTTCGGATACACCTACGCCCTGTCGCCTGTCGACTGCAGTGAGTATATTAATTACAATAGCTGTCGGCAGCCAGCCGGGTTTTCTTAGGTCATTAAACTCTTCGCTCTTACGGCGTGCCTTGCTAAGGGTCGACCATGGATAGCCGAACTCGACAAATCGAGCTATTTCATCTGAGCGTTCCGGGTCGTGAGCCCGCTGAATGCCAAGATCGGCTGTTCGCGGGGCCGCATCCTTCGCCTCACGCCGGGCGATACCCGTTAGCCGTCGCAATTCCTGAGCGGGAAGTGAGAAGATATAGAAGTGAGGTTCCGGGCGCTTGCGGTGCTCGCTTGGGTCGAAATCTACGTTTGCCCAGCCATCTATCCACTGCCTGACCTTAAGCGCTGGCAGCCGGCGCCTTGTAGGTTCGGCCGTTTTTCGTTCTTCCGACAAAGTTGAAGACTGCCCGATTCCAATATGGCGGCGGCATTTCGACGCTGACGTCGGCGACACCCTGAAGTGACTCTGCCAAAATTGTAAACAGGCAGTTCGCCTACCTGCTCTGCGTTGTAACTAGGTGCGCTCTAGGGAAGTTACCGCCGCCCCTTCGCCCGCCCGCCCCTCCTGAACCGTTCCGCTGCTTCCGCCCGCGCCGCCGCCTTCAGCCGCCCCGGCGCCGCTTTGTCCACCGCCTCGCCCTCTGGCGTGAACACCTCGTTGGCGAATTCCAGATCGAGCATCTTCAGGCGCTTCACCTCGTCGCGCAGCCGCGCCGCCTCCTCGAACTCGAGGTCGGCGGCGGCTTTGCGCATGCGGCTTTCGAGGTCGCGCAGGGTGGACTGGAAGTTGTGGCCCAGGAACGGGCGGGCTTCCTCGGCGACCCCGGCGTCGACGATCACCCGGCCGCCGCGCTCGTAGGGGCTGGCCAGGATGTCCTTGATCTGGCTGCGAATGCTCTCCGGGGTGATGCCGTTCTCGGCGTTGTAGGCCGCCTGCTTCTCGCGGCGGCGGCTGGTCTCGGCCATCGCCCGCTCCATCGAGCCGGTGATGCTGTCGGCGTAGAGGATCACCTTCCCGTCGACGTTGCGCGCGGCGCGGCCGATGGTCTGGATCAGGCTGGTCTCGGAGCGCAGGAAGCCCTCCTTGTCGGCGTCGAGGATGGCGACCAGGCCGCACTCAGGGATGTCCAGGCCCTCGCGCAGCAGGTTGATGCCGACCAGCACGTCGAAGGCGCCCAGGCGCAGGTCGCGGATGATCTCGATCCGCTCCAGGGTGTCGATGTCGGAGTGCATGTAGCGCACGCGCATGCCCTGCTCGTGCATGTACTCGGTGAGGTCCTCGGCCATCTTCTTGGTCAGCACGGTGACCAGGGTGCGGTAGTTGCGTTTGGCGGCGTCGCGGCACTCGGCGATCACGTCGTCGACCTGGCTGAAGAAGCTGCCATCCGCGGTCTTGCTGACGGGGCGCACCTCCACCGGCGGGTCGATCAAGCCGGTGGGCCGGATCACCTGCTCGACGAAGACGCCGCCGGTCTTGTCCAGCTCCCACTTGGCCGGGGTGGCGGAGACGAACACGCTGTCCGGCCGCATCGCCTCCCATTCCTCGAACTTGAGCGGGCGGTTGTCGAGGCAGCTGGGCAGGCGGAAGCCGTACTCCGCCAGGGTGAACTTGCGCCGGTAGTCGCCGCGGTACATGGCGCCGATCTGCGGCACGGTCTGGTGGCTCTCGTCGACGAACAGCAGGGCGTTGTCGGGG
>DASXOP010000001.1:0-2163 GCA_036494265.1 Caulobacteraceae bacterium | reverse complement strand
GGCGGGGGAGCAACCATGTTGAAGATTAGGCTGTCTTTGTCCGCGTCCAGGGGGTTCCTCTGGCGAGGATGAGGTTTGCGGCCTCGATGAGCTTTCGCATGACGGCGACGATGGCGACCTTGGGTTTTTTGCCGAGGGCTTTAAGGCGCATGGCGAAGGCCTTGAGCGCGGGATCGTGCTGACTGGCGGCGAGCGCTGCGAGGTAGAGCATGCGGCGCGGTCGGCTCCGGCCGCCGGCGATGTGGCGCTGTCCATGGAACAGGCCGGTGTCGAAGTCGAACGGGGCGACGCCGATCAGGCTGGCGGCCTGGCCGCGGCTGAGCGCGCCGAGTTCGGGCATGCGGATGACCAAGCTGGCGGCGACCACGACGCTGACGCCGGGCAGCGACATCAAGAGCGCGTATCTGGCGGCGAGGTCCGGCATGGCCTTGATACGACGGACCACGTCGGCCAGCCGCGCCGCTTTCCAGACCTGCGCCTCGCCGATCCGCGCCAGGTAGTCGGCCTTCAGGTCCGGCAAGGTGACGTGCTCCAGACAGGTCCGAAGCATCACCACCTGCTCGCTGGCTTGCTCGTAAGCGGTCAGGCGCTCGGCCAGCTCCGCCAGACGGGGATCTGACGCCGCTCTGACCTGATCGACCTGCGCCGTCGCCGCAGCGATCAGCGCTGCATCGATGCGGTCGTTCTTGGCTCTGCGTCGCTTTAGCCGCGCGAACAGGCGCACCTCCAGCGGCTGGTGGACCACCACTTCCAGGCCCCGCGAGCGAAGCCACGTCACCACCGACCGCTCGTAGCCGCCCGTGGCTTCCAGACCAACGCGCTCGACCCGATGCGCCGCCAGCCAGCAACCCAGCTCATCGAACCCATCGGCGCTGTTCTTCACCTCGATCGTCGCCTCGGCGCCATGCAGCGCAACGTCCAGCTTGGACTTGGCCACATCGATCCCCGCGATCTTCGTGCTACGCTCACCTTGCTCCATCGACCCCTCCTTGTGGCTTCGGACCCTCGCGTCCCTGCAACCATCCGGGTCATGAAGCGCCGACGGCGGCCCTGCTCCCCCACAGCCCGCAAGGCTCAGGTGGATACGGCCCCTCCGACGGCTGTCCGCCTGGTGCGCAAACACCAGGCGGACGTCCCGGAAGACCCAGCCAAGCTAGCAGCCCTTCAACAGACAAGGTGGATTCGGGCGCGGAGCGGCCGAAGACGGAGGGGGCGCTTGGCGCGGACTCTGCCAGACGCCCCCTCCGTCAGCCCGCTGCGCGGTCTGCCACCTCCCCCGCCTCTGCGGGCGGGTGAGGAGATCAACCGACTTCGACTTGATCGCTCTGTGTGTTAAATCACACACGCAAGGAGGCTCGGCATGGCGCAGCGGTTCTATCCGGCGGTGCTGGAACGGGGTGAGCGCGGGGCGGTGGGGCTGTGGTTCCCCGACTATCCGGGCGTGGCGGTCGCAGGCCATTCCGAGGAAGAAGCGATGGCGCGGGGCTCGGAGGCGCTGCGTGAAGGCCATGCAGGGCCTTGCCGAGCGCGACCAGCCGCTGCCGGAGCCGACGTCGGTGGCGCGGATCGAGCTGCCGGACGGGTGCGACCTGATCGGCTACGTCGCTGTCGGCGCGACGCCGCCGGACCCCTCGGAGCGGGTCAACGTCTACCTGCCCAAGAGCCTGATCGAGTGGGTCGACCGCACCGCCGCCGAGATGGGCATGAATCGCTCCAGCTTCTTCGGCCTGGCCATCAGCCGCCTGGCCGCGGGCCGGCCGGTGCCGCTCCCATACACGCCGCGGTTCCGGGCGAAATAGCCGCATTCTCCTCACCCGCCCGAAGAGGCGGGGGAGGTGGCAGACGCGCCCGCGAAGGCGGGGGCGGCTGACGGAGCGGGCGTCTGGCGGAGGCTGGCGCTAAGCGCCCCCTCCGTCTTTGGCCGCTACACGCCCAAATCCACCTCCCCCGCCTCTTCGGGCGAGGGAGGAGGCAAAGAAAAAGGGCGGAGCCGGAGCTCCGCCCTTTCCTGAAGTGCCCGGGGTTGGATGGACTAGAAGTCCATGTCGCCCATACCGCCGCCCGGCATCGCCGGCGGGGCGCTGTTCTTCTTCGGCGCTTCGACCACCGCGGCCTCCGTGGTGATCATCAGGGCCGCGACCGAAGCCGCGTCCTGCAGAGCCG